>JAHBXR010000004.1 GCA_019636335.1 Pirellulales bacterium
GGATGAGCAGCTCTTTTCTCGATAGGTAGGGACAGGCCATGCGATTTGGAACCTTCTATTGGACGACGTGCCTAGTGGCATGTTTGGCCTGTTTCCCGGCCAGCCGAACGGTGCATGGGGAGCCGTTGTACCGCGTGACCGATCTTGGCGATCTGCCTGGCGGTGATAATCGCAGCTATGCGTCTGCCATCAGTAACAGCGGTTTTGTGGTGGGTTTCAGTTCGGTGGCAACGGGGAGTCACGCGTTTCTGTGGTCGAGTAGTGGCGGCATGCAGGATCTGGGTGAGTTGCCCGGCGGCGACGTTTTCAGTTCTGCCGCCGGAGTGAACGACGCCGGCGACGCTGTGGGTGGAAGTTACTCGGCCGTCGGGCAGCGCGCCGTGCTATGGTCGGCCGGAAGCATGCAGGATCTCGGCCAACTGCCGGGCTCTTCGGGTAGTAACGTGGCCTTGAGCATCAACAATCTGGGCCAGGTAGTCGGCTATAGCGGCCAACGTGCGTTTCTGTGGACGAGTGGGGCGGGCATGCAGTCGCTGGGCGATCTCACTGGCGGGCAAGGCTTTAGTGAAGCGGTCGCCATCAACGATGCCGGGCAGGTTGCGGGTTACGCAGCAAGTGAAGAAGGCTTTCATGCGTTCCTATGGACAAGTGCTGGTGGTATGCAAGATCTGGGGGACTTGCCCGGCGGTGAAAACTTCAGCCAGGCGTTGGATCTCAGTGCGCATGGTCACGTTGTGGGGTATAGCCATGGGGAGACGGGTTATCTGCCGTTTCTGTGGACTCCGGAGACGGGCATGCAGAGTCTAGGCGATCTATCAGACGGCATCGGCTATAGCGTCGCTTGGGGCGTCAATGCGCTAGGCCAAGTTGTTGGTATCAGTGATGGCACCTCCGGTAGCCGCCCTTTTCTCTGGACCAGCGCCGAGGGGATGTTGAATTTGAATGATCTGCTCGACGAATCGGGGGAGGGCTGGCAGATCTTTTTCGCCAACGACATCAATGACCATGGTCAAATCGCGGTGTATGGCCTGAGTCCGGATGGATCGCCCCGTGGTGCATTGTTGACGCCTGTGCCGGAGCCATCGACGTTCGTGCTGGCTGCCGTTGGTCTGTGCGGCGTGTGGTTCGTCGCACGACGTCGAGCGCGGCATGCTTACCCCGCTGCGCGGTGAAAGCATGGCACCCCCGAGCTTGTGCTCGAGTTGGACGCGACACGCACGCTTGACGTCGTTGCCGGGGGTGGGTGGTGCCCTTATCATCAGGGCCTATGAGCAAGCCGGATGAAGGGATACTGATTGCCGTCGAGGGGATCGATGGCGCTGGCAAAACGACGCAAGTCGAGCTGCTGCGCCAGGCGCTCGTGGCGGTGGGCGAGGTGGTCATCGCCTCGAAAGAGCCGACCAACGGGCCCTGGGGGCGGAAGATTCGCGAATCGGCGCAGCAGGGGCGCATGTCGGCGGACGAAGAGCTGCACGCCTTTATCGAGGATCGCAAGGAGCACGTGGCGCAGCTCGTGCAGCCGGCGCTCGAGCGGGGAGAGATTGTCATCCTCGACCGCTATTACTTTTCGACGATCGCCTATCAGGGTTCGCGGGGCATGGACGTGCCCGAGCTGCGGCAGCGGATGGAGTCGCTCTTTCCGCGGCCCGACGTCGTGTTGCTGTTCGACGCGCGGCCGGAGATTACGCTCGAGCGGATCGAGTCGCTGCGGGGCGAGGTACCGAACCATTTCGAGCGGCTCGATCTGCTAACGGCGATTCGCAGGGTGTTTCTCGATCTGGCGGCTCACGATGAGACGATCTTGCGCGTCGACGCCGAGCAAGTCGTGCCGGCCGTGTTTCGTAAAGTGATCGGCCTGCTTGTCGATTCCGTACTGCGGACGAAGCGCGCGGAACGTGGCTATCGCGCCGAGAGTTTTGCCGAGACGATGCGCGTGGCGGAAGCGCGCTGATGTTCGTTCCTGGGCGGTGAAGTGCGCCGATGCTCGAAGTTGAAATCAAGTTCCGCGTGCCCGATCCAAACGCCGTCGAGCGTGGGCTGGTGCAGCTTGGCGCGCGGTTCGGCGCGTCGCACGAGCAGGTGGATCGTTATTTCGCCCATCCGGCACGCGATTTTGCCCAGACCGACGAGGCGCTGCGGATGCGTTTGTCCGAAGGTTCGTGGTGCGTGACCTACAAGGGGCCGAAGCTCGACCGCCAGACGAAGACGCGGCGCGAGATCGAATTGCCGCTGGCTGGCGGAGAGGCGGGCGCGGCGCAATTCGCCGAATTGCTCGAGGCCCTCGGCTTTCGGCCGGTGCTCGAGGTGCGCAAGCTACGCCGCGAGGCGCGCGTAACGTGGCAGGAAGCCGAAATCACCGCGGCGCTCGATCGGGTGGACCGTGTGGGCGAGTTCGTCGAGCTGGAGATTTTGTCGAGCGAGAGGGATCTCGACGCGAATCGGGCGCGGGTGATGTCGCTGGCGGCGCATCTGGGACTGACCGAGACGGAGCGTCGCAGCTATCTCGAATTGCTGCTCGAGGCGGAAGAGGTTTAACGCAAAGACGCTAAGGCGCAAAGACGCAGGGATACACGCTAAGTGTACTAGCCGTGCGATGTCGTACTATGGTGTTTCGCCGAATCACTAGTCCCCTTACGCTTCGGGTTGGGATGAAGGACGAGCTGATTCTCGAGCAGAATTTCTACCCCCTTCTTTGCGCCTTCGCGCCTTTGCGTCTTGGTGTTGAAAAAGTTGAGGTTTTGTCACGCACGGGGTACGTGGCCTACGCGCCTTGTGGCGCACTGCTCATGTTGGCGTTCGCGCCAGGTGGTGGCGGCGAGGCGGTAGAAGACGTGTGGTAGTCGGGCGTGGATGATGTCGCGCTCGTACTCGAGACCCGACTTTTCCATCACGCGGCGTGAGCCCCAGTTGTTCCACAGCGTCCAGGCGGCGATCTCTTCGAGACCGAGCTCCTCGAAGCCGACGCGCAGCACCTCGCGCGACATCTCGGTCGTGTAGCCGTGTCGCCAGAACTCGTGGCGGATGGCGTAGAGGAGCTCGACGTGCGGTTCCTCCTGAACCACGGCCGAGCGGAGTCCGCAGCGACCCACGACGTGGCGCGTGCCGGCCTCGCGCAGGAGCCACGAGCCGTAGCCGTGCGTCTGCCAGTGCTCGACATGGCTGGCCAGGCGCCGGGCGACGGTTTCGCGCGTGATGACCGGCTCGCCCAGCAGGATGCGGACGCCGCGGTCGGACTCGACGAAGAGCAGGTCGTCGAGGTGTTGAGGGCCGAGTCGCTCGGCGATGAGCCGCGCGGTGCGGAGTTGGTCGATCGTGGGCATGATTAAATAATACGGCAGCGGTTTGCCAGATTACACTGCTGGGCATGCCAGCAGTGCCACACCGTGCGCGACTCGTGACGTCGCGGGACGTGACGTGGGTGGCGCGGCTGTGTATCCTCGGTCTACTTCCATTCTAGTGAATCGGGCCGGCGAACGTGATGGGAGCGTTCGCCCCTCCTCGAACAAGTTGTGATGAAGCCCTTCGCAGGCAGGCTTTGATGCGTCGTCAGCAGAGGATACCGTTCGAACTGCGCGATTTGGCGCCGGTGATCAGTCTGATGATCATCGTGGTCTTCTTTCTGGCCACGAGCGACTCGTTCTGGAAGCTCGCCACGCTGCGGCAGGTGCTGCAGCAGGGATCGGTGCTGGCGATCGTGGCGGCCGGTCTGACGTTTGTCCTGTTGTGTGCCGAGATCGATCTTTCGGTCGGCATGGTCGCGCTGTGGACCGCCTGCTTGTGCGGCTGGATGTTTCAACACTGGGGCTGGATCGCCGAACGTGTGTTTCAACAGGGGGCGCCGGCCGCTGACGTGGCGATGCCCGGGTGGGTGATCCCGCTGGCGATCGGCGTGCCCCTGGTGACGGCGGTGCTGTTGGGCTTGCTCTCGGGCCTGCTGACGGCGTGGTCGCGCATGCCGAGCTTCATCATCACGCTGGCCATGATGTACGTGGCGCAGGGTTCGGCCCGGTATCTCACGCGGAGCGAAACGCTCGACGTGCCCCCGGTGCTGAAGATGATCGGCAACCGGGGCATCGACGTGACCGAGCGCTTGAATGTTCCCTACAGTGCGATGCTGGCACTGGCGATCATGGTTGTCGGGCACCTTGTGCTGGTGCATACGCGGTTCGGGCGCTATGTCTACATGGTGGGGGGCAATCGCGAGGCGGCGCGGCTGGCTGGCGTGCGCACGGGGTTGATCGTCGTGGCGTGCCTGGCGATCTGTGCCTTGACGGCGGGCATCGGCGGATTGGTGAACGCGGGGCGCTTGAACAGCGTGAGCCTCGATCAGAATGCCGACCTGTTGTTGAACGCCGTGGCGTGCGTGGTGCTCGGCGGGACGAGTCTCTTCGGGGGCGAAGGAAGCATGCCGAAGACGGTGATCGGCGTGCTCACGTTCACCGTGCTGAACCTGGGTCTGGCGCAGATCAACTGGATCGATGATCTCGCGCGGCAGTTGCTGATGGGAGTGGTCCTGCTCGTGGCACTGGTCATCAATGGCGTGTTGGCGAAACGGGAATAGGACTTCGAGTTCCACGGCAAAGTGGCACAGGCTGCCAGCCTGTGCCTTGGAATCTTTTCCACACAAGGCCGGCGGCCTGTGTCCTTTTCTTGCTTTGCTCTCTGAATCGAATGCCGCGACCTAGCGAACAACTCCGCGAAGATGCGCTAGCGATCTGGCGTGCCGGGCTGGCGGCCGTGGCGGCCGATCGTTTGGTACACGCGGCGGTCGAACGCGCGGGGGACTTGCTGTTCGTGGCCGATGAAGCGCCAATCGATCTGGCGCGTGTGCGCCGCATCGCGGTGGTGGGGGCGGGCAAGGCGGGGGCCGGCATGGCGGCCGCGGTCGAAGAGGTGCTGGGCCACGAGTTGCTCGCTGAAAAGGGGGTGACCGGTTGGATCAACGTGCCGGCCGATTGTGTTCGCCCGCTCGAACGTATCCACCTGCACGCCGCGCGGCCCGCGGGGCGCAACGAACCGACCGCTGAGGGGTTGGCAGGCTCGGAAGAGATTTTGCGCCTCGTGGGTGAAATGACGGAAGAGGATCTTTGCTTCGCGCTCATCTCCGGTGGAGGATCGGCGCTGTTGCCGGCACCGGTGCCGGGGGTGTCGCTCGAAGACAAGTTAGCGGTGACGCGCTACTTGAGCGCCGCGGGGGCGAACATCGTCGAGCTGAACACCGTGCGCAAGCAGTTGAGCCGCATCAAAGGGGGCGGGCTGGCACGAGCGTGCCGCGCGGGGCGGCTCGTCACGCTCGTGATCTCCGACGTGCTGGGCGATCCGCTCGATCTGATCGGTTCGGGTCCGACCGTGGCCGATCGTGCGACACCGGACGAGGCGCTGACGATTCTCGAGCGCTTTGGCGCGCGTCGCGAGGCGCAGCTCGCCACGGTGGTGCAGTATTTGGAAGGCGCGGCCAAGGCAGGCAATCGTGCGAAATGTGATGCGCTGTCTGCGCGAACGACGTGCAGCATCCACGTCATCGGCAACAACGCCACGGCGGTCGATGCAGCGGGGATCGAGGCCGTCGAGCGAGGATATTCGCCGGCGCTCGATGCGGCTCGGGCGCCTGAGGGTCAGGCCGAAGAAGTGGGCAGGCATCTGGCCGACATGGCTCGCGTGATGCGCGCGCAAGTGGGGCCCGATTGCCTGGTGAGTGGGGGCGAGCCCGTGGTGACGCTGGCGCCCGAGGGGGAGCGAGGTCGCGGTGGCCGCAATCAGCAGTTGGCACTGGCGGCGCTCGAACGCCTCGGTCGCGGTGGATTGGAAGGTGTCTCGCTCGTGTCGGGCGGGACCGATGGCGAAGATGGTCCCACCGATGCCGCGGGCGCGATGATCGACGGCGAGATCGCCCAGCGCGCAGTCGCGATGGCGCTCGACGTGGAAGATTTCTTGCGCCGCAATGATGCCTATACGTTTTTCAAACGGGCCGGCGGTCTGATCAAGACGGGGCCCACGCACACGAACGTGGGGGATCTGCGCGTGGTGGTGGTGGATCGCGTGGAGCTGGACGCTCGGCCGTAGTTGCTGCACAGGCCGGCAGCCGGTGCCACTTTTCATTTTTAGAACCCCGCGTGCTACTTCTGCTCGAGCACGTCTTCGGCGGCGGGGGGGCTGGGGAGCGCGCCGGCGGCCATCTCGTTCTGCCGCTCTTTGTCCTGATTCTTGTTGAACTGCAGTCGTTCGTTGCCGACGGCTTTGAGCGTGGCGAGCGAGGCGGCGAAGTTTTGCCAGGAGTCCATGCCGTGGCGCGTATTGACCCAGGAGCGCGAGCTGCGCTGATACGGCTTGGCGAGGCCCACCTTTTGGAGATGGTTCATCTCTTTCTGCGTGGGGAGGCCGAAGCTGGTGAAGATGCCGAACTTCTTGTCTCCTTCCCAGTCGTAGTTGTCGACGGCCCACGATTTCCATTTCGTGACCGAGAAATCGAAGTTCACCGGTCCGTCGTCGAGTCCCTGGGGGATGCTCGTCTGTTTGACGCGGATGTGAATCTCGGACCGGATCATCGTACCGAAATAGGTGAGATTGTCGTCGGTGACGCCGCCGCTGGCGCTGCCCGACTGCCAGATGAGCACCACCTCGACTTCGGCCGGGTGGAGCTTTCCGCCGGCGGTCGGAAAGCCATTGGCTTGAATCCACTTGCCCGCGGCCTCTTGCAGCGCGACGAGGCGCATCTTCTCGACGGCCTGCGCCATGTGCTTGACTTCGGACTCCGCGCGGACGCGTTTGACCTTCGATTCGGGGATCTCGACGAAGGTGTCGGTCTTGTCGAGATAGTGATCGATGGCGGCGACGGCGTTCGGAAACTGTCCGGTCCAACTGGCGACGTTGCGCCACTTCTTGATGCGCCGCAGGATGTCGTCGGCCACGAGCGCCGCGGAGGCGGTATCGGTCGACACGCCGAACGTGCCGATCGGAGCGCCGACGGGAGTGGTGGGGGCCGGCTTGGGATCGAAGACCGGCTTGTGCGTGCGATCCTTTTTGGGCGTCTGATCCTGGCGCTGGCCGGGACGCCGTTTTTCTTGCCGCTCTCGCAGATGATGATCCGGGACGTAGCTCATGGTGGATTCGCGATCGACGGGAATCTTTGCAGGTCTTCCATCATTTTCGACCGCGCCTGTCGAGGTTGCGGGGAGGCGGTTTGCTCAGAACGGCGTCGACTTTTGACCGGAGGTGGCGTTGTCGGCCTCGGTGGGCTTCGTGGGATCGGCTTCTTTGGCCTGTTGGGGATCTTTGGGATCGGGCGCGGCGGGGATGCTGGGGACACCGGGGCCTTGGCCGGGGGAGCCACCACTGTTGATCTTGACCAGCATGCCTTGCACGGTGACGCCGCTGGGATCGATGCTGATGAAGCCGCCGGGACCCTTGAGGGTCAGTCGCATGCCCGCCTCGATGACGACCTCCTGGCCGGCCAAGACGTGGAGCACCTTGCCCGCTTCGATAATGTGGTTGCCGCCCGACTGTTCGACGCGGTCCTTGCCCGAGACGACGTAGGTGCTTTGCCCCACGGTGTGGACGTGGTCCTTGCTGATGGTTTCGTTGTGGGCGCCGCCGACGGTTTCGTTGAGATCCTGGCCGATCGTCAGGTCGCGCGCGTCGGCGATGCGAATCGTCTGAGCGCCGCCGATCGAGACGTCGTGATTCGAGCCGACCTGCTCGGTGTGGTTCTTGCCGACGATGTAGTCGTGGTTTTCGCCGATGGCCTCTTCGACGTTCTTGCCGATGGCCTCGATGAAGTTGCCGCCGACCTTGCGATCGTGGTTGCCGCCGATCTCTTCGAAGAGATTGGAGCCGATCGTGGTGTGGACTTCGTTCAGCACGATCTCGCGCTTGTCGTGCAGGATGCGCTGATCCATGTCGTACTGGGCGTGAACGAAGAACTGTTCCTTGCCGGCGGTGTCGTCGAGCCGGATCTCGTTGAAGCCGTTGCCCCCGGGTGTGGAGTTGGTCTTGATGAGCGTTTTGTTTTTTTCTTGCGGCAGGTTGTAGGAGACCATTTGCTCGGGGTTGTAGACCACGCCCGTGATGAGGGGGCGGTCGGGATCCCCCTCGAGAAAGCTGACGATCACCTCCTGGCCGATGCGAGGAATGGCCATGGTGCCCCAGCCCTTGCCGGCCGAGGGCTGCGCGACGCGCATCCAGCAGGAGGTCTTGTCGTCGCGTTTGCCGTAGCGATCCCAGAAGAAC
Source organism: Pirellulales bacterium (assembly GCA_019636335.1). NCBI lineage: Bacteria > Pseudomonadati > Planctomycetota > Planctomycetia > Pirellulales > Pirellulales bacterium. The sequence goes on from JAHBXR010000004.1 coordinate 8,227, forward strand.
TGCACCTTGACGCGGCCGTATTGATCGCACCAGATCTCTTCGCCGTCGGGCCCGACGACGACGGCGCTCTGGATGCCGTGGATCATCGGCTTCGGCGTGCCGCGCGTGGGCCGGAACGTATTGGCCGACGGAATGCAGGTGAAGTGGTTGATGTAGTCGATGCGGTGCAGGCCGCCGTCTCCCATGCCGTACCTGGTGGGCTCGCTGGCCGAATGCGAGATCGACGTGATGACGTACGACTTGCCGACTTCGCTTTCGCAGTCGTGCTTGTTGATCGTGAATTTCTTGCCGACGCCGAGCGTGCGATAGGTGCTCGAGGCGACGGCGCCGTCGTGGCGCGTCTCTTCCGACCCGATGCGGGCCTTCGTGTCGGGGTCTCCTTCGGGTTTCTGCTCGTACTCGCCGGGGTAGTAGAAGACCTCGTACTTCTTGTTGCCGTCGAGCTGCACGACGCTGGGTTGTTCGGTCTGTAGCAGCTTCGAGGGGGTGCGCTCGGCCCGGGCGGGGTTCTCGAAGTAATAGTCGGTCTGGGCCCATTTGCCCGAGGTGAACTCGAACTGGTGGTTCCAGGCCGTGATGCGATCTTCGCGCAGGCGCGACGCATGCGTGTATTCGTAGACGAGATCGCTCTGGTCGGCGTTCTTGTAGGCGCTCTTCGAATCGGCCAGCACCATAACGTGCTTGTCGCCATCGTGGCGAAAGAAGTAGAAGATGCCCTCCTGTTCCATGAGTCGGGAGACGAAGTTGAAGTCCGACTCGTTGTACTGGACGCAGTACTCCCACTTCGGATGCTGCTCGCGAATTTCGCCGATCTCGTAGTCCTTGAAGCCGTGCTTCTGGAAGATCTCTTCGATGATCTCGGGCACGGTCTTTTCCTGGTAGGCCTTGAAGTCGGTGTTCAAGGTGAGAAACCACAACCAGGGGACGGCCTCGGCGCGGTACATGCGCATGGCGGACTCGCGCTCGCCCGCGCCGAAGCGGCTGATGTAACCGCTGAACTTGCGCTTCGATTGGTCCTCGAGCATGACGGACCAGGAGACTTTTTTGCCGACGATCTCCTTGGCGTCGATCCAGTCTCGGGTCGAGTACATCTCGAGCTGGTAGGTGTAGAGGGTCGACATGTTCTCGGTGCCGGAGAACGAGTCGAGCAGGAGCACGTCCTTGCCCAGCGGCGTGGTGACCTCCAACAGACGTGACTCTTGCGTAATCATGGAAAGCTGCCGTGTTTGCGACCAACGTTGCCGTGGAGTTACCGAGTGCCTTGCAGGTAGGAGTCTGGCCCGACCGGACTTGCTCGCCAGGCTGGCACGCGTCGATCCGACCAACTAGGGTTATCGTGAGACGCCCCGCGTGCGTTAACCAGTTCCTGCCGGGAATCGTCAAAGTCGTCCGGGCAGGGGTGGTGCGATGCCCTCGCGTAGCGGCGATCTTACTGGTGCCGGGTACCCGCGGCAAAACAGTTGACGACCGCATCGCGCGGCGCCGCCGCGAACCGTTCGTCGCTCTCCCTCGAAGGACGATTGGGGACGCTCTGGCCGAAGGCCGAACTTGGCATGGAGAGCAAGCGGGTAGCCATGAAATGGCGGCAAAGCGCAAAGATATCTTTACGATTTTTCGCTTGACTCAACGGCTGTAAAGATTATTAAACACTGCATGCGGTTCGTCTGAGAGGTCTGTGTAATCTTTGCCGGTCAGCGAGGACCGAGAGGTGACACGCGAACGGCCTCCGCGGATCGATTCTTGAACGTCGCGTCGGGACCGGCATGGCGGCCTTGTCTGCGATCGACTACTCGCATCGCCTGTGGAGGAGTCGAGGATGATGCCGTCTTCGGTTTGTGCCGGTGTGTCGCCAGAGAGAGGGCTGGCGCGCGGTCCCAGCCTGTTCGAGCAGGGTTGGGGGTACGTGCTCCGGCTGCTGCGTCAGCTATTCTCGCTGCCACTTCCTGCCCCCTGCGAACTGCAGCCGACGTTTGGCTTTGCCCGGCATATTGGTGGGCGGGCGTGGGAAGCGAAGGCAAGAGGAGTGCCGAATGGGGCAGACAGCGCCGCGCCCCGTGTGGTCGAGATGCCGGTGGGTTGCTCGCGCTGGGCGGCCGAGATGCGCGAGCGGACCACCCTGCTGGCGCCTTATCATTCGAGCGTGCTCATCACCGGACCCAGCGGCACGGGCAAGGAGCTGCTCGCGCGGCGCGTGCATGAGTTGAGCGCTTGCGCCGAGCGGGTCTTCGTACCGGTCGACTGTGCCGCGATCGGTGGCGAGCTGTTCGCCAGTCAGCTTTTTGGCCATGTGAAGGGGGCCTTCACGGGGGCCGACCATCCGGCGCTGGGGGCATTTCGGGCGGCGGACGGAGGGACGTTATTTCTCGACGAGATCGGCGAGCTCGACGCCACGCTGCAGGCCAAGTTGTTGCGCGTGCTGCAGGAACGCGTGGTCGTACCGGTCGGCAGCCACGAGGGGGTGCCGGTGAACGTGCGCCTCGTGGCGGCGACGAACCGCGATCTGGTCGATGAAGTGCGACGCGGTCGCTTTCGGCTCGACCTGTACTATCGGCTGGCAGTGCTCAAGCTCGAGACGGCACCGTTGGCCGCCCGGCCCGAGGATATCGAGCCCATCGCCGAGCAGTTTCTCGCGCGGCTGTCGGTCGAGCATGGCGTGCCCGGCAAGCGGCTCTCGCGCGACGCGCTGGCCAGACTCGAGTCGTACGCCTGGCCGGGAAACGTGCGCGAGCTGTTGAACGCGTTGGAACGGGCGTTCGTCTTCACGCCGGGCAGCACGATCGGGGCCTCGTCGATCGAGCTGCCGCAAGATCCAGCGCTCGACGCCGTAGCGACGTTCGCGCCGGCGCTTGCCGAGGTGCGCGGTGAGCATGCAGATGCGGTTCGCGAGAGGAGAGTCGCTTGGCCCGCGCTCGCCGAGATCGAGTGCCAGCACATTCGTCGTACCCTGGAGCGGACGCGGCACAATCGCAGTGCGGCCGCGCGGTTGTTGGGGGTCGACCGCCGGCGATTGATGCGTCTTCTGTCCAAGTACGGGCTGACCCATTTGCGTCCGTTGTGCCCCTCGGGCGAAGCGTGAGCAGGCAGACGTGACAAATGTATGCGGCGAGCGCGGTTAATGCCCGACCCGGGCGGGCCGGCCTTCGCGGAAGAGCCGCAAGCGTTGGCTGATGAGCGCGGCGAGCTTGGTATTGCCTTCGAGGTTCGCGCGTTCGAGGGCCAGGGTCGCCGTGCGGCGGGCCTCGTCGAAGCGGCCCACCTCGGCATAGGCCGTCGCCAACGCGTGGAGATGAGATGCGGGGGGCGAAGGGGAGAGTGCGCAAAGCTGCTCGCCGATCGAGACGGCGGCCGGACCATTGCGCAGGGCTGAATCGGCGATCGTGGCCAGCGTGAGCGTCAGCAATTCTACCGAGCGGAGATCGCCGGGGAACTGCTGGACGTTGTGCTTCATTTGCTCGATAGCCGAGGCGCTTTGGCCCGACTCGAGCAACGCCACAGCGAGAAAGAAGTTCGGATCCGAGCGGAGCGGATCGAGTTCGACGGAACGGCGCAACACCGGCACCGCTTCGGCGTGGCGGTTCAGCATGATGTACTGCAGCCCAAGATTGCTGGCCGACAGGGCGTGCTCGGGATTGAGTTGCAGCGATTCGAGGAACAATTGGGCCGCGCGGTGGTGATCGCCCCGGTTGGCGTAGACGCGCGCCAGTTCGTGATGGCCCAGCCAGCTATCGGGGCTTTGCTCGAGCACGCCCAGCCAGAGTTGTTCGCTGTCGGGGGCGCCGTAGACGGCAGCGTAGGGAATGCTCAAAGCGATCAAGTAGACGAGCACCAGCGCGGCGGCAACTTTGCCATGCGTGGGCGCTATTTGGAAGTGGCGCAACAAAGCCGCCGAGCCACCGATGACGAGGGCGACGATGCCCGGCAGCGCGATGTACTGCCAGTGGTCGGAGACCAGCGAAAAGCGCATGAAGTAGATGTTCACCAGGCCGAGCGAGGGGGCTAGATTGATCACGACGTAAGCCCCCGCGGCCAGCACGGCGGCGCCCCAGGTGGCGCGCCAGTACCATGCGGCGCCGGCGATGACCAGGAGCGCGGCATCGGGCACGAAGGTCCAGATCGATTGCACGCCGAGCGGAAAGCGGGGATAGACGAGCGCCAGGCGAATCGGCAGCAGATCTTTGCCGATGTAGAACCAGATCACGCGCCCGGCGAGCACCACGCGCGACAGCAGCCCATCGTCGCGAATCAGGGAGGCGTCGGAGCCGATCGAGACGTTGACCTGAAACCAGCGGGCAATCATCCCGCAGGCGGCGGCGATCAGCAGGAACGGTATCGTGCTCGCCACGTCGACCCAGGTGATCTTCCGGTGTTGCCACCAGCGCACCACCAGCAGGATCAGGGGCCACATCACGACCGACGATTTGGAGAGCATCGCGAGCAGAAACAGAAACGCGGCTGCCGCGTACCAACGATTCAGCAACAGGCGAAACTTGCCCGGACCGGTTTGCGCGTCGGGGATCTCGACGGCGCGGAGGTAGCAAGCCAGCGAGGCGAGCGCGAAGAAGACGGCAAAGATCGTCTTCGACTGCGTACACCAGGCGACGCTTTCGACCGTGGTCGGGTGAACGGCGAAGACGGCGCCGCAAAGCCACGGGGCCGGGACCTTGAGCCGCTTGAGCAGGTACCAGAGCAGGACGGCGCTGCCGACGTGGCCGGCCAGGTTCACGATCCGGTAGCCGGTGGCCCAAGGCCCCCACACGCGATACTGCAGCCACAAGATCGTGTAGTCGACGGGCCAATAATCGGGCTGATCGGTGGCCGTCCAGATGCCGACGATGCCCTCCGGCGTGTTGACGTGCCGGTTCTGCGCGATGAGCTCGTGATCTTCCCAGATCAATCCGCCGGGAAACGCGGCCGCATGCGCGATGATCGCCAGCACCAGGATGGCCAGCGCCCCCAACCTGCCGTGCCAGTGCGGTGGCACAAACGACCAGGTTTCGGCGGTCGCCGGAGCGACGCCGAGGCGTTTGTCGCGCGTGCGTGCGGAATTCTTCGCGCTCATGGCGACACGTAGGGTCGTTGGATTCGATAGAGTTGCAGACGCGATTGGATAGCAGTTGCCAATTCGGCCTGCTGGTGCGATCGAGCCAGTGCCAGCGCCTCGGCGGCAGTGCGCTCGGCGTCGTCGAAGCGCCCGGCGGCTGCGTAGGCGGCCGCGAGAACGTCGAGTTCGGCGGCGTTGCGATGCTGTTCGCGGGCCACGAATTTTTCGGCCAGCGCAAGGGCGGTGGTGGGATCGCGCCGTGGTGGGTCGGGGTGCGTGGCGAGCGCCCAGGCGAGCGCGGCGGCCAGGGCGTGGGCCTCGGGCAGACGGGCATTTCCCCGACGCCAGGCGTCGAGCGCCTCTTGCGGCCTTCCCACGCGGAAATACTGCCGTCCGAGTTCCAGGTAGGCGAGCTCGGCATCGGGATCGATCTCGACGGCGTGCTCGAAGTGGAGCAAGGCTTCGGCCTGTCGACCGCGACGCGCGGCATCGCCGCCGGCGGCCAGTTCGGCCCTCAGGTAGACGGGCCGTTGCGCCGGGTCGAGACGCAAGGCCTCGCGCAGGTGTTGCATGGCCTGGGGGTAATCGCCGCGGTCGCTGTAATAGCGGGCAAGATTGTTGTGGGCGAGCCAGCAGTCGGGGTTCTTCTCGAGCGTGTCGAGCCAGAGAGGAATGTTGTCGGGCGCGCCATAGACGCGGGCCTGATCGAAGCTGGCGACCGCGAGCAGACCGACGACCAGGGTAGCGGCCAGGCGACTTGCCACGTGCAGGCCCGGCCGCTGTGTGGCGAACTGCGTGGCGCCGCCGATCACCAGCGCGATGATGCCCGGCAGCGCCAGGTATTGCCAGTGATCGGCCACGTACGAGAAACGCATGAAGTAGATCGAGATGAAGCCGAGGACGGGAAAGAGATTCAAAAGATAGTAGCCAAGCGCAACGCCGGGGGCTGCCCCGAAGCCGCGCCGCTGCCGCCAGCAGAGGGCCAGCAGGATCAAGATCGCCACACCGGGCAGGTAGGCCAGCAGCGAAGGCGCCGCCAATTCCCAACGCGGATAGACGAACGCCAAGTTGATGGGAAGCAGCGCTTTGTACAGATAGAACCAGGCGGCCCAGCCGGCGATGGCCGTGCGAGCCCAGAGGGGATCGTTGCGCACGATCTCGGCATGCGCGCCGATCGACTTGTGCGTTTGAAACCACATGCCGATCAGGCCAAGCACGAGCGAAACGGCGAAGAAAGGGGCCGCGCGCAGGAGGTCTTGCCGGGTCAGGGATCGCCGCTGCCACCAGGCCAACAGCAAGAGTACGAAGGGCCACATGACGACCGCCGACTTGGCGAGCATCGCCAGCGTGAAGAGGACCAGCGCGGCCACGTAGCTCGTGGCGCGGCGATCGACTTCGTTTTTCAGATAGCAGGCCAACGAGGCGAAGACGAGCGCCGTCGAGAGGACCGTTTTGCGTTGGAAGGTCCAGGCGACGGCCTCGAGGGCGATGGGGTGGACGGCAAACACGGCGCCGCAGAGCCAAGCGCCTGGGATGCGCAAGCGCGCCGAGAGTCGCCACACGAGCACCGAGCACGCGATGTGCAGCAGCAGGTTCACCAGGCGATAGCCGGGCGCCCAATCGCCCCACAGCCGGTACTCGAACCAGTGGGTCGAGTAGCTCAGTGGCCAGTAGTCCGATTGCTCGGTGGTGAACCAGAAGCGATAGAGTCCATCGGCGGCGTGGATGCGCTCGTTGTCGAAGATCATGATCTGGTCGTCCCAGATCCCGGCGCCGCCCAGCGAAGGCCACTGTGCCACGAGTGCCAGCAGGGCGATCGCGAGCACGCCCCACACGATTCGTTGGCCGTCGTTGGCCGTCGTTGGAACCGGTTTCAGCGCCGCCACGCTCGAGGCGGGCGAGGAGGCCGTTCGCTGGGAACCAGACTTGCGGTGCATGGGGCGGTTGAGCTACGGGACGAGGTGGCGTCGTGCGATTGCCGGAAGACGAGGAGAGACGCGACGTTGCTACAAGCGTAGCACCTAAGGGCCATCGGCCGGATGCCAGGGAGCAGGACGTCTCGCGCGCCACCACACGAAAAACGCAGCGCCCGAGAAGCCAACGAGCAGCACCAGCGCGATCGGCGCCAGCGACGAGCTGGCGCGGGCATCGCCCATGCGCGTGGGTGCTTCGGTGGAGGGGGTGTTCCCATCATCGCGCGCGGCGGCACGGCGTTGTTCCTCGATGCGGAGACGATTTTCGTAGCGTTGTTCGAGACGCCCCTGGCGGCGGGCGTACTTCGGTGCGACTACCAGGAGGGCGAAGATGCCCATGGCCGCGAAGAGCCCGAACCACAGCCAGGGAGATTCGAGCCAGCCGGCAGGTAGATTGGACGAAGGCTGTTCGGCCGGCGGTTGAGACATGGAATTACTCGCGTCGCGCGCGGCGACGTTCGACGATGGCTTTCACGTGGCAAAGCCCTGCCGCGGCAAAGGTCGAGATCAACGGCATGATGGGCACGCGCATGCGGTGCGAGCCGAACGGTCCTCCACTGACGAGCAGCAGATAGAGGGCGGCGGCCAGCAAGAGGAGAGCTTCCCAGCGTCCGTGGTTGCGATTCGCCACCAGGCCCCACACCGCAAATCCAATATAACCGAGCAGGATCGCCTGGAGCATGGCGTAAATCAGCACGAAGGCCGGCCGGCGCACGAGGGCACGCCCGACGCGCCCCAAGTGGCCGAGCGGGGCCTTGGCCGCCGCATCGTCGTCGTGCGGGAGCAGAGGGCCGGCCAGCCCCTGCACGATCGTCATGCCGTTGTCGGTCATGGTGGCCGCGACGCCTTGGAGGTAGACCCTGAACGTCGAGCCAGGCGCCGCGCGGAACGCGGGCCAGGCGGCCTCTTCTTGAGCGGCGAAACGTTGGGCTGGTGTCCAGGGGGCCTGCTCGGGATGGGCCTCGCGGAACTCGACGTCGTCGAGGAAGCGGGCCCGCGACATGGCCGCGATGAGCGAATCGCCCGGCTCTCGCTGCCGCACAATCGAGCTGTAGTAGGTCAGGGCGTTCACGGGCCAGGACGAGAAACCGGCGTATCCCGTTTGCTGGTGATTGCGCACTTGCCACGGCACGATCAGCGCGACGACGAGCAGCAGATAGGCAAACGCTGGAAGGCTGCGTCGCGAGAAAAGCTCGCGTTCGAGGAAGAGCCGCGCGAGAAGCAGCAGCGCGACGAAGAGAGCGAAATAATATCCGACCGGCCTGGTATAGGTGGCCGCGGCGAAGCACACGCCCGCCGCGAGTAGTGTTCGCGCGCGTCCGCCTTGCAGGTAACACACGACTAGGTAAAGGCCGGCCAGGAAGAGAAAGGTGAAGAGCGTCTCCGTCAGCAGCTTCGAGGCGTAGAGAATGGCCGATGGTTCGCAGGCGGCGAACCAGGCGGCTGCCGAGGCAATGTCGCGCCGCTGGTACAGTGCCCAGGCGAGCCGATACGCCAGCAGCACGGTGCCGATGCTCAAGGCGATCTGCAGGGCGATCGTCACGATCTCGACTCGATCGAGCGCTACGGCCGTCAGCAGCAGCACGGGGTAGCCGGGCGTGCGAAAGACCTCGGGTTCTCCGGCGCGCTCGAAGCGACCCGACTCGAGCAGGCTTTGAGAGATGAGCAGGTAGGCCTTCGTGTCGGGCTCGTGGAAGAATGTGGGAGCAGTTCCGCAGACCCAGGCGATGAGCGGCACGGCCAGGCGCAGTGCGATCGCGACCGCGAGTGCGATGCGCGGCACTGGTGGAAGATTGTTCGTCGGTGGTTGATGGTGGTGTGAGTCAGTCACTACCCGCTCTCCGCCGCAGCTTGTTGCGGCTACGGTCCGTTAGTATGCTCAAAGGCTCGCCGTTCGCCGAGGGTGGTGGCTCGCGCGGCGGTACCTGTCGAGTGGATTCCGTTCGCCTTGCAAGTTGGGGGAAGCACATGCCCGCGCGACGCTCGCTGGCCGCGCTCTTGGCGCTCTCGTTCGTGGTGTCGATGGTTTCCTGGGTGGGTTGTGGCGGCGCTGCGAGCAACGCTCCGGCCGGTGGCACCGCGAAGAAGCTCCGCATCGCGGTCATTCCCAAGGGGACCAGCCACGACTTTTGGTACTCGGTGCGTGCCGGCGTCGAAAAGGCCGACGCCGAGCTCGACGACGTCGAGGTGACCTGGAAGGGCCCCGTCAGCGAGGGGGACACGAGCGACCAGATCAAGATCATCGAGAGTTTTGTGGCCGACGGGTACGACGGCATCTGCCTGGCGCCGCTCGACGCGCGGGCGCTGCGGCAACCGGTCGATGCGGCGATCGCCGAGAACGTGCCGGTGCTGATCTTCGATTCGGCGCTCGAGGGGGACTCGGGCATCGTCAGCTATGTGGCGACGAACAATTACCGCGGAGGTCAGGTGGCGGCGAAGCGACTGGCCGAATTGCTGGGTGGGCAGGGCAAAGTGATTCTCATGCGCTATGCGATCAACTCGCAGAGTACCGAGGAGCGCGAGCAGGGCTTTCTCGATGAGATCAAGAATTCGCCCGGCATCGAGATCCTCTCGGCCGACAAGTACGCGGGCCCCGACGAGCGTGGCGCGATCGAGTTATCGGAAAACCTGCTGGCGAATTTCGGCGACCAGGTGAACGGCATCTTCTGTCCGAATCAATCGACCGCCTCGGGGATGCTCACCGCGCTGCGGCGCGATGCACGCGGCCTGGCCGGCAAGGTGAAGTTTGTTGGCTTCGACGCGGGGGACAATATCGTCGACGGGTTGCACAAAAAGGAGATGCAGGGGGCCGTGCTACAGGACCCGGTGCAAATGGGATACGAGTCGGTGCAGACGATGGTGAAGCATCTCCGTGGCGAAGAGGTACCGAAGCGGATCGAGACCCGCGAGGTGCTGGCCACGGACGAGAACGTGGATGACGCGGAAATTCAGTCGCTGGTGCATCCCGAGTCGGTGGACTGAAAGACCTGATGCCGCGCATGAACAGACCGCTGTTGACGATGTCGGACGTGTCGAAGCGGTTCGGGGCGACGCAGGCGCTTGCGGGCGTTTCGCTCGAGGTGGAAGCGGGCCAGGTCCGCGCGCTGATCGGCGAGAATGGCGCGGGCAAATCCACGCTGATGAAAATCCTGGCCGGCGCGATTCGCGCCGACGCCGGGCGCATGACGGTGGCGGGAGAAGATTACGCGCCGACGGGTCCGGCCGATGCACGCCGTCGCGGCGTGGCGATGATCTTTCAGGAGTTGAATCTCGCGCCGCATCTTTCGGTCGAGGCGAATATCCTGCTCGGCCAGGAACGCAGCCGTTGTGGCCTGTTGAGGGGGCGCGAGAGTCGACAGATCGCGCGACGGGCGCTGGCGCGATTGGCGCAGGCCGAGCTGCCGCTCGACGTTCCCGTGGGAACGCTTTCGATCGGCGCGCAACAACTGGTCGAGATTGCGCGGGCGCTGGCCTCGGACGCGCGGGTACTCGTCTTCGACGAACCGACCAGCTCGCTGACCGAAGAAGACACGGCCTGCCTGTTCCAGGTGATTCGCGAGCTGCGCGCCGCGGGTCTGGGCATCATCTACATCAGTCACTTCCTGGAAGAGGTGGCCGAGATCAGCGACACGTACACCGTGTTGCGCGACGGGCGCACCGTGGCGAGTGGGCGGATCGAAGAGACAACGCTCGACGCCATCGTCAGGCAGATGGTGGGGCGCGATCTCGACGAGCTGTTTCCGCACGTGCCGCACGAAGCGGGTGAAGTGGTGCTGCGGGTCAAAAATTTCTCGGGGGTGAAGTCGCCGCGCGGCGTGGGGCTCGAATTGCATCGCGGCGAGATCTTCGGGCTGGCCGGCTTGATCGGCGCGGGACGCAGCGAGCTGGTGCGGGCGATCTTCGGTCTGGAACGCGTCGCCTCGGGTGAAGTGGCGATCGTCGACGGCGCGCGCGTGGCGCCGGTGGGGCGCTCGCCGCGGCGAAGCATCGAGCGTGGACTGGGGCTGGTGAGCGAAGACCGCAAGGAGGAGGGGCTCGCCGTCGAACTTTCGATCGCCGACAACCTGACCTACACGCGACTCTCGAAGTATGGTCGGGGCGGGGTGCTCAATCTACGCCGGCGCGACGCGGCGGTGCGCGAGTATATCGAGCGGGTGCGCTGCAAGACGACAGGACCAGGTCAGGCCATCGCCGAGCTTTCTGGCGGCAATCAGCAGAAGATCGCCATTGCGCGGCTGCTGCACCAGGAGGCCGAGGTGTTTTTGCTCGACGAGCCGACGCGCGGTATCGACGTGGGGACGAAGGCCGAGATCTATCGTCTGATTGGAGAACTGGCGCGTGTGGGCAAGACGATCGTGCTGGTGAGCAGTTACCTGCCCGAGTTGCTCGGCGTGTGCGATCGCATCGGCGTGATGTGCCGCGGCGAGCTGCGCGAGGTGCGCCCCACGCGCGAGTGGAACGAGGAGTCGATCATGCACTGTGCCACGGGCCGGGAGCAGGTGGCATGCTGAGCCGTGGAGAGCTTGCCGCGAACACTGCCCGAGTGGCGACGCGCGCCACGTGGCGCACGATCTGGTCAGCGGTGGCGCCGTTCGTGGGACTGCTGGTCGTGATCGCCATCTTTGGCATCTACCAGGAGCTTTACAAACCGGACAATCCGTTTCTGGCAGAGCGGTGGTTCAAGCTGATTGCCAAGCAGAGCACGATCGTCGGCATGGGCGCGCTGGGGATGACGGTGATCATCATCAGCGGGGGCATCGATCTTTCTGCCGGATCGATTCTCGCGCTCTGTTCCGTGTCGCTGGCCATCCTCTTGAAGAATGGCCACGGCGCGATGGAATCGCTGGCGCTCGCGCTGGGGCTGGGACTGTTGTGCGGCGCGGCGAACGGGTTGCTCGTGACCGGGTTGCGGCTGGTCCCCTTCATCGTGACGCTGGGCACGATGCTCGTGTTTCGCGGACTGGCCGAATGGGTCTCGGATCAGAAGAAGATTCAAGCCCCCGACGCGCCCGACTGGATGTCGACGCTGTTGAACACGCCGCCACCGGGGAGTTGGCAGTTGGTGCCCACTGGGGCGTGGATCGTCGTGGCGCTGGGCCTCGTGCTGGCCTTTGTGTTGCGCTATACCGTCTTTGGGCGGTACGTGTTCGCGCTCGGTTCGAACGAGGCGACCGCGCGGTTGTGCGGCATCAACGTGCCGGCGGTGAAGGTCGCCGTGTATGCGCTGGGGGGCCTGTTCATGGGGGCGGCCGGCGTGTTCGACTTCAACGATCTCTACAAGCAGGGGAGCCCGACGAGCGGACTGGGGCTCGAGTTGCAGATGATCGCTGCCGTGGTGATCGGCGGTGGCAGTCTCAATGGCGGACGCGGGAGCGTGCTGGGATCGATCGTTGGGGCGCTCACGATGACGACGCTCCGCAATGGCTGCGTCTATGCCGGCGTGAGCGATCCACTGCAGAAGGTGGTGGTCGGCGGCATTATCATCGCCGCCGTGGCGATCGATCAGGTGCTGCACCGCGGACAGCGCGGGTGAGTGAAAAGGAAGAGCCGGGAGTGCCAGTGATTTCAACTTGCCCGCTGCGTCGCTGCGTCTACTTTCTTTTCTCCACTGCTCCCCGTTCTTACTGACGCATGGCCTGCATGATGGGGACGGCGTAGGGGCTGGGGCGCTGTTGGCTACCGGCCAGCTTGGCGGCCTGTTCGAACTTGGCGTACGACTGTTCGTTCGAGAAGAGATAGAGCCGACCGTCGTAGACGCCACCGCACTCGCGGCGACCCGGCACGCGCACGCCTTGCTCGCGGAGCACGACGGCGTCGTCGCCCGCTTCGACCGGGGCGTACTTATGCGGATTTTCGAGGAACAACTGTCGTTCGCGGGGACCTGCGAATAAGTAGGTGCGACCTTCGTGAATGGCGCCCCATTGGCGATCTCCCACGACCCAGGTCCAGTTTTCGATCAATTGCACGGGACAGTAGCCGTCGAGACCGAGGGGCGGACTGCCCGGGGGCAGTCCGGTGGCCGTCTGCCCGGCGACTTGATTTTGTTGCGGCTGCATCTGCGGAGCCGTCGGCTGCTGCATCGGCGCCATCGGAGGAGCCTGCTGCGGAGTGCCCGCGGCGGCCGCCCAGGGGGGAGGCGAAGGCATGCTGTTTCCCGGCAACTGCGGCTGCTGATACTGCTCGATCGCGGGCGCGGTGGGAGCCGGCGAAGCAGGAAGGGGTTGGTTCATCGGCACCTGGTTCGCCGCGACGTCCGTGGCTGGCGGCGCCTGGTAGCTCGGCGTGCTTGAGGCGGCGGGGGGGGAATTCGGATCCATGCCCTGCTCGCGATAGTAGCCGGCGTAGCGATCTTCTTTCTGTGGCCGCCCAGGAGTTGCCGCCGGCGCCGGCGGAGTGGTGGGCGCGGCGACGACATCAGCGGCCGGCATCGCGCTCGCGGCGATTTGATTCAAACGCCCCAGGTAGTGATGCGGCAACTGCGGGCTGGGGGTCGTGCCGACGACCGAACCATCGGGCTTGATGATCACGTCGGTCGGAATCGAGCGCACGCCGTATTGGGCCGCGATGGGACGATTCTGATCGACGTTCAATTTCACTGGCACGAACTTGGCCTCGAGTTGCTCGGCCATGCCGGGCTGGTTGAACACCGATTGCTCGAGCGCCATGCAGGGATCGCACCAGGGCGCCCAAAAGTGGACGACCACCAGGCGGTTGGTTTCGGCGGCAAGGCGCTTGGCCGCTTCGAGATCCTGCTGCCACGCGATCGGCTGTTGAGCCTCGGCGGCCGCGACGTAGTGCAGAGCCAGCAGCACGACGACAGAATGCCAGATGAATTGACGCATCGACCTTGAGCCTCGTAAGCGCGTGTATGCATGCCAACGGCGAACGAATCGACGATGCCCGCGCGCCGCGATCTTCGCGACGCCGCAGGCGATCTGCCCGGTTCCACCGACAGGGGAACGTCGATCCGCGCAGCAGAGTTTGGGCTGCCGTGGGTGTTTATCGGACGCTACCTCGCGCCGAATGGCGTGAAAATGTAACGGCTCTGCTGCTTTCTCGGGTGTTTTCGATCGCGACGCGCTGCTAGCAGGATGCTGCTATCGTCGAGCGGAGAAGATGCGAAAGCTAGCTCGGCGGTCCGAGCTGATCGATTTCGTAACCGCGCGGATAACTGCGCCGCTGGACCTGGGTGAGCAGGCGCGGGTGACGTCGCGGAGGCAACCAGCGCACGGCGCCAGCGCGCAGACGAAGCAGGCCGTGGAGTAGCGGGCGTAGCCCAGGCAGGGGGGCACGATACGAAAGCGCCTCGCGCATGACGTCGTCGACCAGCGCGTCGACCATGGCGCCGGCGACGGGATGCGCGTAGCGCGGAAACCAGCTCAGGAAGAGGGCCCGCGTGGCGGCGCCGACGCGGCGATTGGTTTCGCAAGGCCGGATGCGATCGCGTTCGTAGCCGCGGTTGAAGCGATCGAAGGTGTCGAAGTCGGCCGGGATGTCGCGGATGCCCATGCGAGTGCCGATCTCGTACCAGAACCAGAAGCTGCCCAGGCGCTCCTGCTCGGTGAGAGGGCGCCAACCAAAGCGAGCGATCCAGCGTATAGGTTCGTAGATGAACGTGCTCAAGACGTAGAGATAATCGTCGTTCTGAATTTTGAAGCGGCCGTGGATTTCGTTCATCCTGCGGAGGGCCGCTCCGCCGCGCGGGCTGTCGTACCCGTGCTCGACGATTTCCGCCAGGATCAATTCGGTGTCGTCGTAACGTTTGGCGGCGCGCTGGGCGAACTCGCCCGAGCAATCGAGGATGGCCGAGATCGTGGGGACGCAAAACGTCCGCAGCAGGGCCAACTCGAGCGAGCGTTCGAAGTCCCAAGGGAATTCGTAGGCGCTGCTCAGAAAGACAATTTCCTGATGATCTCGGCGCGGGTCGAGCGTGAGGATCTTGGCCAGAGCGGGCGAACGAACCATGGAGGGGCGGTCGCCCGGCTGGCGACTCGAGAGCGGGAGAAAAAACGTCGGACGAAACTCCGGACGACAAGGTTCAGGATAGCCGCGGCGGCGCCCGGTACCGAGGGGTGCTGGCGGGTGGGGGACCGCCCACCGATCGGGTGATCGGCACAACGCTTGCTGGCGGATCTGGGCGAGGCGGGCAGGGCTTGTTTTTCCCAATTCCCACTCGATTTCGTGCTTGACACGTTCCGAAACTTAACTAGGATTATCGTAGTTTTGATTCTGCCTACACGAGTTAGGCGCTACGGGGTCGCAAAGTAATCTTTGGCCCCGTCTCCCTGTCAGGAAGTGAGTTACAGGGGGAACAAGCATGGCGCCTTTGGGCACCGGCCTTCCCGGATTTGTGTTTCCGACAGCCTCACGGTGAGTGGCTGTTGTTCGTGGGACAGGCCTGCCGTAGGTGGTTAATCTGCCCTCGTTGGCCTCAGTGCTTGGCGAGCTTGGCGTGACCCTTGTGTATTGGGTTGCGTGAGAGAGCCGCCGGCTTGTTGCCGCTTGGCAGCCATAAAATCCCGCGCGAAACCGCGCTGGGGTTCGTTCGATCCGTGCCAGTCGCCTTTGGTTGCGGCACGGCCACTCTGTCCTCGATTGCCAAGTCGTGGATGAGCTTTGATCTCTGAGCGAACAGGAATCGGACTCGCTCCGATTCCTCCATCCTGCATGTTTGATGCAACGGCCGCCCCGGCGGTCGTTCCGACCCTCACGCGGGGCGTGCGCACCGCCCGTGTGGTTTGCCAACCAAGTTGCGCCAGAGTTATAGGGCCGGATTTTCTCCGCTGGTGATTCAAGATGAAAAAGAAGAAGCAGGGCGGGCGCCCGCGCGGCCGTGGTGGTCCTGGGTATGGTGGTCAGGGCCAAGGGGGACCGGGGGGGGGACAGCACGGGCATAACAACGGTCCGCGAGGCCGTTTCCGTGGTCGGCCTCATCCGGGGAATCGCAGTCATCAGGCCGAGCCCGAGCTGCAGGAAAACGGCGAACCGATGCCGCTTGAGCCTGCCCGCGGCGTGCTTGAACTGCACCCCAACGGTTACGGCTTCCTCCGCTCGGTCGAGAATAACTACCAGCGCGAACGGACCGATCCCTTCGTGCCGGGGGCGATGATCGAAAAGTTCCGCCTCCGCGAAGGGTTGCTCATCAACGGCATGGTGCAGCCGAATCGCAAGCAGCAGGGACCGCGTCTGCGCGAGATCATCGACGTCGACGGCATGCCGCCGGCCGATTATGCGAACGTCAAGACGTTCGACTCGCTCACGCCGATCAATCCGGAGAGCTGGTTGCAGCTTGAAACGGGGCAGCAGCCGCTGACTACCCGCGTGATGGATCTGCTGACGCCGCTGGGCAAGGGGCAGCGTGCCTTGATCGTCGCTCCGCCGCGCACCGGCAAGACGATGATGCTGCAACAGATCAGCCATTCCATCTCGGAAAACTATCCCGACGTGACGTTGATCGTGCTGCTGATCGACGAGCGTCCGGAAGAAGTGACCGACATGCGCCGCTCGGTGAAGGGCGAAGTGGTGGCCAGCAGTCTGGACCGCGACGTCGAAAGCCACGTGCGTCTGTCGCAGTTGGTCGTCGAGCGCTGCAAGCGCCTGGTCGAGATGGGCAAGGACGTCTTTCTGCTGATGGATTCGATCACGCGCATGGCCCGCGCGTTCAACAAGTGGGTCGGCAACACCGGCCGGACGATGTCGGGGGGCGTCGATATCAAGGCGCTCGACATTCCGAAGAAGCTCTTCGCCACGGCCCGCGTGTTCGAAGAGGGAGGCTCGCTGACGATCGTCGCCACGGCGCTGGTCGACACGGGGAGCCGCATGGACGAGCTGATCTTCCAGGAGTTCAAGGGGACCGGCAACATGGAGCTGGTGCTCGATCGCAAGCTGTCGGACCGTCGCGTCTGGCCGGCGATCGACATTACGCAGTCGGGTACGCGCCGCGAAGAGAAGCTGCTCGATCCCGAGACGCTGCATGCCGTCACCATGCTGCGCCGTACGCTGACGCAGATGCATCACGTCGACGCCATGGAACAGCTCACGCAGAAGCTGGGCAAATTCAAGTCGAACAAAGACTTCATCAAGCTGATCGCCGGAGCGGGCGTGGCGCAGTAGTTTCACGCCCCGGGCGCAGTCCATGCCGACGGTGCAGGACGTATCCAGCAAATCAAGAAGCCCGGTCGTTCCCTTATGCGGGGGCGGCTGGGCCTTTTTGCTGGTGCTCGATTCTTCGTCGTGTCGTTGGGGCGGCTGAACCAGACCTTGCGCGGCTGGCAGGCGTCCTTTCGCCACGTACATCCCAACCGCGTGTTCCATCGACTCGACGGGTAGAATGACGGGCAGAATATTGTCACGCACGGGGTGCGTGACCTACGGTGCTCCGCGCGAGCCGTATTCCTATCCAGGCCACTTGCCGTCGACGATCGGCTTCGTGTCGAGTTTGGCCGGATCGATCTCGGCGTAGCGGATCTTCTTCCGCTTCCAGGTGTACGTGATGTGCGCGTGGCCGTCGGGGGTGCAGATTACCGCCGGATAAGAAAACTCGCCTGGCTCGGTTTCGAGCGGTAGGGCAGCTTCCCACATCTGGCCATCTTTGCTGAGGGCCACGTTGAGCGGGCTGCGGCCGCGGCGCGTGTGGTTGTAGACCAATAGCATCCGCCCATCCTTCAGGTTCACCGCGTCGATGCCGCTGTCGGGATGGGGCAAGTCGATGCCCGTCAGGGGAGACCACGTCTGCCCGTCGTCCTCTGACCAGGACTGGGCGATTTTTCCCTTGCCGCTGCGGCAGAGGATCTGCAACTTGCCTTCGGGATGGAAGAGGATCGTCGGCTGGATGGTGCGAAACTGCTTGGGATCGGCCACCGAGTCGGTCTTCGTCCAGGTGCGGCCCAGGTCGGGCGTGCGCTCGAGATGCACGCGCCAGTCGCGCCCCTTCCGCTCCGTGCTCGAGGGGCAGAGTAGCGCGTCTTTGACGGGCACCGGCTTGTTCTTGATCGGGCCGAGGATGCCGTCGGGCAGCCGCTCGGGCGCGGACCACGTCTGGCCGTAGTCTTCCGAGCGAATGAGCATGCCCCACCATTCGATCGGGTTTGGCCCCACCTTGTAGAAGAGCAACAGCGGACCGTCGTGTACCTGGTAGAGCACCGGGTTCCAACAGGGATAGCGCTTCTCGGCCGACTCGACGCCATTGGCCACCATGACACCGTTAGCCACCTCGACCGGCGCCGACCATGTCGAGCCGTCGTGCCGGCAGACCCAGATGCCGACGTCGTCGTTCCCTTCGTCCGATCCGCCGAAGAAGGCCGTCACCAGCCCCTTGGGCGTCTGCTCGATCGTCGAGGCGTGGCACGAAGGGAACGGGGCTTTGTCGTAGAGGAATTCGTGGACCAGGACGCCCGGCTTATCGGCGGCTTGGGTGTATAGCGTCGACAACAGAGTCGATCCAATGAAGGGAAGGATCATAGCAACCGAGAGCAATTTAAAGCGATGAGTCATGGAGCATTCTCGACAATGCGTGCTAGGCAGGAATATGAGGCGAGCAATTCTGTGGTGCCATTGTAGCGATGACGAGAGAAGTCTGCCTGACCCGTAGGTTCGCGTGGAAGTACGTCTTTCCGTTAGCCTCCTGGCGGTTCCGGTCCTTCGTCGTTACTCCAGGCGACGACTCGTCGCTGCAGGTCGTCCAAGAGCAGGCAGGTTCCTTGCCCTCTTGTCAGCACTGCGCCATCCATCAGTGCATCGTCAAATGTGCAGGTCTCGAACTTACTGCGTCTCAAGTCAGCATGCCGTAAGTCCGCGAATTTGAAATTGACGCGCTCGTAGATCGATGCGCGCATGTCGGATCGAGTCAGAACCGCACCCGTGAAATCGACATCAATAAAATCGTTCCAACAGAGATTCGACTCCGACAGGTCGGTGTTACGGAACGATGTGTCACGAATCTCGGATCGACCGAAGAAGGTCCGCGGGATCGTCAAGTTCGATAGATCGTCCCCTTCGCCGACACGTGTGCGAAAGAACGTCAGACCCAGCGGCTCGTCATCGTCGTATTGAGGCAGGTGATCGGGCAGCGGAGGTTGTTCATCCGATCCGAGATATCCCAACTCCTGAATACGACGAATCGATTCCTCGTAACTAGCTCGCGATTCGGCCATGGTTTGCCCCTCTGTTGATTCAAATTCTGCACGGACCTCTTGTTGCTGCGCAACACCGACGATTTTGCGAGGGATATTCTCAAAGCAAAGAAAACCACTCCGCAAAATCGTCGGTGCCACCCGCCCGTTGGTCTGTGCGCGCCCATGCGCGGCAATCTGCTGCTACTTCGCCGGCAGTTCCATCACTTCGACCTTGCGGATCGAAACCTTGCTGCCTGGATCGTGTTGCTGGAAGGCAAAGTGCCCCTCTTTGAACGTTTGGTCGAAGTCGAAGTATTCGTACAGTTCGTCGCCGTTGACGGTGATCTTGATCTTGGTGACCTTGCGGCCGCGCCACACGTCGTCCTTCACTTCGAGCTCGTAGGTGAACCATTCGTCCGGCTTGACGAGCGGCTTGTAGACGTGGCACATACCGTAGAGCGAGCCGGTGCGGATCGGATCGCTATGCGTGCTATCGATCTGCGCCTCGTAGCCGTCGGTGAAGCCGGGGCGGCGCTTCGTGCGGAAGTAGAGGCCCGAGTTCCCGCCGTCGTTGATCTTCACCTCGGCGCGGTACTTGAAGTTCTTATAGGGGCCGGTCGTGTTGACGAGCATCGAGGCCGCGCCCGAGCCTGCCAGGGCGCCGTCCTTGACCTCCCAGACGCTCTTGTCGCCGCCGACTTTTTCCCAGCCCTCCATCGTCTTGCCGTCGAACAAGGAAACCCATTCGCCATCGGCCGCGCGGCAATCGGCGATCCACACCGCCCCGATCATCAGGGCCAGCGCGAGCGAAAGTAAACGAAGAGACAATTTCATCGGTGCATCCTCGGAGTCAGGTTCGTAGCGAATGAATCTCGATGGTCTACCGCAGTGGTAGAGATTGTGCCGGTCGGGCGGCATCCCCTGCGAGGGCCTTCGACCATGTGTCATGGCACGGGCCGATTATCGGTGGTCGAACGACCGCCGGCAAGCGGCTTCCAGAACCTTGGGGAGAGCTGGAATCAGGCCTCTTGAGTCACCGTTTCGGGCTTTACGTTGCCACGATAGATCCGCTCGATGCGGTCGCGGTTCAGCCCCAGCACGCGGTCGAAGCGGCTGAGCTTCATCCCTTCGAGCGCGGGGCTCTTGTCGGCCAACTGCTCGAGCATCTTCACGTCGCAATTCACTTCGAGATTCACCAGGGCCCGCAGCGCCGGCTTCGTCAGCGCAATGAACGCGCGGCGGCCGGCGCTCGGCGCGCGCAAGAAGGCGAACGTCACGAGCTGGGTGCGTTCGTCGTCGAGCGGATTGAAGAAGACCCAGACCCGCCAGCGGTCGCGACGCTCCTCGCCCGACTGAGGATCGATCCAGTACTGGTTGTAGATCGTGTGGACCGGCGAAAAGTAGGTGGTCCAATCGTCGACGAAATGATCGCCGCGGTGCAGGCCCGAGATGGCCGATACGAGCCAGGGGGTTTTCTTTTGCGGACCGGAGTTCACGACGCGGATGCTCGAGTCTTCCGGCTCGACGCGCGTCTCGACCTCGCTCATCCGCGACAGGTCGTAGCCGAAATTGGCATGCGTCGTGGGCGTGTGCTCGACCTCGGTGAAGTTGTCGAGTACCACTTCCAGCGGCGCCTGGATCACATGCTCGAGCGTGCCGATGTGCGCGAAGCTTTCTATTGCCGTGAACTGCGGCATTTCTGCTACGGCGCCGGCCCGCTTGATCCAGATATAGTCGCGTGCGACGGCGGTGTCGTAGCTGTTCGTCTTGGCGTGCAACTTGGGGGTGCCGGGGCTCTCGCCGTTCCCCTCGCAATCGTAGGTCCAACCGTGGTAGGTGCATTGCAGCCGGCCATCGATCACGCAGCCGCGAGAGAGATCCATGCGGCGATGGACGCACATATTATCGAGCGCCCCGATCTGGCCGTTCTGGCCGCGAAAGAGGACGATATCGCGTCCGCCCAGCCGCACCCGCGCCGGCTGAGTCCCGAGCTTGGACATGGCAAGCATCGGATGCCAGTGATCGAAGATCGCCATCAGCCTCGACCGATCTGCTGGAGCAAGGATTCGCTGCGCCTGTCACGAATGGACGACGTCGGCGAAGGAATGGGAAGAATGTGTGGCGTTCATCTTACAGCGTCTATAGCACTGAGCAAAATCTTGCGCGGTTAGCATTTAGGTTTGCTTTGCCGGGCAGGTCTCAGAATCCAGCGTCTGGCTAATCACCTGGTTTGCTTGCAGTCCACCCGCACTTGTCGCATCGAAAATCGGTCTCTGCCCGAATCTCATTGCCGGATATGCTTTGTCGGGCACCCCACACCAATGAACCGCCACACTGTGGACATGGCTGGGGATGGCGGATAACTGGCTTTGGTCCGAAGCGAAACCGTACCTGTCGTTTCAACCGGTGCCATGTGCGCCGAAACCAAATTCGAGGTTTCATTGTCGTACTATTCCCCCTCAGCCAAGATCGCCGCTAATCCCTCGCGGTAACTCGGACAAGAGAGCACCGGCCGAAGTTCGGCCAGTAGGCGGGCATTGCAGATGCGTTTGTCGGTCGTGGCGCGGGCCGCGGCCGGTGCATCGGCGGGCGGCGGGGTGAACCGTGGTGCCGGGGCCCCGAGCTGACGGGCTAGCTCTTTGTAATATTCGCGCCGCAACACCGGCTGCCCATCGGCGACGACGTATAAACTCGGCAAGCGTGCGTTGGTCTCCGCCGCCAGCACGACATTGGCCGCATCATCGACGTGGATCAAGTTTAAAAAGCCTTCGGCGGCCGCGGCGATCGGTTCGCCCGCCAGTAGCGTCTCGCGACGTGGGATGCGGCCCGGTCCGTAAAGGCCCGCCAGGCGCAGGATCACGGCCCGGGCGCCGCTGCGGTGCTTCATCAAGGTTTGTTCGGCGGCCAGGCAGTCGATGCCGTTCTGGCGCGTCGGCTCGGTGGGAGAAGATTCATCGACCCACTCGCCATCCCGCTGCGCGTAGACGCTGGTCGAGCTGATGTAGATCAGTCGTCCGCTGGCGTCGGGAATCGCGTCGAGCGCCGCGCGCAGTCCGCCGACGTAGACCTCGTGCATCGTACGGCCCGAGCTGCGGTCGAAGCCGATCGCGTAGAGGATTGTGTCAGCGACGGGCAGTCCGTCGAGCGAGCCGGGCTGCGTCACGTCGGCCACGAAGGGGCGAATGCCTTTCTCACGCAGTCGTTCGGCCCGGGCCATGCTGCGCGTGACGGCGTACACTTCGTGCCCTGCCTCGCGCCAACGTCGGGCGACGCGGAGGCCCAGGTATCCGCAACCGAAGATGAGTTTCGTGCTCACGTGCGCCGATCTTCGAGCGGACCCGGTTCGCCTCGGTGTCCGCCCGACTCGAGATAAGAGGAAAGGATGATCTGCGCGGCCAGCATGTCTCGTCGCGCCTTGCGGCGCTTGCTCGTCAGCTCGGCGGCCTGGAGCATCTGCTCCGCCTCGGCGCTGGTATAGCGTTCGTCGAAAAACTCGACTGGCACGCCCGTCGTCTCCGTGAGCCAGGCGCCGTACTGGCGAGCTTCGTACGATTTTGCACTTTCATCGCCGCTCGGATAGAGGGGCAGCCCCACCACGAACAACACGACCCGCTCTTCCTTCACGAACTGCTGGAACCAACGGGCATCGGCCCCCTTGTCGCGGCGCGTGTAATTCTCGTAAGGGCTGGCCAGCCGGCGCTCGGCGTCGGAAATGGCCACGCCGATCCGCACGGTGCCGTAGTCGATGCCCGCCACGCGGCCCGGTGGCTGCGGTTGCGGCGGCGGAGGAGGTGGTGGCGTGCTAGAGGTACTCATGCCAGCCATGCTCCTCGATCAGGCGGACCAGCTCGCGAATCGCCTCCTCGTCGTGGCGATTGGCCACCAGCGTGGCATCGGGCGTATGCACGATGAGCAAATCCTGCACGCCCAGCGTCGCGACCAAGTGCTTCTCATCGGTGCGCACGATCGTGTTTGCCGTGCGCACGCCCAGGTGCCTGCCGGAGATCGTGTTGCCGGCATCATCCGCACCGCGCAAGCGCGCGAACGATTGCCAACCGCCGACGTCGTCCCAATCGAAGGGGGCCTCGATCACCACGACCTCGTCCGCCTTCTCCATCACGGCATAGTCGATCGAAATCGGCTTGATCGCCGCGAACTCGCGCCGCAGGACCTCGTCGCGCGCGGGCGTGTCCCAGGCGGCGGCGATTGTCTTGAGGTGGGCGAACATCTCCGGCTGGTGCCGTTCGAGCGCGTCGAGAATCGTCTTCGCCTGCCAGATGAATATCCCCGAGTTCCAATAGAAGTTGCCCGAGGCGAGATACTCGCGCGCTGCTTCTGCTTTCGGCTTCTCGCGAAAGCGCGTCACGCGGAAAACGTTTTGATATTTCGCATCGAGTGGCGCGCCCCGTTCGATGTAGCCGAACGTCTCGGCCGGATACGTCGGGCGAATGCCGAAGGTGACGATCCGCCGCGGCGACTCGTCGACCAATTGCTCGGCGAGTTCGAGCGCGTCTTGAAAGGCCTCGTCGGTGACGATCACGTGGTCCGACGGCATGACCGCTAGCGTGGCGTCGGGATCGTGCCGCGAGATGCAGATGGCTGCCAGCCCAATGCAAGGGGCGGTGTCACGCTTGCATGGCTCGGCCAACACGGCGTCGGAGGGCAAAGCTGGCAACTCCGCGACGATGCCAGGCCGCTGCACGTCGTTCGTCACCACCAGCACGCGCTCGGCCGGCACGAGATCGCCGAGCCGCGCGACGGTCGCCGCGATCATCGAACGCTCGTCCGCGAGACGCAACAGTTGCTTGGGGCGCGCCGTGCGACTCTCCGGCCAGAACCGTGTGCCGGATCCCCCCGCCATAATCACCGCATGCAGCATGACTTCTCCGCGAAAGCACGCGGTGCATCGCCCACGCCAGGCGATCGGCACCGCATGATCGCGAGTCTAGCAGAAATAGCGCGGTTCGGTCACTTGCAGTCCCGGCTCGATCTTGGTCGCCAATTCCGCAGCGTCGAGCGCAAAAGAGGGGCTGATCTCGACCGCCACGTCGGGCGCCACGCGGGCGCCGGCCGCCGTCAGCCACTCGCGATGCAGGGCGATCATCTGTGATTGCACCCTCTCCGGCGAATCGGTCGCCGAGCCGGGAGCATTCTTCACCGGCGCGAACTCGCGCGCCGCGTCAATCTCGACCACGATCGCCCGCTGCGCCGCGGGCAACAGATCGAAGATAAACCGCTCGAACTTGATGGCGTTCGGCTCGTCGGGCTCTACCATGCGCCCCGCCGCGTCGAGATAGGGGACCTTCTTCTTGGCCAGGTGGAAGGGCAAGGCGTCGGCCGAACGGGCGGCTCGCGCCAAAAAGTCGACGTCGAAGACATGGACCGCCGTATTGCCCGCCCAGAAGCGCAGCGATCCATCGCGCTCGCGAACCTCGGCCACGTCGTCGGGCAGGTCGCTGTACTCGATGATCTGTACCTGGCCATCGACCGACACGACATTGCCCACGCGATCGCGCGGGGCCCGCTTGGCGATCACCTGCGTCGACATCTCGGACTGTTCGAGCAGGTGCAGACCGATGAACTCGGGATCGCAGACCGAGACCAGCGGGTTGTCGATCTGCATGTAATACAACTGGCGGATGCCGCGCTCGCGCATCGCGGCGAGCAGCCCGCTACGGTCGAGCGCGCGGAGCGTGCCGCCGTGGCCATCGGGGCTGAGCTGCAACTGCCCGCGCTCGGCCAGTAGCACCTTGCCCGTGGCCATGTCGAGGGCCGGCATCGTCCCCTGGCAAAAGACCGCGAGGTCCCCCGAGGCGAAGCCGAACTCGCCACGAGCGCCGAGATAGGCCACCGTCTCGGCATGCGTCGCGGGGCTCGTCATGAGATACAGCGGCGCCGCGCGACCATAGCGTCGGGCCACGGCCTGCGTCTTGGCCAACAGGATCTCGAACAGCGAGGCCTGCGAGATCGGACCGATCGGGTAGATGCCTTTCGGCCGCTCGAATCCGAGCCGCGTCCCCTGCCCCCCCGCCACCAGCACGACGCCAATCTCGCCGGCCGCCAGCGCCGCGGCGCCACGTTCGCGGGCTGTCTGGCGCCGTGCGGGGGCGTCTTGCAGACGAAACGCCGGCGGCGGCACGGCGCGTCGGGCGCGGGCCGCCGCGTCGTTCGTCGCCACCTGGTGCGCGAACAGGTCAGCCAGTTCGGCGAAATCGACGGTGTCGATCTGGACGCCCAATTCGTCCTGCTCGACCGCCGAGAGCCCGTCCCAATAGCGCAGCAAATGCTCCTGACCAAACGCCGCGAGACGCTCGAGCAAGGCACGCTTCACGGGTACGGAATCCATGGTCGCCATGATGGGGGCGATTCGCCGGGAATCTGACTTCTTACATTCGACAATTCTAGCTCAAGCCAAGCGTTTGGCGTTAGGCGATTCGCGCCCTCTGAGAGCGTCGGACGCTCGATCGCCGGTAACAACGCAACGCCCGACACGCTTGGGCAAGTAGACGCCCCAGACCGGGCGTGCTAGCCTCTGGGCGCTGGCTGGCGTCCGAAAGCTCACCTCCACCGGCCAAGAAACGCTCGGCCACCCGGCCTACCTGTCTATGACGAACTGTCTCGCCCTGGTCGCACTGGTGCTTGCGGTCGTGCAGCCGCAGGATCTGACCAAGCGCGTCCACGACTATTCCGCGGTCTTGCCTGCCGCCGAGGCGGCCGAGCTCGAAACACTTTGCCAAAGGCTCGAAGCGGACACCACGGCGCAGTTCGCCATCGTCACGGTCCCCTCGCTCGATGGCCTCACGGTCGAAGAGTACGCCAACGAACTATTCAACGACTGGGGCATCGGCCGGCGCGATCTCGATAACGGCGTGCTGCTGCTCATCGCGCCGAACGAGCGTCGCATGCGCATCGAGGTCGGACGGGGAATCGAGCCCTTGCTGACCGATAGCCTGTGCGGCGAGATCCGCGACGATTTCATCATTCCCGCCTTCAAACGGGACGAGCTCGCCGTGGGCATTCGCGATGGGGCACGAGAGATCGATCGTATCCTGCGCGAGAATCGCGAGGCGGCCCGCGGCGTGCCGAACTCCGCACCCCAGTTCGTACACATGCCGCGTCGCGAAGCGCGGCTCGCCACCTGGGTCACGATCGGCGCGGCCGTCGTGCTGTTCGCCCTCAGCCTTTGGGCCGCCTACCATCGCGCCTTCTCGTCGTGGTACTTCTTCATCGCGGCGCTCGTCATGGTGACGATCCTCGGCGTCGCGATCGCGTTCGTCCTGAATCTACCCCAGCGCCAGCAGCCTTGGGGTTGGCTGGGAGGAGCCATCGCCGCTAGCGGCGCGGCGCTGTGGAGCCATTGGCGCAAGTACGCCCGGTACGGCCCCCGCGGTTGCTCGAAATGCGGTACCGCGCTCGAGCGCCTCGGCGAAGAGCAAGACGACGAATATCTCAGCGACGCGCAAAAGCTCGAAGAGAAGATCGGTTCGGTCGACTACGATGTCTGGTACTGCCCGGCCTGCCTGCACGCCGACACCGAGCGCTACGTCAGCTACTTCTCGGGCTACGGCGATTGCCCCTCGTGCAAGAGCCGCACGTTCAAGGAAGGCCCGCAGCAGACGATCCAGATGGCCACGACCTACTCGACGGGCGTCGCCCGGGTCGAAGGACGCTGCGTCCGCTGCAACAAGAAGACGGTGCGCACCGTGATCTTGCCGCGCATCTCGACCTCGTCGAGCAGCTCGGGCAGTAGCTTTGGCGGCGGGGGTGGGGGGGGTGGAAGTAGCTTCGGCGGTGGTTCGAGCGGGGGCGGAGGCGCCTCGGGAGGCTGGTGACATGTACGCGACTTTTGCAGCCATCGTTCTCTGCGGCGCCGTTGTGCTGTGGTACCTCTTCGCGTTCAACCAACTGGTCCGCGCGCGGAACGCCGTCGATCAGACCTGGTCGAACATCGAAGTCGAGCTCCAGCGGCGCTTTGACCTGATTCAAAGCCTTGTGGAGACCGCCAAGGGTTACGCCAAACACGAATCGGAAACCTTTCGCGAGGTGGCGCGGCTGCGCACGCGGGAACGCCCCTTTGCCGATGCGGGCACCGCCAACACCGCCCAGCACGATCTGAGCGGCGCCGTGGCGCGGATCATGCTGCTGGCCGAGAGTTATCCCGAGCTACGGGCCGACAAGAACTTTCTGCAATTGCAAAACGAGCTGACCGAGACCGAGAATCGCATCGCCACGCGGCGCAACGCCTACAACCAGACGGTCAATTACTACCAGAACCTCTGCCAGGCGATTCCCACGAACCTGGTGGCCGCCATCCAGGAAATGCCCCCCAAGGCCTTCTTCGACGCGCCCGATGAGCTTGCCCAGGCGCCGGAGATCCGACTGTCGTGAAATACATCATCCTCCCCCTGTCGGTCGTCGTGATGAGCGGGCTTATCGCCAGCGCCTTCGTCTGGGACTGCGTGCGCCTCGATCGGCGGTATGCGGCCCAACTGAGCGCGGTGGACGGCGAGCTGCTCAAGCACGAGACGCGCCTCATTACGGCCGTGCAAGGCATGCCTCGGGTGCCCGACGACGTGAACGCCGCGATCGAACAATACCGGGCCGCCGGGGGGCGCAAGGATCGCCACGCCGCGTACGCCACGCTCAAGTCCACCACCGAACGCTCGCTCAACACGTCGCTCGACCCGACCAACCCGCTGGCACGCCGCGTGATGGATGACGTCGCCGGAGCGATCAACCGCCGCTCGCTGGCCGAAAAGCCCTATGGCGACGCACAAGGCCAATACCAGGCCTGGCAGAACTCCTTCCGCGGCCGAGTCGCAGGCAATTTTGTTGGCGTCTCGAATTAAGGCATGCCCACAACATCACAACCCGACGCGTCAGCGAGGGAATGAAAAATTCAGCGAGACGCCAAGTCGCAAGACAGAGAGTTCAACGGAGACGCGAAAGAAATGAGACGTAGGGCACTGCTGGCTTGCCCAGCAGTGCGCGGTTCACACACCCCGTACGTGACAAAACCGAAGCTTCAGCGAGGAAGCTACCCCCTCGTGTCGTTGTGGTGAGCAATCGATCGTAACGAAGGACCACGACGTCACCACGACACGACGCAAAGTAGAACGAGGAAGAACCACCGCGACGCGACGAATCAGCCCGCCTTGGCAGTCTGCTTCCGCGCGATGTTTTGCCGAATGCTGTGGGCGTAGCGGGCGACATCCTCGGGGGACCAGACCAGGTTCCACGACTTGTGCCAGTCGGCGTACTTGTCGCCCCCCCCTTTCTTCAGCGCGATTGCGGCCACCGTCGAGCAGTTGCGATCGAGCGTCGACCACGATTGCAGCGGGCCGTACAATTCGACCCCGTCGCGCACCAGGCCGAACGACGCCCACCAGTCCTTCACCGCCGCTTCGTCAAGGCCATTGATATAGATGATGTCATCCGCTCGCTGCCCTTCGTCGCGCTCGTCGTCGAGCAACGAGCGATTGCGGAAGGGCGAAGACGCATAGATGTTGGGGTGCAGGCCCGAGGGAACCTGGCCCGGGTTGGCCGGCCACCAGCTCATGTAGGTCGTGTCGACCTGCACCGAGGCGTGTCCGAAGGCGGCGGGCTTCTGATCGCCCCCCTTCATGCGAAAACGCCACACATAGACGATGACCATCGCGTTGCCCTCCTGGATGAATCCACGGCGTTATTGCTGTCCGCGCGGCCAATGAGCCCCTTTGAAGAACGGTGCTCTCACGCATTCCGGGCTTCCGTTGGGCGCCCTAGGCTCATGGGCTGCACTGAGTGGAATAAGCCACACCAATGGACCGCGCGTCGCCAGCCGAATCAAGTGCGCCTGGGCTGATTCGAACAGCCGACCTACGGTTTAGGAAACCGTTGCTCTATCCCCTGAGCTACAGGCGCAATGCTTAAAAATAGGCATTATTAGTGACATTCACGGCGCTGGTGTCAAATTTGACTCCCGATTTGACACTTGACACCACTGTCGACGCCTCAGTAGTCTTTGTTGGGCCAAAGTTGACATCCGTGAAGCTACAACGTTCGGGTGCATGGCGCAAACCCTAGAGGAAGTCGACGCCGTGACAAAGTCTACCCTTCCGCCACCGCCCGGCAAAGTACACTTAAAGTACGAGAAGCCGAGCCCAAACTTCCCGCTCTTTCCTCATGCCACAGGCCGTTGGGCCAAGAAGATTCGCGGCAAGCTGGTCTACTTCGGACGCATGGCGGACGATCCAACCGGCATTGCGGCAATCGCTGCATGGCAGAAGTACAACTCCGAATTGCTTGCTGGACGCGGGCTCGATAAAGCAAAGCCAAGGCGGCGTGCCGGCCATCCTGAAAAGCCATACCCTGAGTTCCCGCTGTTCGCGCACGCCACGAAGCGCTGGGCCAAGAAGATTCGCGGAAAGCTGGTCTACTTCGGCCCGTGGGATGACCCCGAAGGCGCACTCGCGAAGTACCTAGAGCAGAAGGATGATCTGCACGCCGGCCGCGTGCCGCGCGTTATAGACGGTACGACGATCAAGGATGCGGTCAATGCCTTCCTCGACGTGAAGGAAGCCAGGCTTACGAATGGCGAACTGTCTCCGCGCTCATTCCGCGACTATCACGCGACGTGTGCGCGGTTGGTTGAATTCTTCGGGCGCAATCGACTCGTCGATGACATTCGGTCGGATGACTTTGGACGACTGCGGATCAAGTTGTCTAAGACGCTTGGGGCCGTCTCGCTGGGGAATGAGATCCAGCGCGTTCGCACCGTGTTCAAGTTCGCCTATGACGACGGCCTGATTGAACGGCCGTTACGCTTCGGCCAGTCGTTTGCCAAGCCGGCTCGGAGTGTGATCCGCAAGGCCCGCGCCTCAAGTGGCGCGAGAATGTTCGAGGCCGAGGAGATACGCAAGTTGATCGACGAGGCGGGCACACCATTGAAGGCGATGGTCCTGCTAGCCATCAACTGCGGGTTCGGCCAGTCCGACATAGCCGAGCTTCCGCTGTCGGCCGTCGATTTGACAACCGGCTGGATCGACTTTCCACGCCCAAAGACGGGTGTACCCCGGCGGTGCCCACTGTGGCCGGAGACAGTTAAGGCACTCAAATCGGCGATCAAGAACCGGCCGGAACCGGCGGATAATGCCGATGGCAACTTCGTGTTCCTGACGACGTTCGGCCGGCGTTGGGTGCGGACGAAACTAAATGCGAAGGGGGGTATTATCAGCGTCGATTCGGTACTCCTGGAGTTCAAGAAGATCATCGTTGCTGCCGACGTCACGCCGCACGGATTTTACGCGTTGCGGCACTCGTTCCGCACCGCGGCCGACGGCGCACGCGACCAGATTGCGGTGGGGCTCATCATGGGCCATCACGACGAAAGCATGGCAGGGGTCTACCGTGAGCGCGTCGAAGAGGCGCGGCTCAAAGCAGTCACGGACCACGTGCGGCGTTGGCTCTGGCCCCGCGGTGTCAGGAAGGCGAAAGCGAAGTAGCATCAGGTCGGCGGGATGGCGATAACTTCTGACCGTCGGAAGGCCTGTTTCCGACCGACAAGTAATACTCACCCGCTCTACCGCCTTACCGATTCACGGGACCCGGCAGAACGTGGCAGTCAAGTCGGCCGGCGCTACGATAGACTCATTACGGCAACTTGCGCGGAAGCTATCGCCGACGCCGTGAACCAGTCGCATGCTCCATCCGTGCTTCTGCTTTGTCCAACGCCCGCAGCTTCATTAGCGCCTTCCAGGCTGCTGTCTCTTTGACAGTCGATGCGGCGCACCCAAGTTCCTCGGCGTTTTTCTCGCCGACATACTCGGATCTCCTCATCCACAGGTCGGTTAGTCGTGCGTTCACTCCCGGTCGCTGAGCCCTCTTGGCTTCTGGTACCACTGCGGGCCGCATTTTCACCAGGTTCGCCGCGCCGGCTACTGCGGGGGCCTGCATCCCAGATTTTGCAGGTTGCTGCCCGGTAGCAATCGACCTGTCGACCCAGTCGAGCAACGCCAGGGCCGCGCGGCGCATAAGAACGTCGTTTCAATGACTGATCGAATCGCTCCGAATCGCGCTTCGAGCCCATACGCAAGACGAGGCGCCATTACGGCATCACGAATCCTGCCGTATTGACCTCTTCTTCGTTGGCTTCGTGGTCGCCCAGGATGTCCTGGAACAGGTTGTAGAGGAACCAGTCCAGATCGGTGGCGCCGCCCGTGAGGTTGTCGACTGCCTCATCGTCGAAGACGGTCATGCCGGGAACGAGGTACGTCGTGCCGTTCGCGCCACCGGGGGCGCCGGTGAGATGCGCCACGCGATCCTCGTAGCTGCCCGCCGAGCTCCACTCGGCGTGGAGGGCCAATAGCGCCGCGGCATTGAGATCGAAGTTCGTCTTGTCGGCCAGCAAGAGATCCTCGCCGGCCTCTCCCCGGAGCGTGTCGCGGCCAAAGCCGCCCAAAAGGACATCGTTGCCCGCGCCGCCGCTGACGCTGTCGTTGCCCGAGCCGCCGCTGAGCACGTCGTTGCCGGCGCCGCCGAGGAGGGTGTCGTTCGACTCGCCGCCATCGCCGCCGGTGATGAGATCGTGATCGTTTCCGCCGTCGATGAAGTCGTTGCCGTGATGGCCGAAGATCTGGTCGTTGCCGTCGTCGCCGAAGAGACTGTCAGCGCGTCCTTCGGCGCCGTCGCTGCCGTCGCCCAGGATGGTGTCGTTGCCGCTGCCGCCACGGATGGTGTCCTTGCCCCCTTCCAGGCCATCCCCTTCGATCAGGTCATTGCCCGGGCCGCCTGTGATCGAGTCATTCCCTTCGGCGCCATCCCCTTTTGCGCCGACGAACTCGCCGCGGAGGATGTCATCGGCCGCGCCGCCGATGAGCGTGTCGTGGTGGCGGCCCCCTTCGAGCGTGGCGGAAATGGTCGTCAGCGCGCCGGCATCGAGCCGGTCGTGGCCGGCGTGCCCTCGGCCGATGACGCGGCCGGTGACGCCGGAATAGGTTTCAACAACGTTCGTCGCGAAGCCGCCGACCTTCGTCGTGCGGACCTCGACCGCGTGGGCGCCGGTTTGAATGAACTCGACGGCGTCGTCGCCGCCGGAGCCTTCCCACTCGAGGTTCGCGCTGACCTGCGCGAGACGCCAGAGGTGGATCGTATGCACGGCGTTCTCGCTGGCGCCACCATCCTTGTCGGTGGCGCGGACCTGTACACGGAACGAGCCGGCCGTCGTGAACGTGTGACTCACCAGCGTGCCGCTGGGGCCGACGACCGTCTGGTCGAACGTGCCATTGCCGTCCCAGTCGATCTGGAAGGTAAAGCCGGCGCTCTGATCGACGGACGAGGGATCGGCGGCCGTGAGCACAAAATCCTCGCTGATGCCCGTCCTCGTCGTCATCGGGCCCGACACGCCCGCGATCGGTGGTGCGTTTACCACGGTGATCTCGACGAACGCGGACGAGGAAAGCGTTCCGATGCCATTGTCGGTGACGATGATTTCGATCGAGAACGGATTGGGGCTCACCGACAAGTTTTCGGGCGCTATCCAGGAGATCGTGGCCTGCCGCGCGCCGGGTCCCGGCGCAATCGTCATGCCGGCCGGAGCCCCGGGGCCCAGGCTGAACGTCAACGTATCGCCCGCGTCGAGGTCGGTCGCCGACACGATCAGGCTCCAAGGCCCTTCGCCTACCGTCTGCTGGTCGATCGGGTCGAACTGGGGCGCGTCGTTGGGATCGAACTTCCAGATCTCGCGGCCGGTCGTGCCGTCGTTGGCGGCAAAGTAGAGCGTCCCGCTCACGTTCGTCAGGTACTGCGGATCGGAGCTATTTGAGTTAATAAAAATATCCTTGACGCGGATGGTGCCGGCCGCTGTGCCGTCGCTCCTCCATAACTCGCGGCCGCTCGTCCCGTCGTCGGCGCTAAAATAGAGCATCCCCCCCACGTTCGTCAGGTGCCGCGGATAGGAGCTACCTACGCCGGCGCGAATATCCTCGATGCGGATGGTCCCCAGCACCGTGCCGTCGCTCTTCCACAACTCGTGGCCGTTCGCCCCGTCGTCGGCGCTAAAATAGAGGGCCCCACCCATGTTCGTCAGGTACCGCGGATAGGAACTAGCTGCGCCGGCGCGGATGTCTTTGATCCGTACGGTGCCGGCTTCGGTCCCGTCACTCTTCCACAGTTCGCGGCCGTTCAGCCCATCGTCGGCGCTAAAGTAGAGTGCCCCCTCCACATTCGTCAGGTACCGCGGATAGGAATCGCCCGAGCCTGTGTGGATATCTTTGACGCGCACGGTGCCGGCCTCGGTCCCGTCGCTCTTCCATAACTCGCGGCCGTTCGTGCCATCGGTGGCGCTGAAGTAGAGTGTCCCCCCGACGTTTGTCAGGTACCGCGGAAAGGAGTTGCCTGATCCAATGAAGATGTCTTTGATACGTACGGTGCCGGCCTCGGTTCCATCACTCTTCCACAACTCGAAGCCGTTCGTGCCATCGGTGGCGCTGAAGTAGAGAGTTCCTCCCACGTTCGTCAGGTACCGCGGATAGGAACTACCAGAGCCGGCGTGGATGTCCTTGATGCGTACAGTGCCGGCCTCGGTCCCGTCGCTCTTCCAGAGCTCAGAGTTGTTCGCCTCGGCTGTGGCGCTGAAGTAGAGGGTTCCCCCCACATTCGTCAGGTTACCCGGATAGGAGCTACCTGAACCGGCGTGGATATCCTTGACGCGCACGGTGCCGGCCTCGGTCCCGTCACTCTTCCACAGTTCGCGGCCGTTTGTGCCATCGTTGGCGCTGAAGTAAAGGATTCCCCCCACGTTCGTCAGGTTACCCGGATAGGAGCTACCTGAACCGGCGTGGATATCCTTGACGCGCACGGTGCCGGCCTCGGTCCCGTCGCTCTTCCATAACTCGCGGCCGTTCGTGCCATCGTGGGCGCTGAAGTAAAGGGCTCCCCCCACGTTCGTCAGGTTATTCGGATAGGAGTTGCTTGCGCCGGCGTGGATATCTTTGACGCGGACAGTATCGACCTCGATCCCGTGGAGCTTCCACAACTCCACGCCACGCATCCCGTCGTCGGCGCTGAAGTAGAGGGTTCCTCCCACGCTCGTCAGGTCCCATGGAGAGGAGCTACCTGGTCCGACGAAGATATCCTTGACGAGAACGGTTCCGGCTTCGGTCCCATCGCTCCTCCACAACTCGATGCCGTTCGTACCGTCACCTGCGCGGAAGTAGAGCGTTCCTCCCACGTTCGTCAGGGTATTCGGAGAAGAACCAGCAGAACCGGGGTAGATATCCTTGACACGGACGGTGCCGGCCTCGGTCCCGTCGCTCTTCCACACTTCGATGCCGTGCGTGCCATCGTCGGCGGTAAAGTAGAGCGTCCCCCCCACGTCTGTCAGGTCCCACGGAGAGGAATTATTGGGTCCGGCGTAGATATCTTTGACGCGGAGGGTTCCGGCCTCGGTGCCGTCGCTCTTCCACAACTCGACGCCGTTCGTGCCATCGATGGCAACAAAGTAGAGCGTCCCCCCCACGTTCGTCAGGAAGCGAGGATTGGAGCCATCCGGTCCGGCGAAGATATCCTTGACGCGCACGGTGCCGGCCTCGGTGCCGTTGCTCTCCCACAGCTCGATGCCATTCGTGCCATTGGTGGCGCTGAAATAGAGTGTACCTCCCACGTTCGTGAGGTACCTCGGAAAGGAGCTATTTGAACCGGCGAAGATATCCTTGACGCGCACGGTGCCGGTCGCGGTCCCATTGCTCTTCCACAACTCGCGGCCGTTCGTGCCATCGTGGGCGCTGAAGTAGAGCGTCCCCCCCACGTTCATGAAGTTACTTGGATCGGAGCCACCCGATCCGGCGAGGATATCCTTGACGCGCACGGTCCCAGACTCGGTGCCGTCGCTCTTCCACAACTCGGTGCCGCTCGTCCCGTCGTTGGCGGTGAAGTAGAGGGTCCCCCCCACGTTCGTCAGGTTACCCGGATTGGAGCTATTTGAGCCGGCGAAGATATCCTTGACGCGCACGGTGCCGGCCTCGGTCCCGTCGCTCTTCCATAACTCGCGGCCGTTCGTGCCATCGTGGGCGCTGAAGTAAAGGGTTCCCCCCACGTTCGTCAGGTTATTCGGAAAGGAGCCATCTGATCCGGCGACGATATCCTTGACACGGACGGTGCCGGCCTCGGTCCCATCGCTCTTCCACAACTCGGTGCCGCTCGTCCCGTCGTTGGCGCGGAAGTAGAGCGTCCCCCCCACGTTCGTCAGGTACCGCGGATCGGAGCTATTTGAGCCGGCGAAGATATCCTTGACGCGGACGGTGCCGGCCTCGGTCCCGTCGCTTCTCCACAACTCGAAGCCATTCGTGCCATCGAAGGCGCGGAAGTAGAGCGTTCCTCCCACGTTCGTCAGGTTACTCGACCCGGAGGAATTACCAAATCCGGCGAAGATATCCTTGACGCGCATGGTGCCGGACTCGGTGCCGTTGCTCTTCCACAACTCGACGCCAGCCGCCTCGTCAAGAGCGGTGAAGTAGAGCGTTCCCCCCACATTCGTCAGGTTCGACGGGTAGGAGCTACCTTGTCCGGTGACGATGTCCTTGACGATTACGGTGCTGGCTACGGTCCCGTTGGTCCTTAACAACTCAATGCCCAGCCCGGTAAGCGCGGTGAAGTAGAGCGTTCCCCCCATGTCCGTCAGGTTACCCGGAGAGGAGCTCATTGAGTCGCCGGTGAAATCGATGAAGATGACCGTGCCGGCCTCGGTCCCATCGCTCTTCCACAACTCGCGGCCGAACGTGCTATGAAAGGCGGTGAAGTAGAGGGTCCCCCCCGCGTTCGTCAAGTTATCCGGAAGGGAGCCACCTGATCCAGCGACGATATCCTTGACACGGACGGTGCCGGCCTCGGTCCCATCGCTCTTCCACAACTCGCGGTTACCCACGAGAAGCAGTTCATCCGCTACATCCCCGGCGGTGAAGTAGAGAGTCCCGCTCACATTCGTCAGTTTACTCGGAAGGGAGTTATTTATTCCGGGGAAGATATCCTTGACACGGACGGTGCCGGCCTCGGTCCCATCGCTCTTCCACAACTCGGTACCGTGCGTCTCATCAAAGGCGGTGAAGTAGAGCGTCCCCCCCACGTTCGTCAAGTTACTCGGACCGGAGCCACCTGATCCGGCGACGATATCCTTGACACGGACGGTGCCGGCCTCGGTCCCGTCGCTCTTCCACAGCTCAACGCCGCTCGTGCCATCGTCGGCGCTGAAGTAGAGCGTCCCCCCTAGGTTCGTCAGGTATCGCGGATCGGAATGATCTGATCCAGCGCGGATATCCTTGACGCGGACGGTGCCGGCCTCGGTCCCGTCGCTCTTCCACAACTCAAAGCCGCTTGCGCCATCGTAGGCGGTGAAGTAGAGCGTGCCTCCGACTTCGACGAACCGTAATGGGCTCGAACCAAGTCCTACTGCATTGATGTCTCTCACCATCTCGGGCGTGGCGGATAAGAGCCGGCGATCTTCAAGGGGTTCGAGCCCTGACTGACGCGAGATAGTCGATAGAGTCGCGCGGCAAAAACCCCCAGAGCGCCGCTGAGCATGCCTTCGATACCGCATTGGAAACACCTTTGTTGGTCAATGGTGTAGCGCTATGCGACGCCGACTCGTGCGTCGCCCGACCGCATGGAGAATACTGATACTGCGCAGATGACTGCCCCAACCCGGGCGGCAGGGCAACGGCGCCACGCCGCGGTCAGGCTCCCTCGCGCTCCAGACGCCTCGCCCTGCCGCGCCGACACTGGCTAATGCTTAATCCGGAAGAATCTCCCCGCCATCCACCGCGGAACGAACATTTTGAGGCAAAAAAGCCTCGTCCGTAGAATCCGTGGGGGGAATACCAGATGTACGTGGGCTTCCTGCGCTGCGGAGGCCAGGGCTTGCGAGCCGTGGAGCTACTGGGAGACGGTGTGTGACGCGGCCTGAAACAGGCGCCGTCTCGTCCCACATTCGGCCTTCGGCCGACTGGGCTGCATCCGTGCGACGGGCAAGTAATGCGGCGGTCACACCGGCGAAA
The DNA here is from genome assembly GCA_019636335.1 of Pirellulales bacterium. Lineage (NCBI taxonomy): Bacteria > Pseudomonadati > Planctomycetota > Planctomycetia > Pirellulales > Pirellulales bacterium. Next base: position 45,380 of record JAHBXR010000004.1, read on the forward strand.
TGCGCCACATCCGCTCGTTCTTGATGGATTGCGCCTCGCGCAGCAGAGCAAATCTCTGTAGCACCTGCTTGAACTTCTCTCCCGAGCTACAGGCGCGTGACTCTATTCTTATCCGTCCCGCCGTCAAGCGTCGATCAACTGTCGCGCCAGCAGTTCTCGGTGATAGATTGCGTCGCCGAAGTAGATTTCCGCGGCCTTGGCGCGCTTGTAGTACAGTTGCAGATCGTGTTCCCAGGTGAAGCCGATGCCGCCGTGAACCTGGATGGCGCGGTTGCCCACTTCCCGCGCGGCGTCGGATAGATAGGCCTTGGCGATCGAGACGGCGCTTTCCGCCGCGGGATCGTTCTCCGAGAGCGCCCAGGCGACGTAATACGCGGCCGAGCGGCCGCTTTCGAGCCAGAGCAGTACGTCGGCCAGTTGGTGTTGCACCGCCTGGAACGAACCGACCGGTTTGCCGAATTGCTCGCGCGTCTGCACGTAGGCCGTCGCCGTCTCGAGCATCCACTGCATGCCCCCCACTAGCTCGGCGCACACGACGACGGTGGCCGTCTGCACGCCGCGCGCGAGCGCCTGCTCGGCGGCAGCCCCCTCGGCCAGCACCGCGCTCTTGGCAACCTCGACGTTCTTGAACGTCACCTCGTAGAGCTTGCGCGTGGCGTCGATGGCCGGCGTGGCGCGCACGTCGAGTCCCGCAGAATTCCGCTCGATCGCCACGATCGCCCGCTCGCCGTCGAGCTGCGCGACGACGAGTAGCAGGTCGGCCACCGCGGCATCGAGCACGAGGAGTTTCTGGCCGTTCAATCGCACGCGGTCGCTTTGCACGGTGGCGGTCAATTCGCTCGCCGCACCGGTCCAGTCGAAGCTTGACTCGAGCAGCGCCACGGTGGCGCGCAGCTCCCCCGTGGCAAGGTTGGACAAGTACTGCCGTATGCTCGTGGACGAGGGGATCGCCTGCAGCGTCGCCGAGGCCCAGAGATTCGACAGAAAGGGTCCTGGCAGGCAGGCGCGCCCCATCTCTTCGGCCACGACGGCCAGCTCGACCAGGCCCAGGCCCAGCCCGCCGTCACTTTCGGCGACGATCATGCCCAGCCAGCCCTGTTCGGCCATGCCGCTCCACAGCTCGGGATCGTACGCCGTGTCGCTATCCATCAAGCGCCGCACGCGTGACGTGGGGCACTCGCCGGCAAGAAACGTCCGGGCCGTCTGCTGCATCAATCGCTGCGTATCGGAAAGATCGAATTCCATGGCTGCCGAATCTTTAAAGGTCGTGTGCTAGTAACTCTTGCCCAGGCCGAGGACGCGCTGCGCCACGATATTGCGTTGCACTTCACTCGTGCCGGCTTCGATCGTATTGCCGCGCGAACGCAGGTAGTGGTAGATCCACTGCCCACCGTCGAACTCCTCGAGTTGCGCCGCCGGCCCCAGGATCTCGAAGGCGGCCTGCGTCATCCGCTGGTTGTATTCGCTCCAGAAGAGTTTCTGAATCGAGCCCTCGGGCCCGGGCATGCCGGTCTTCATCAACTTGGTCAGAGCGCGGCTCGTATTGAGGCGGAAGATCTCCAGCTCCAGATACAACTGCGCCAACTTCTGCCGCGTCAAGGGGCAATCGGCTGCCGGCGCTTGGCCGGCGCGCGGCTGCCGCGCGTGTGCGATCAAGGCCTCGAGATTGCGTTTGAACATGGCATACAGGCCCGAGCCCAGGTTTGCCCGTTCGTTGGCCAGCGCCGTGATGGCCACCGGCCAGCCCTGGTTCTCCTGGCCCAGCATCTCGCTCACTGGCACGCGGACATCGGTCAAGAAGACTTCGTTAAACGCGCTGTCTCCCGACATCATTTTCAACGGACGCACCTCGATGCCTGGCGAGTGCATGTCGACCAGCAGGCAGGTAATGCCACGATGCTTGGGCGCGGCTGGATCGGTCCTGGTCAGCAGCAGGCAGCGATGCGCGAGATGGGCGAAGCTGGTCCAGATCTTCTGGCCGTTGACGACATAGTGGTCGCCCTCGCGCACGGCCCGCGTGCCGAGCGAGGCAAGATCGCTGCCGGCGTTCGGTTCCGAAAAGCCCTGGCACCAGATCTCCTCGCCCGAGAGGATTTTGGCGAGATAGCAGTTCTTTTGCTCCTGCGTTCCCACCGAGATGATCGTCGGACCGACGAGCGACAGCCCGATCACGCCGATCGGCTCGGGCGCGTTGGCGGCGGCCATTTCTTCCTGGAAGATGGCCTGCTCGATGAACGAGGCGCCCCGCCCGCCATACTCCTTGGGCCACGCAATGCCGGCCCAGCCACCATCGAACAGCGTGCGCTGCCACGCCTGGAGATAATCGGTATAGGCCCCGCTCGATTCCGCTTCGTGCGCGGCGCCGCTCCAAGGGGCGGGCTGGTTCACCTCGAGCCACGCCCGCAGTTCGTCGCGAAACGCCAGTTCGCTCGCTGTCAGCTTCAAATCCATCGATCGTACTCGTGTCGAATGTTACTTCCGCAAAAAAGGCGCGCCACGGCGAAATACTCGTCACGGCGAATTCGGACGATGATAGCCGAGCGGACTCCAGGCGACTACTCACCGGGAACGCGAGAATCGCCCCCGGCGGCAACTCGACGCGGCAGGGTCCGGCAGCGATAATCGACAGCGCGGTTCACACGCGTAGGCCCAGGAGAGTTCCGGTGATGAAAATGTTGCTTGCGATCGCGAGCCTGCTACTCGCGTTGCCCCTTTCATCGCGAGCTGCGGACCAGGCACGCCCCAATATCCTGTTGATCGTGGCCGACGATCTCGGCTGGAGCGATGTCGGCTGGCACGGCGGTTATGCCAAGACGCCCCATCTCGATCGACTGGTCGAAACGGGCGTCGAGTTCGACCAGCACTACGTGCAGCCGGTCTGCACGCCGACGCGTACCGCCCTGATGAGTGGCCGCTACCCTGGCCGGTTCGGACCGCACGCCCTGGCGCCGAGCAATCTCCGGGCGATGCCCCTCGGTACCGTGACGCTGGCGGCGGCGCTTCGCTCGCTGGGTTACCGCACCTACCAGTCGGGCAAGTGGCACCTGGGCGCACGGCCCGAGTGGGGCCCCAATCAGTTCGGCTTCGATCATGGCTACGGCACTCTCACCGGCGCCGCCGATCCCTGGAATCACAAGTATCGGCCCGGTCCCTACGAAGAGACCTGGCACCGCGATGGAGTTCTGGGGCCTGAGCCGGGCAACGCCACCGAACTGGTAGCCGCCGAGGCCGTCCGCCGCATCGAAGAGCGCCACACGCCCTGGTTCATCTACGTCCCCTTCCACGCGGTCCATACGCCGGTCGATGCGCCGGATGAGTACAAGCGACTCTACGACGGCGTGACGTTTCACGCCGATCCCGAGAAGCACGATTCGCGCTTGCGCATGGCGGCCATGATCTCGCAGCTCGATGCGAAGGTGGGCGAGCTCGTTGCGGCCCTCGAGCGCACCGGACAGCGCGACAACACCTTGATCGTCTTTACCAGCGACAACGGCGGCATCGAGTCGCTGAAGAACGCCTACGTGAGCGACGTCGGGCATTCGCCACTCAACAGCGAGAACGATCCGCTGCGCGGACAGAAGAACACGCTTTACGAGGGAGGAATCCGCGTCTGCGCCTTCGCCAACTGGCCCGGCCAGCTCCGTCCGCGCAAGCACACCGAGCCGCTGCACGCCGTCGACTGGTTTCCCACGCTGGCGAGCGTGACGGGCTACGCGCCTCCGTGGGATCTCGCCTGGGATGGGGTCAACCAATGGCAAGCGATCGCCGGCGAGCAGACGCCGAGCGAGCCGCGCACGATTTACATCGCCATGAAGAAAGGTCACGCCCTGCGGCACGGCGACTGGAAGTTGATCGTCGCCGGCAAGAACGCTCCGGAGCTATTCAATTTGGCCAACGATCCCTACGAAAAGTACGACCTCGCCGGCGACGAGCCCGAACGAGTCGCCGAGCTGCAACAATTGCTCGCCCAGCAGAAGGCGCTCGATGTGGCCGAGTTGCCTGAGGATCTCGTCGGGTTTCCTCCCTAAGCGTTGCGGACCGTGCGCGAAATTACCAGCCGCGAATTGCAGTACCCAACAGGTTGCCGAGGGGGAGGAACGCAATCAAAGTGGAGGGATCAGACTTTCACTTCCGGCCTTGAATCGTGGGTGGTACATGTCCGAATTACACGCTGCACCTAGCTCCTGTGTCATGCGGACATCCTTGTCCGCCCTCGTGTTGTTGTTCGTCAGCCATGCAGTGCTCGCCGAGCAACCCTTGCCGCGACAAGTACGAGATTCTGTCGTGCGCATCGTGTACCAACAGTCGGAGCACGCCTGTCTCGGCACGGGCACTTTCGTCGGCCACGACGAGGGACTAGGTCTCGTGGTCACGTGTGCGCATCTCTTCACCGAAGGAGTCGGCGAACCGTTCATCATCGGTCCCAACGGTCTGCAACGCGCTCATCTGGTGGCCATCGACGAAAAGAACGATCTCGCTTGCCTGCTCGTCGTCAGCAAGACTACGGCGGCCGTGGCCGTCGCTGCCGAGCGACCGCGGCGCGGCACGACACTTACCTGGTGTGGCTACGGAGAAGTTGGCGACTTTGTCGCCATGCGTGGCACGCTCGAGGAATATGCCACGCTCCAAGGTGGCAAGGCAAACGGCGTGCTCGAAGTCACCGGCGCCGCGCGGCATGGCGATTCCGGCGGCCCGATCTTCAACGCGCGTGGCGAACTGGTGGCGGTCATCATGGGCACCGATGGCTCGCTCGTCGACGGCACGCACGGCGCGATCATCCGCGACTTTCTGGCGCAGCATCCCGTGACCGAGGAACTGCGCGCGAAGATGCTGGCCCGGCAGTCCCACCCGGTGCCCGACCGACTCCACGCGCTAGCACGACTGTCAGAAGAGGCGGGCGACATTATCAAGGCTTCCGAATAGGGGCCGAGGCTCGATCGTCCACGGTGCGCCGCGACCTTGTCCGTTTCTCTTTACCGCATTTTCATTGACCCGCCTGTAACGGCGCGATACTTCTACAAGTGGTCGTTCGACCATTCTCTTTTATGTTCGCGCCGCACCGACGAGAGGAGGTGCCATTGAGGGAACGCGTCACTTCGCTGTGTTGTCGCGCGTAATGCCGTGCGTGGAACGGAAGAGCAGAGGCTGGCAAGGCATTCGTTCGCTGCTATTCATTCCGATTCTCCTCAGGCCATTCTGACGGCCTCTTCTTACGTTCTGCGGAATCCGTGCGCTTGGCGTTCGATGGTAGCGCCGGCAGGTAGACGGCCTCGCGCGCAGTTGGCCCGCATTCTTGCCGTCGGTCGACGCCCTGTCGGCTCGCGAGAGCTCGTTGTCTCCTCGCGTGCTGAGGTCGTCTCACCCCGCGCACCCACCGGAACCAGGAGGGAACGAGGCATGGAACCCGCGCTATCTCGCCACCCATGGTCATTCTGGAATCTCATCTATACGCACAACCCGTTCTATTTATTGAGTGCCCTGCTGATCCTCTACGGCTTGAGACTGAGCTTCGACTCGCCCGTTACCGTGCGCACCTCTTGCGTTTTGGCGATCTCGTTGGCGGCCTATGCCGCGATACTGACCGCCATGGGTTGGCTGGTCGTGCGTTATGGCATCTGGGACGATGCCCGCACGATTCTGCTTGCCGTGCTGATCGTGCTCCTGTCGCTGGGCAACAGTTTCGACCTGCTGGCCATCCGGCATGTCGAGGCGGGAAGACTGATTCTGTTCCTCAGCTTTGTGTATGCGATCGCTCTGGGCGAATTGCTACTGGCGGCACTGAGGATTCGCCTGCCACTTGCGTTGCGCGCGCCTTGCCATCTGATGCTGGCGCTGATCTATCTCTATCCGCTCTATCTTGCTCGCGTGGTCGACACGTCGAACACCTGGCCCCCCGTGGCCTGGGCTATGTTGCTCCTCTCTCCGTTGGCGGCGTTCTCGATCTTGCTGTTCTTGCCAGCGACTCGCTTGCCGCGCGAGCGGTTCTTCCTCGCCGGTACGCCTTGGGAGTGGCCCTGGTTTCCCTGGGTGTTGCCCGCCGTGTTGGTGCTGGGTCTGTTTGGACGATGCTACATGCTCAGCTACTCGTTTGTGCCGGTGCAGGGCAATGCCGCTGCCATGGAGCCCTACTTTTTCGTGCTTCCCTTGTTGGCACTGGCGGTGGTCGCGATCGAATTGGCGCGCGCGAACGGTTGCCGTCGCGTGGAGCACGTGCTGACGATCTTGGGAGGGCTCGTCGTGCTTTTGCCTGTAACCAGCGCGCAGCATGCTTATCAGGATCGCTTTCTGCCACTCATCGTCGCACAACTAGGCTCGCCCTTGTTCCTCACGTTCGTCACGCTGGCAGTGTTCTATGGGTATGTTTGGCTGCGAGGCAATCGGCTGGCGGAACTGGGACTCTACGCGGCGCTTGCGAGCCTGGTTTTCGTCGCACCTCAGACGGTGCATCTGCGAGCTGCCGTGGCGGCGCAGTGGCTTCCTCTCGTGTTGGCGACCCTGGTGGCCGGATATCAGGCACTACGTTGGCGCACTTCGTATCGCTGGGTGTGGGGGGCCGGAATGCTGCTTCTGATGGGCTCCGCGGCCCTGCGCGAGACAGCGTTCGTCGCACACGAAGGTTTCCTTCCGCGCCACCTCGCCTTGTTATTGCTACTCCTCATCGCTCACTTCTGTCACGATGCCTTTACTTTCGTGGTGCGTGGCGCCGCGGCGCTGCTGCTCGCGGCGACGTGTATCGCCGGCGCGGTCCATGCGGACACCATGCTCCCCGCTTGGGGTGATCTCGACACGCTGATCTACGAGATTGCCTTGCTATCGCTGGGGGTTTGGTTTGCCTGGCGCATGACCAGTTACTTTTTGCTGGCCACGGTGGCGTTCGCCGTCGCGGGTACGCTCTCGGTCGCACTCTGGCCCTTGATCGAAGATCTCCGGCGCGTGTACTTGCGCGAAGGCTTTGAACCAATCGTGGGAGGCGTTGCCTGCATGTTGCTCGCCATAGCAATCAGTCTGGCCAAGATGGGCGCCTGCCGACGATGGCCCTTGCCCGTGCGGCGCTGGCGGTTGATCTAAGTTGGGCCACAGTCGCCAGGCAGATGCCCCTATTCCGCTCCGCGCCGTCAGTAATCAAAGCAACACGCGAGTTTTTGCCTCTTGGCGGCGTAACAATCGCCCCGCTTCTGCGCCTACATGAACATCTCAGGTCGTGCCCGTGGTGGGCGCGCTGGTGGTTCTATCGTCGCAAGGAGCACAACCTCCATGACTATTCGTCACTTCGCTCGTCTCGCGGTGGCCGTCGTTCTGGCGGTCGCCCTGGGCAATCTGCCCTCGGCGGTCTTCGCCCAGCAAGGGCGCGCCGTCATGTTCGATCAATTGCTCGAGTATGTGGAACTGCAGGTTCCCGAGACCAAGATCGAGCAACTCGTGGCCACCTCGCCGACCCGCTTCATCCTGGGCAGCGAGCAACTCGATCGCTTGCGCGCCGCCGGCGCCTCGGAGCAACTGCTGCAAACGCTCGCCGCGCGCAGCCCGGCGGTCGCTGCCGGCTCCGATGTGACCGACCTGGTCTTGATCCTCGACTGCTCGGGCAGCATGAACGACAGGCTCGTCGACGGTGGCAGCAAGTGGCAGGCCGCGCGACAGGCCGCCCTACAACTGATCGACAGCATTCCGGAAGGGCGCCATCTGAGCGTCATCGTCTATGGAACCGACCTGGCGCGCAAATGTCATTCGGTCGATCTCGTGCGCGGCCTACAGCCCCTGACGTCTGGCGATAAGGAGGAACTGGCAAGCTACCTTGGACGCCTGAAGGCCGTCGGCCACACCCCCATCGCCAACTCGCTGGAACTGGCCGGCACGCAACTCGAAAACGCGTCGGGCATGTCGAGCATCGTCCTCATCACCGATGGCATGGAAAGCTGCCACGGAGATCCGGCCGCGATGGCCGGCAAGCTCGTCGAACGTTTTCCCCATCTGCGCGGCGGCATCAACGTCGTCGGCTTCTGCCTGGGTGAGGCGGAATCGCGGCAGGTGGCTCGCATTGCCGAAGCCGGCCAGGGACAGTTCTACGACGCCCGCAATGCCGAGCAGTTGTTGACCAGCATGCGCAAGATCGAAACGAGCGTCGTCCAGCCCGCCCCGCCGCTCGAGGTCAATCTGGCAGGACTCTCGGCCCTCGACCGACTATTGATCGAACAACTGCGCGACGCCGACATCGACGTGCGGACCCAGGCCGCCAAGACTTTGGGAGAGCGCCAGGTGCAAGCCGCCGTGCCGGCGCTGCGCAACTTGCTCCTGCAGGCTCCCTACGGCTCGGGCATCTTCGGCGATGTGGATCGCGATGCGGCGCTCGATGCGATCCTGGCCATCGACGCCGAGCAGGCCGGCGCCGCATTAACGGCCGCGCTGACTTCCGCCGAGCGCAAGGTGCGTCTCTGGGCCGCCGAAGAAGTGGGCGATCACCGGGTCGTCGCGGCGGTCGACGCCGTGGTTCGCCGCCTGCTGGCCATGAACGACCAGGACTTGCCCACCTCGGCCATCAACGGCACGGATGAAGCCGATGCGTTGTTCAAGGCCCTGCAAAACACCTCGCCCGAGCGGCTCGAAGAGACCGTGCTGCAATTGCTCCGCGGCCGAAGTGCCAACGTCAAGGCCTGGGCCTCGAGCAAGGCACGCCAGTTGTAAACGACCATTACGCTTGCTCATCAAGCAAACTCAGGAGCGCCCCAGCAGCCGACCGGCTTCCAACCGGTCGGCTGGCGGCGTTTCGACCGGCCACTTTCTCGGTTACAGTGGTGGCACTTGTCGCAACGCTGCTCCGGGAGTGCGAGATCATGTCCGTACGCGTATGTGTCTGGCGTCCGTTCGTCATGCTGAGTCTCGTGCTGGTCGTGTGTGCCACGGCCGTGGCCGACGATCTGCGTTTGAACCAGATCCAGGTCATCGCCACGCACAACAGCTATCACGTGCGGCCGCCAGAAAAGGCCCTCAAGGCGGCCATCGCGGCCAACAAGGAAGCCGGTACTTGGGACTACACGCGGCAACCGCTCGATCGCCAGTTGGATGAGGGCGTGCGCAGCTTCGAGCTCGATCTGCACGTGGCCAAGGATGGCACCTGGCGAGTGATGCACGTGCCGATGCTCGACGCCGGCACCACGGTCGAGACGTTCGCCGAGGCCCTGCAAGTGATCCGCGCCTGGTCCGACGCACACCCGCGGCACGTGCCGATCTCGCTCCTCTTGGAGCTCAAGGAAGAAGGTTTTGGACTGAGCCGCGCTTACCGTCGCCCCGAGGCCGCGGATCTCGACCAGCTCGACGAGCTGATTCGATCGGCCTTCTCCGCGGATCGCCTGTTGACGCCCGACGATGTGCGCGGCGATCACACGTCGCTCTATGAAGCCGTTCACACCACGGGCTGGCCCAAGCTATCGGACGTCGCCGGACAGGTGTTCGTCATCTTGCACGAACAAGGTCCCCATCGCGCGGCCTATCTGAAAGGCCGCGAGGCCTTGGAAGGACGAGCCATGTTCGTCGAGTCGGAGCTGGGACAGCCTCATTCGGCCGTGCTGATTCGCAACAATCCGCAAGATCGCCAGACCGATGACCTTGCCCGCGAAGGTTATCTGGTGCGGACGCGCGTCGATTCGCAGGGGAGCATCCGCCCCGCGCAGCGCGAGCGTGCCCTGGCCAGCGGCGCCCACATCCTCACGACCGACTATCCGCGCGGTGAAGAGCACGGGCAGGAGCCCTTCACCTTTCCGCAAGACGCCCCCGCGCGTGTGAATCCGATCACGGGCAAGGAACGGGCGCCAGGGACGCTCGCCGAGCCGATTCCCTGATTCTTCGATCAACTCTGTCGCATCCCGCCGGTGTCGCAGAGGTGGGCGAAGGTTCGTTCACAACGCTCGCTCCGCCAACGTTGAAATTGGCGGCTCTTGGCCCTCTTCAAGCGGCGCCGATTGGCATACACGACTCGCTGGAACTCGGACGGTTTGTCGGTCCAGCGTGAACGGTAGGGCTGCATCCGCTCGGGGATATAGGTCCGCAACGCCATGGCATCGGCCAATTCCAAGGTGGCTGCCGCAGTTGCACCTTGACACGGGCATGTGATTTACGATCCTGGGAGTTTTCCAAGCATCTGCCAATGGCGAGATCCAGGCGATCGACGCGGGGGCACGGTTCGAGGGAGCTAAGGCCGTGGAGCAACTTCCGTCTCGGATTACCGTGGAGAATGTTCCGTTGTTCGTCGAGGCTGCGCGAACGGGGGCGGATGACGCCCTTTCGCGATTGCTGGAGTCGTATCGCACCTATCTACGACGTGTGGCACGTCGCGAGTTGGCTGGCGATCTGCGAGGGAAGATCGATCCATCTGACCTGGCGCAAATCACTCTGATCGAAGCGCATCGCGATTTCGTGCAGTTCACATCCTCGACGCACTCTCGACTACGAACGTGGCTCGGGCAGTTGATGATTAACAATGTTGCGGATGCCAAACGATGGTTCCGTAGCACGGCGAAACGCGACATTTCTCGCGAAGTACCTCTTGATTCGAGTCTCAAGGAGGTATCCGCCTACGAGGACGTTCCTCGAGAGGCAGTGTACTCGCTGTCGGGCCAGTTTCAGGTGGCGCTCGAAAGGCTGCCGCAGACGTACCGAGAGATCATTCTTCTGCGACACTTCGAGCGCCTATCATTTCCAGAAATTGGACAGCGGATGAACAAGACCACCGACGCCGCGCGGATGTTCTACAGTCGCGCGATGTCGGCTCTGAAATCCGAGTGTGAGCATGACGATCAACCCGACGCAAAGCGATAACCGTAGTTCCGATGGCCATGAAGTAAACAACGCCCAGCATCATGCTCGTGCGTCCTCTTCCCACGGGTCACGCCTATCGCGTCATCCCGAGTTGGCGCACCTGCAAGATTTCATCGATGCGTTTGACGCGGTGCTGCATGCGTCTTCCGTGACTACGGAGCGGGCCGATGCTCAAAAGACGAACCAAGGAGATTTCTTCGGCCGATTCGCGCTCGACCGTATGTTGGGTTCCGGTGGCTTCGGAACGGTCTTTCTCGCCTTCGATCCCATGCTCGGCCGGCAGGTTGCGCTGAAGCTTCCTCGCGTGGAAGTGTGGCAGTCGCAGGAATTGCACGATCGATTCTTGCGAGAAGGACGAGCTGCGGCAGGACTCGATCATCCCAACATACTTCCCGTCTACGAATCGGGGGAACTCGCCGGACTCGGCTTCATCGTCAGCGCCTACTGTGCGGGACCAACCCTGGGCCAGTGGATGGAGCAGGAACAGCCGCCACGTTCGCCAAAGCTTGCGGCCCGGCTCGTCATGCAACTCGCCAGGGGCGTCCATCATGCGCACGAGCGTGGTGTGCTGCACCGCGATATCAAACCGTCGAACGTGTTGCTTGAGCCATGTGCCGATTCACGTGCCGCAGATTCGTTCATGCCACGCCTGACCGATTTCGGTTTGGCGAAGCAACTGAACGAAGTCTCGGTCGACACCGCTCCAGGCATCCAGGCTGGAACACCGCGTTACATGGCCCCCGAACAGTTGGCCAGCGACGGCAAGCGGGACATCGGCGTGTTCACCGATGTCTATGCTTTGGGGGTCGTGCTCTACGAGGTGCTCGCGGACAAGCCCCCTTTCGATGACGCTAATCCGTTTGCCCTGGCCCGTGCGATTCAAGAGGATGAACCAACCTCGATACGATCGGTGCGTCCCGATATCCCCCGTGACTTGGAAACGATCTGCCTCAAATGCCTGGAAAAAGACAAGACGAGACGCTACGGGACGGCACGCGAGTTGGCTGACGACCTGGAACGATTTCTTGATGGCCATGAGGTAACAGCACGACCCTTGGGCTTCGGTACGCGATTTCTACGCCGATGTCGACAGCACCGGCTCGTTACGGCTTTGGTTAGTCTGCTGGTTGTCGGTTCGATCGTTGGGCTTGGCAGCATCTTCCATCAGTGGCGGAGTGCCAACCGCTATGCCGCCGCCGTCGAAGCGAGTCTGATTCAGGCCGAGCAAGGGCTCGTCAACATGTCCTGGGTAATCGAGGAGATGCACCTGTGGACGATGAGTGGCGATCCTTTCTTCACCGGCAATAGCGACCAGTTGCGAAGCTATTACGAACGCATGCTGGCACGGCCGGCCCCGCTTCGTCCTTCGCTCGCCTACGAAGCCACGATGCAGTCGTTTCATGCCCGCGTTGCAGAATTGGCCAATCACCCTGAAGAAGCCCGACGACACTTTCGAGAGAGCATCGACTCTTGGGTAGAATTGATCCGCAGAGAGCCTACCAACCAGGATTATCGGCAAGCACTGGCCGCGAACCTGTTCTCTTACGGCGCGCACCTTCGTCGGCACAACGAGTTGGACAATCCGTTGGCGCAACCCTACGAGTATCTGGTTCTCTATCGGTATCTCCTCGGCATGGAACCTGCACAGGGATCCATCATCGCCGACTTCGCTGGGTATCTCTTGGAGCGAGGCAAAGCGCTGTCCCGTGCAGGAGAAACGCCAGCCGCTCACGAGCAGTTCCACTTGGCGGTGGTACTTGTTGTCAATGCACGTGGCAAGTTTCCCCGCGACGAGCGCTTCACTTGGATTCACGCGGTATCCAGCTTCTACCTCGCTTGCAGTTCGAGGCAGCTCGGATTGAAAAGCCAGGCCATTCAGCATTTCACCGGCTGCAACAACCTGCTGGACGAAATGGCACCGCAACGCGGCGAAAATGCCGAGTGGCTGTTCTACCGTGCGGAGGCCAGCCGGCTTCAAGCTGCCTGTATGCGTGATTCCGGGAATACCGACGAAGCGATCTCGATGTTTGAGACGGCACTTCACTTCTTCGAGCGAATGAAGAACGAAGAGGGAGAATCCCAGCGAGCGCTCAACTTGCTGGCGTCGACCTCGCTGAATCTTGCCGAACTCTACAAGCAGAAAAACAAACCCGAGTATGGCATCCTGAACTACGAACGATTCTGCGACTATGCCGGTCAGGCCATTCTCCGGCGCAGTGTCGCGAAACGTTATGCCGAGAGATTGCCCAAGGTTTTACTGGAGTTGGCTCGCAACGACCTGGCCAACGGACGTGACGAGGACGCCAACCGTCGCTTGATCTTTGCTTGCGAAGCCCTGGCGTATATCGATCCGCCGCGCGACGCGCATGCCGCGCCACGGCTGGTGTGGGCAGAGTGCCTGGGCCTACGGGCGGAGCTTGCCAAGAACCAGGGCCGCATCGACGAGGCGCTCAATCTCCACCGCAGCGCCCTCGAAGTACTCGACATCGACTTCCGCGACCTCAGCCGTCGCCAACGCGTCCAAGAACAGGTCGAACATCACCGGGCCGCCATCCAGGCGATCAATGCGGCCGCCGGATGAATCGCAGTAACTCATTGTCTACCAATGAGTTTAGCCTCTCGACCTGGGCCGCTCCGCGAAAAATACTGAATTTTATGTTCGGTTTTTGGCTTGATTCCTCGCTTACGTAAGTAGGGGCGCAATCGGCGCTCGGCCGCTGCCCTCTTTACTTTATTTGGCTTCGAGCGAGGAGAATTTCCACGATGGGCCCCTGTCCGTTCATGGTCTGGCTGCGACGTGTCGTAGTCGTCGTCGCATTGCAAGGGGCCGCCGTCTGCCAGGCCAGCGTCGTGGTCACGGGCGACGTTTCTCCCGACCCCACCACCACCACTTTGTTCGACAATCTCTACATCGGCTTCACGGGCCACGGCACCCTGACGATCGACGACGGTAGCACGGTCCAAAGTGCAAACGGTTATCTTGGCTATTGGTCTGACTCGACGGGCCACGTCACGGTCGATGGAGTCGGTTCGACATGGATCAACAATACGGAGTTGTTTTTGGGTGGTTTTGGCGATGGCACTCTTGTGGTCACTGGTGGCGGGGCGGTTGGTAGTACTCTGGGATTTATCGGTGTTGGCTCGACGGGGCGAGTGACCGTCGACGGTCACGGTTCCTCATGGACGAATACATGGGATTTGCTTGTGGGTGACGGTGCTGGGGGCGAGGGCACTCTGGAGATCACCTCTGGCGGGGAAGTCAGCAATAGCGGCGAGGGATTTGTAGCGTACGGCCCCGATTCAATCGGTGTCGTGACCATCGACGGCGTCGGTTCGACATGGACAAACGACGGGGCAGTGTTTATTGGCCGCCGCGGCGATGGCACGCTGGAGATCACAGGCGGCGGGAAGCTCAGTAACCGGGAAGCTCAGTAACACTGACGCTCATATCGGATACTTGTCCGGCTCGATGGGGCGCGTGACCGTCAACGGTGCCGGTTCGACATGGACAAACGACGGGGATCTGGTTGTAGGCAGCTTCGGAGGCGAAGGCTTGTTGGAGATCACTGGTGGCGGCGCGGTGAGCAGTATTTCGGGTTCCATCCAGCCGACTGGTCATGTCATTGCCGATGGCGCCGGTTCGGCGTGGTCGAACAATGGAGATCTGTTTGTAGGCGGTGGCGGCAAGCTGGAGATCACCGGTGGCGGCGCGGTGAGCAGTATTTCAAGTTTTCTGTGGGAAGACCACGCAACCGCCGCTGTTGACGGCGTCGGCTCAACGTGGACGAATGAATTCCTGGGTGTGCTCGGCGGTACGTTGGAAATCACCGGCGGTGGGGAGGTCAGTAATACTTGGGCTCATATTGGCAACGGCTCGACAGCACGTGTCACGGTCGCCGGCGCCGGTTCGAGATGGACGAACGACAACGCACTGCTTGTAGGCGAAAGCAACGGCGATGGCACGCTGGAGATCACGGGCGGTGGCGCGGTTAGCAGTTATCTCAGCCATATCGGACTTACCGCCTCCTCGACGGGCCGCGTCACCATCAATGGTCCTGGTTCCGAGTGGACCAACACTAGCGAACTGTTTGTGGGCAGTTCAGGAGAGGGCGCGCTAGAGATCACCGGCGGCGGCACGGTCAACAATCAGTCGGCCTCGGTGGCGTATTCTCCCAATTCGGTCGGAGTCGTGACCGTCGACGGCGCCGGTTCGACCTGGACGAACGAAGGAAATCTGGTCGTAGGCGAACGCGGCCACGGCTCGCTGGAGATCACTGGCGGCGGAGCGGTGGCCGTAGAGAACGAGTTGTACATCAGCCATTTCTCCGGCGGCGCCGGCTCCGTCCAGGTGGACGAAGATTCTCGACTGAACGTCGGTCAACGGATCCACCTGCACCAGGGCGGCACGCTTCAACTAACCGATGGTGGCGTCGCCGTCGTGGGAGCCCTTCCTCTCACTCTGCTCGACAACACCCTCCATGTCGGAATTGATGGCACCCTGTCCGGCAGCGGCACGATCCTGGGCGACGTGCTCGTCGATGGGGGTGTTGTTTCCCCTGGTTTTTCGCCCGGCAAGTTGGACGTGGTGGGGAATTACCTGCAAGGTTCGTTCGGCTCGCTCGATCTGGAGATCGGCGGTCTGCTGCCGGGGCAGTACGACCAGCTTTCAGTGACCGGCAATCTCTCGCTAGCCGGGACGGTGAACATCGCTTTCATCGATGGCTTTCTGCCCTCGGTGGGGGATCAATTCGATTTCTTCCAGGTGGGAGGAACCTTCGATCTAAGCGAGGCCACCCTTCAATGGAACAACGCTCCGGCCGGCTTCCAATACAACTCGGCGTTCCAAGATGGCCTCTATTCGGTCCACATCACGGCCGTCCCCGAGCCAAGTTCGCTGGTGTTGGCCCTGGCGGGGGCGGCACTGACAGCCTGGACGCTTCGCCAACGAAAGCAGCGAACGGCGGTTTAAAGACGACCTGCTCAGGACGTGCGATCGACTCGGAACCTCTAGGACTGCTAGTGAACAAGTACCACACCCTGGTTGATCTCAACTGGTTTGGCATTTTGTTCTCTTGTCCTGTGAGGTTCCGACCCCATGAATTGCGTATCTGTTCGCCCGTTTTTCCTAGCTGCTGCCGCTGTTCTGGCGACATTTCGTCTGTTTGCGACAGTTGGATTGGTGCAGGCCGACGATATTCGCTGGACCGGCAATCAATCACCCGGCGCCTATCCCGTTGCTCAAGGATCATTTCACGATGGAGCTAATTGGCAGTACTTTGCTCCGCCAGGCCCCAATGATCGGGCGATTCTTGGGTCAGGTCTGGTTACTGACGTGAATCCCACGACCTCGCCACGAAACGTCTACTTCGGCGACTCCATTTTTATTTACCCGAACACACCTAACGAGAGCTTTGTGCCGGGCGGAACGGCCACTGTGGGCTCTCTGGTCGCGCAAAGTGGATCGTGGACCTTCAACTTCGGCACCTTCGGAAGCTTTCCGCCAAGTTGGGAAGCCGTCTATGGAAATCTGCACGCGTCCGATGCTTTGGTCGTCGGCGCGGACATGCAGGATTTTGGGAATGCTCCCGGCAATGCGGAGTTGGTCATGCGCGGAGCCGGGCAAGCATCGACCCGTTCGTTTGCCATTGGCTACTCAGCAGACTCGACGGGGCGATTGGTCCTGCGTGATGGCGCGGAGCTCGAAAACTCTGGTCTCTTCGGCGTGGGGGGGATTATTGGCGACTTCGGAAATGGCACGCTCGTCCTCGATGGTCCCGGTGTCAGTCTCACCACTCCGATTCCCGACACCGGTCAGTTGGCGATCGGCAAGAACCCGGGAGCTGTCGGACGGCTTGAAGTATTAAACGGCGCCACGGCGGAAACGGGATACATCGGCTACTTAGGTGCCGGTGGCCACGGCACGGCGCTGATCAACGGTCCAGGCTCGCGTTGGGATGTAACGTGGGGCTTGTGGCTCGGTTCGGGCGGGAGTGGAACGGGGGAGGTGACGATTTCGAACGGTGGCGTGGTTTCCCTGGTCGGGGGCGGTGCGTTGGGAATCTTTTCGCCCGATACCTATGGTGAAATGACCATTACCGGCAGTGGTTCGCAGTTCATTGCCACCGGTGGCATGCATGTTGGACTCGATGGGCAGGGACAGTTGACCATTGCGAACGGCGGCTTCGCGAGCTTTGTGGGCAGCAACATTGGCGCTGGCGCAGACGCCGAGGGAACCGTTGAAGTAAGAGGCAATGGCTCGCGAATCGAAACGCAAGGCATCGGCGTTGGTGAAAATGGTCGCGGTACGTTGCTCGTCCGACAGGCCGGTCAGATCGATATCGACGGACACCTGACGGCCGGCATCGCCAGTACGGGAACCGGTGAAATCGACGTTCGTGCTGGCGCCTCCATCAACATGACGGGGGGCATCGATATCGGACAGGCGGGCACTGCTACGATGAATGTTTCTAGCGGGGCACAAGTCTCGAGTAGATGGGGCCAAATCGGCATGCACCAAGGATCCTCTGGCGAGGTGGCCATCAGTGGCGCCGATTCACAATGGAACCTGTCAGAATTCCTGTCTGTTGGTTCATCCAATAACAATAACGGTGGTGTCGGCTGGCTGACACTGGACGATCAGTCCACGATGCAGATTGCAAACCAGGTGCTCCTAGGTTCGCAGGGTACGCTTCAGTTGATCACGGGGGGACGCATGAATGTCGGGCAAGGCGATGTCGGCGACGTGCCTGCTAACACGCTCCGCGTCGGCCCTGGCGGCAGGCTGGGTGGAACAGGCACGATCCTGGGCGACGTGCTCGTCGACGGGGGTGTTGTTTCCCCTGGCTTTTCGCCCGGCAAGTTGGACGTGGTGGGGAATTACCTGCAAGGTTCGTTCGGCTCGCTCGATCTGGAGATCGGCGGTCTGCTGCCGGGGCAGTACGACCAGCTTTCGGTGACCGGCAATCTCTCGCTAGCCGGGACGGTGAACATCGCTTTCATCGATGGCTTTCTGCCCTCGGTGGGGGATCAATTCGATTTCTTCCAGGTGGGAGGAACCTTCGATCTAAGCGAGGCCACCCTTCAATGGAACAACGTTCCGGCCGGCTTCCAATACAACTCGGCGTTCCAAGATGGCCTCTATTCGGTCCACATCACGGCCGTCCCCGAGCCAAGTTCGCTGGTGTTGGCCCTGGCGGGGGCGGCACTGACAGCCTGGACGCTTCGCCAACGAAAGCAGCGAACGGCGGTTTAAAGACGACCTGCTCAGGACGTGCAACCGACTCGGAACCTCTAGGACTGCTAGTGAACAAGTACCACACCCTGGTTGATCTCAACTGGTTTGGCATTTTGTTCTCTTGTCCTGTGAGGTTCCGCCCCCATGAATTGCGTATCTGTTCGCCCGTTTTTCCTAGCTGCTGCCACTGTTCTGGCGACATTTCGTCTGTTTGCGACAGTTGGATTGGTGCAGGCCGACGATATTCGCTGGACCGGCAATCAATCACCCGGCGCCTATCCCGTTGCTCAAGGATCATTTCACGATGGAGCTAATTGGCAGTACTTCGCTCCTCCTGGAGTACTCGACCGGGCGGTGCTTGGGTCGGGCCTGGTTACCGAAGTGAATCCCACGACCTCGCCACGCTATGTCTACTTCGGCGACTCCACTTTTATCTACCCAAACACACCCAATCAAATGTTCATTCCGGGCGGAACCGCCACGGTCGAGGCGCTAGCGGTCCAAAGTGGAGCCTGGACATTCGACTTTAATACTTTTGGCGATCTGAGCATCTTTAATCTTTCCGAGATACGATACGGAAATCTGCATGTGAATGGTTGGCTTACGGTCGGCGGTCCGGCTCAGGATGTGTCATTCCAGGGTGCCGCGACCACATTGAACGTACGCGGCCCCGGTGAAACCCACGCCGGAGCAATCGCGGCGGGCTGGGACGCCGATTATGCCGGTACGATCAATGTGAGCAATGGAGCGAGGCTGGTATCGACCGCCGACGACATTGTGGTCGGTTTCTGGGGGGATGGCGCGCTGAATGTCTCCGGCGTGCCATCTGCCGATGGAATTCCCACCGTCGAGACGCCTTACTCATTAAGATTTGGTGTCCTCGGTAATTCGCTGGGGACCTTGTTTGCCGACGGCGGCGCAACGTTTCGTGCCGGCCAACGGTTAGACATCGGCGTGGGGGGCCAAGGCCAAGTCTGGCTGAGTGGTCCTGGCACCGATCTATCGACGCAAGAGGAAATTGGCGTCGGCTACTGGGGGCACGGAATGCTTGATATCCGATCCGGTGCAACCGCGCACACGTCAAGTTGGATGAGCATCGCGATCGCCTCGGGCAGTGCCGGCGAGGTGGTCGTCGAGGGAAACGGTAGCCAACTTAATGTCGCGGATATCCTCAATGTGGGATTCGGCGGCGAGGGACACCTGACCGTGCGAAACGGTGCCAGTGTGGTCGCACACGAGATGATCTCAGTCGGCGATCTGGCAGGCGCGAATGGCGAGTTGGTTATTGCGGATGGCGGCACTGTGCAGACGCATTTCCTGAGACTCGGCGAGCATTCACAAGCTGAAGGACGAGTTAATCTCAGCGGAAACTCGCTCCTGGATGTCACCGGAACGGGGTTGATTGGTCATCATGGGCACGGCGAAGTGCGGCTGGCGGCCACAGCCGCGCTGAATCTGATGAGCTTGGATGCGGCCATCGCGCCAACAGCTACTGCGGAGATCTTGGTGACTGGCGAGAGCTCACATTTAACTGTTGGAGGTGATGCGCGGCTTGGCGACCAGGGCGCGGCCCAGCTTCATGTTGTTGATAATGGATATGTCTCGATCGCCACACATTTGATGATCAACGCGACCTCAGAAGTCAACGTCTCCCAGGGCGGGATGGTGACGATTGGCCAGGCCATACCCATCAGCGATGCGGTAGTAATGGGCGAAGGTGGACTGCTTTCAGGCGCCGGCACAATCGTCGGTAATATCGTTAACGATGGGGGTGTTGTATCCCCTGGTTTTTCGCCCGGCAAGTTGGACGTGGTGGGGAATTACCTGCAAGGTTCATTCGGCTCGCTCGATCTGGAGATCGGCGGTCTGCTGCCGGGGCAGTACGACCAGCTTTCAGTGACCGGCAATCTCTCGCTAGCCGGGACGGTGAACATCGCTTTCATCGATGGCTTTCTGCCCTCGGTGGGGGATCAATTCGATTTCTTCCAGGTGGGAGGAACCTTCGATCTAAGCGAGGCCACCCTTCAATGGAACAACGCTCCGGCCGGCTTCCAATACAGCACGGCGTTCCAAGATGGCCTCTATTCGGTCCACATCACGGCCGTCCCCGAGCCCTCGACCTTGGTGCTGGCGGCATGCGGTGCTTTGGGCATCCTTGGCTTTGCCCGGCGTCGCAGTTGCAAACCCAACTCATAAAAACCGGCCAAATATCGCACGAGCTTTTCAAAGCTCGCGGGCCGACGAATGATGGTCAGCGTTTCTTCTTGCCGTCGGGCTTGGCGCGGGCGGTGGCTTTTTCGTCGAGCGGCGGCAGGTGATCGAAGATGGTGCTCACCTGCACGCTGGCGCGGGCTTCGTCGACATAATCTTCCGCCTGCCCCTGGATGCGCTCCGCGCGGATCTTTTCCTTGATCTCGGCCTGCGTCTCGGTGAAGGGCGTCCGCCCGGCTTCCTGGCGTTCGATCACCCGCACGATGTGAAATGCATCGTCGTCCTCGAGAATGGCGCTGAGCGTACCGATTGGCAGTGAGAAGATGGCGTGGTCGAGCTTTTTCGAGGCCAGGCTGCCGGCGGTGGTCCAATCGCGCACGCCGCCGTCGGCAGCGGTCGGGCCATCGGAGCCGCTCTTGGCCACCTCGGCGAAAGGTTCTCCGCGCATCACCCGATTGCCGAGTTCCGCGATCTTGGCGTACGCTTCGCGCTTGCGCCGTCCGCGGAAGTGGCGCACCGAGATTTGTTCCCACCGCGCCTTCGCGGCAAACTCATAGTCGGCGATGTGGTCGTGATAGTAGGCGAGCATCTCGTCGTGCGAGATCTCGAAGTCACGCTTGATCTGATTCTGCACCCATTGCTGCGCGAGCATCATTTCCATGAAGGCCCGCTTCTCGCGCTCGAGCGACGTCCCGTAGGTGCGATAGATCTCGTCGAGCTGCGTGCGCGTCTGCACCTTGGCGCGCTCCAGCCGTCGCTTCAACTCGTGCTTCTCGAACTCGTCGGCCAGCGAGCCGTCGATCTTCTTCAGATTCTCGGCCGGAATCTTGCGCCGCAACTCGATGATGACCGCCTTCGTATCGATCAACGCCTCGAGCCGTTGACGCGTCAATCGTTCACGGATCGGCTCGAGATACTCGGGCGGGATCTTGTCGGCGTTGCTCTTCAGCACTTCGTTCACGTGCAGCGCGACTTCGCTGGCCAGGATGACGTCCGATCCGACGCGAGCCAGAATCGTCGCCCCCGACAGCACCTGGGCGCCAGGGGGCGCCCCCTGGTCGGCCACGATCGGCCCTGTCGCAGGTCCGGGTACCCGCGTCATGCCCAAGCCCGCATCGATCGGCGTCTGAGAGGCGTAAGGCACGTCGCCAATCGGCGCCAAAGGCGGCCCCGCCGGCATCGACGAGGGGGGTGTGAGGGGCACTTGCGGCGCCGTCGGAATCGTCCCGCTCGTGGCTTGGTAAGGAGGGGGCACAGGCACGGCCGGGGGTACTTGGGCCGGCATTGGTCCCGCTACGGGGGACACGGCCGCGCCAGGCGCGACATTCGATCCCGGTTGCAGATAGGCCACCTGCTGCACAGACGCCTGCCGATAGGCCGCCTGTTGGCGCTCGGCGGCGATGGCGGCCGCGCGGCGCACGTCGTCGCGAGTCGGAATGCGCGGTTCGTCATCCGGAGGCGCGGCGCCCGGCCACGACGAGGGACGCACCGCCAACGTCGGTTCGTGCGGCGAACCCGGGATACCGGCTCGGTAGCGTGCGTCGTTGGTGGCCGTGCGGGCCCAGGCCGGCATGTCGGTCTGCGAGCCCAGGTATCGCGAACCCGAGGCGTCGTTCGACGTAATATACCCGTCGTTGACTTGCGCCAGTGCCGGCGCGGGCGAAACGATTTCGTCCAGCAACGTAGCGAGGAACGAATCGCTCCCGCCGACGCCCAGGACGACGAGCACGAAAATCGGCGTGAGCAGTCGGACAGTGCGTGCCACGATCGTTATTGACTCTCGAACCGGCTGATGTGTCCGCGGCAAAACAGCGTTTTGGCAACTCGCGACGAGCGTGCGAACGACCCTGTTTCGTCGCCCTCTGCCCACACGGCGAACGAGCGCGAAGTGTTTTCCGCCCGATCTCCAGGCGGGGGGCGGGATTGTAGAAAGGCCTTACGTGGCCTGCAACAGCGATTTCGCTTCGGCGTAGACCACGTCCGGATCGACAACGCCTTTGCCCAGCAAGAGATAGGCGCTCTCGCGATCGGCGATCTTCAATCGCCCGCCGCTCGAACGGGCCAGTTCCGCGATCAATTTCGGGTCGGAATAGCCCAGCACGAGGTAATTATCCTCGATCCGCACCGTGTGGACGCGCCACCGCGCGGCCAGCAGGCGCAGTTCTGCTAGCGCCAGCAAGCGACGCACCACGTCCGGATGCGGCCCGAATCGATCGACCAGCTCGTCCGCGAAATCCTTCAATTGGTCGAAGGTTGCTACCCGCGCCAGACGCCGGTACAGATCGATCTTCGATCGCACGTCGGGCACGTAGCCGCGGGGCAGCCACGCCTCGCCCGGTAGCGCTACGTCGACGTCGATCGTGGCCTTGGCGGGCATCTGCTTCAGATGCCGTACCGCCTTCTCGAGCAGGTCGCAGTACAACTCGTATCCCACCGCCGCGATGTGGCCGCTCTGCTCCGTGCCTAGGATATTGCCCGCCCCGCGAATCTCGAGATCGCGCATCGAGATGGCGAAGCCGGCTCCCATGTCGCTGAACTCCTCGATGGCCCGCAGCCGCCGAGCCGCCGTGGGATTGAGCGCCTTGTTCTGATCGATCAACAGATAGCAGTACGCGCGATGCTTGTAGCGCCCCACGCGGCCGCGCAACTGGTGCAGATCGGCCAGCCCGTACTGGTCTCCCTGATCGATGAAGATCGTGTTCGCGTTGGGAATATCGAGTCCGCTCTCGATGATCGTCGTCGACAGCAGGATGTCGTAGCGCTGGGCGATGAAATCGACCATCACCTGCTCGAGCTCCCCTTCGCCCATCTGACCGTGGCCGATGCAGATGCTGGCTTCAGGCACGATCTTGTTCAGCAGATCGGCCACGCGCTCGATATCGTGGACGCGATTGTGGACGAAAAAGGCCTGCCCCCCCCGGTTCAGCTCGCGGAGAATCGCCTGCCGGATGAGATCCTTGTCGAAGCGGGTCACGCGCGTCTCGACCGCCATCCGGTCTTCGGGGGGCGTCTCGAGATTCGAAATGTCGCGCAGGCCCAGGAGCGACATGTGCAACGTGCGTGGAATCGGCGTGGCGGTGAGGGTCAGCACGTCGACGATCTGTCTCAGCGTCTTGAGGCGCTCCTTCGCCCCCACGCCAAAGCGCTGTTCTTCATCGATGACGACGAGTCCCAGGTTGCGGAAGCGGATATCCTCCTGCACGAGCCGATGCGTGCCGATGACGATATCGATGCCCCCCGACTCCAGCCC
This sequence comes from Pirellulales bacterium, assembly GCA_019636335.1. Lineage (NCBI taxonomy): Bacteria > Pseudomonadati > Planctomycetota > Planctomycetia > Pirellulales > Pirellulales bacterium. The sequence continues at coordinate 68,884 of JAHBXR010000004.1, forward strand.
CGCGATGACCTCGTGCTGCTGCTTGCCGGTGAGAAACCGGCTCAGCGAAGCGATCGTGTAAGGATACTCGCTGAAACGCGCGGCAAACGTTCGCCGATGCTGTTCGGCCAGCACCGTCGTCGGTACCAGCACCGCCACCTGATAGCCACTCTCGACGGCGCGGAACGCCGCGCGCATGGCGACCTCGGTCTTGCCGTAGCCGACCTCACCGCAAATCAGTCGATCCATGGGGCGCGAGCCGTGCATGTCGCGCTTCACCTCTTCGATCGCGGCCAACTGATCGGGAGTCTCCTGATACGGAAACGCGGCGTCGAACTCGTTCTGCCAGGGCGTGTCGAGCGGAAAGCTGATCCCGGGCCGCGATGCTCGCGCCGCCTGCAACTCGAGCATGTCGGCCGCCAGATCCTCGATCGCCTCTTCGACGCGATCTTTTTGCCGGCTCCAGGTGCGCCCACCCAATCGCGCCAGCATGGGACGCGACTTCATCCCACCGACATACTTCTGCACCAGCTCGATCCGCGAGACCGGTACAAAGAGCTTCGTCCCGCCGTGGAATTCGAGCTCCAGGTGCTCTTCGGTCTGCGCGCCCTTGTCGAGCAGCTCGAGCCCGCGATACCGCGCTATGCCATGCCCCACGTGGACGACATAGTCCCCCTCGCGCAGGTCGAGAAAACTGTCGATGACGCGACCCAAGCGTCGCCGCGAGGAGCGTGCCATGTCGGTCCGCTGGAACAGCTCGGCACTGGCCAACACGATCGTCCGCGCCACGACCAGGCGAAAACCGGCCCGCAGCCGCCCGATGACGAAGTGCAAGCGCCCCTCCGCCACCAGACGCGTGGCGCTGAAGAGCTCTTGCAGCCGCGTGACCTCGGCCTCGGTCTGGCAGATGAGATACACATCGTGCCCGATGGCCGCCGCCTCGAGCTCGTCGCGCACCCGGGCAATCTCGCCGCTGAATCGCTCGACCGATTCGATGCGCAGATGGCACGTGGCCTCGAACGATCCGCGCGCGACACTCTCGGCCGTGATCGACGGAAACTGGTACAGCCGGCGCAGCACCTCGGCCACCGTATGGCACCGCTGCCGATCTTCCTGCCGCTCGACGTAGTGGCGCCCCTCTTCGTCCAGCTCCGCGGGCTCGACCAGCAGCAGCCACGTTCCCGCCGGCAGATAATCGGCCAGGTGCCCCTGCTGACGTGTCGTGGGATCGAGGATCGACAGCTCGACGGCGTCGAGCGAAACCAGGCTGCGCTGGGCCGCGACGTCGAACGCGCGAATCGATTCGATCGCGTCGCCGAATAATTCCACGCGCACCGGATGCTCGAAGTCCGGGGCAAAGAGATCGATGATCCCGCCACGAACGGAAAACTCTCCCGGCATCGCCACGGCGCTCATCGGCTGAAAGCCATTCTCGACCAGCCAGCGCGTCAACTCGTCGAGATCGAGTTCTTCCCCCCGGCGCAGCGTACGCGTCCGGGCGGCGAGCGTCTCTCGGTCGGGCACGGGCTGCACCAACGCCTGGATGCTCGTCACCAGGATGGGGGCCGCCCGCCCTGTCGCCAGCCGCTTGATGACGCGCAGCCGATCGCCGAACTCTTCATCGGCGCGCGTCCGATCGGCCGAAGTCGTTTCGGTGGCGGGAAAGCGGTCGCACGCCGCCGTGCTGAACAGGGCGATGTCGTCGACCATCTCGTCCACATCGCCCGGATGGGGGCAGACCAGGACCAACGGCCCCGAAGCATGCGCCGCCAGTGCGGCCGCGGCCAGCGCGCAGCTCGACCCCCAGACTCCGTCGAGCGCAGCCCCGTGCCCTGCCTGCAGCGAGGACAACACTTCGGCGAAGCCTTCTACCGCTTCGATGCGCTCGGACAGCCGCAATAGCCGCTGCGAGGCGCCCTCGTCGGTTCGGACTTGAGTCATGATTGGTCATCGAATTCTAGTGACGCGGCCGGTTTTTTGAAGTCCGACGCGTCTCGCCCATAGGTGGTTACGCCAGAAAACCATCCCACCGCCAAAAAGGCGGGACCAGGAATCGCAACGGGGCATGATTCACCCGACCGCGCCCCCGGGGTACGATCGTGGAGGATCGGTGCCCGGTGGTCGGAAGCATGGCGTTGCCTGCCGCCTCGGAGCCCCTCGATCGAAATCAAACGACCAATGGTCCCCCCTCTCTCTCCTTGCCGCGGAGGTTCTCTCGTGTCGCGTATGGAATCTTGGTGTCGTCGGGCGCTGCTGGGCACGTTGGCCGCGGTGGCGCTGGGGGGGGCTGGTGAAACGGCCGTCGCCGATGCTCCGACCACGGTCGTCTACGAGGGGAACGACGGGCCGGGCCGCGGCAATCACGTCGTGCTTGTCAGCGGCGACGAAGAATACCGCTCCGAAGAAACGCTGCCTGAGTTGGCGCAGATCCTCGCCGAGCGCCACGGGTTCAAATGTACCGTGCTTTTTGCCATCGACCCGGACGACGGCACGATCAACCCGAACCAGAGCGACAACATTCCCGGCCTCGAGGCCCTGCGCGACGCCGACTTGCTCGTCCTCTTCACGCGCTTTCGCCGTTTGCCCGAGTGGCAAATGAAGGAACTGGTCGATTACATCGAGTCGGGTCGACCGATCGTCGGCTTGCGAACGGCGACCCATGCGTTCGACAACAAGGGAGACGATCCCTACGCACGCTACGGCTGGCAGAGCCGGGATTGGGAAGGGGGCTTTGGCCGGCAGGTGCTCGGCGAGACGTGGATCAATCACCACGGTCAGCATGGCAGCCAAAGCACTCGTGGCATCATCGCGCCGGGGCAAGAGAGCAACCCGATTCTGCGCGGCATCGGCGATGGCGATATCTGGGGACCGACCGACGTCTACGGCGTGCGACTCCCTCTGCCGGGCGACAGTCAGCCGCTGGTGTTGGGCCAGGTGTTGACCGGCATGCAGCCCGACGATCCCCCCGTCGATGGCGCGCAGAACGATCCGATGATGCCGATCGCCTGGACGAAGACTTTCACCGGCAAGGTGGGCAAGAGGGCGCGCGTCTTCACCACCACCATGGGCGCGTCGCAAGATTTCGCCAGCGAGGGGCTGCGCCGCTTGCTCGTCAATGCCTGCTATTGGGCCGTCGGACTCGAAGACAAGATCCCCGAGCACAGCGACGTGGCGATCGTCGGCACGTTCGAGCCGCGGCCCTTCCGCAACAATGGCTTCAAGCCGGGCGTGCGTCCCGCCGACCTCGTTGAAGAGAAGTAGCCGCCCACGTCGAGCATTCCCGCGGAATCCCACCTTTTGAGCACCGTGCCTGGCAAGGCAGCGCGAGGGCGCCGCGGCGCAACATCCGTCGCGACGCAGGCTCAGAAGCGCCCGTCCCTCACCTGAAACTTCGTCGGCTTGTCGAGCAAGCGGCCCCCTGAGCGAATCCAAGCCGCTACCATGGCCAACAGTTCCTCGCCGTCGATTTCCGGCAGGCCGAAGCATTGGTGACAGCTCGAAGCATCGGACAGCAGCGAGCGTTCTCCTTCGCCTTCGGCGAACGTGGGCACGAGGCCGAGATGGCGCCCCAACGTCTCGGCCACGGCGCGAACCGCATGATGCCCCCGCCCCGTCAGGTTCAACACGCGCGGCGGAGAAGAGGCCCGCGCAAACGACTCGAGCGCCACGCGATTCGCATAACCTTGCCACACCATATTCACGCGCGGCGTCGACAAGTCGATCGGTGTGCCCGCCATCAAGGTGCGCGCAATATCGACCGGCACGCCGTAGCGCAGATCGACGGCATAGTTGAGCCGTAACAAGCACACGGGCGTCCCGTACCGCGCGCTGGCGAATTGAAACATCCGCTCGCGCCCCAATGCCGTGCTGGCGTATTCACCGACCGGCGCCGGCGGTGTCGTTTCATTCGGCGCCGGTTCGGACGGCGACACGTAGGGATAGACATTGCCCGTGCTGAAGGCGACCACGCGCGACGCGCGATAGCGTTCCAGAAGCGCACCGGGGGCAAGCACATTGGTGGCCCAGGCCATCCAGGGGGCCGAGCTGGCCCCGAACTTGAACCCCGTCATGAAAAGCACGTGAGCCGCGTCGGGCAGCTTCTCGCGCGCGGCCGGATCCAGCAGATCGCACGCTACCGTCACGATGCGATCGCGCTCGAGCTCGTCGCGCAGGCCCGGCTCCGAAAAGCGCGAGACACCGATCACGCGGACCGTTTCACGCCCCGCCGCATCGAGCGCTCGCCGCGCCATCCGGGCCAGGCTCGGTCCCATCTTGCCCCCCACGCCCAGCAGCAAGAGATCGCCCGAGAACTCGGCCAGGGCGCGGACCGTGGAAGGCGCGGGCCGCGACAGCAACTCTTCGAGTTCGGCCTCGGAGGTCGGCGTCACGTGCGCTTCGGACATGCTGCTCGCCTGGTTTGAAGTCAGGTCCCCCCACGACCGCCGGGGCCGGAATCATCGCCGCGTGCGGCACTATAACGCTCGCAATCGCTGCAATCCACGCCGGCAGACTCCCGGCGGCTGGCCCCCGCCGAGCTAGGTTTTTCCATGGGGATGCGCACTTCCCCTCGATTCGCAGTCACCCACCGGCGAATTCTACGGCATGAACTCCTTCCAGGCTCGCGTGGCGACGCCGTACGTCGATCTTTCGCCCCGCGCGGCACGCCGCGTATTGGCGCTGTTTTGCGCGACAGTCCTCGGGTTCGTTCTGATAACCTTGTCTCCCTGGCGATCGGGTTACGCCGACTCGCCCGAGCGGCGGCCCAGCGACGTGCAACTGTACGCGGCCGAAGTCGCACGCATCCAGGCCGGCGAAGGCTACTACGAGGCGGCCGGCGTCGAGCTCCGCGCGCGGGGATATCCGACGCGCAGCGTCTTCAACTGGCGCACGCCGCTGCCGATGTGGTTCCTGGGGATGTTGCCCAAGCCCGCGTGGGGCAAGGTCCTGCTGGCGTCCGCCGCGCTGGCCACGCTCTTTCTGGCCATGGCGGCGACGGTCGACGACGCCGGCATCGGTACCGCGGCCTTGGGTCTGCTGCTGCTCGGCGGCGCTTTGCTCCCTTGCTTCGTCGGCGAGCTGTATGTGATGCCGGTCGTTTGGGCCGGCACGATCATCGCCCTGTCTCTGTCGGCCATGGCGGCCGGTTATCGCAAGACCGGCATTGCCATCGGACTGGCGGCTCCCTTCCTGCGCGAGTTGGCGCTCTTATTCTCGGCGATCATGTTCGTCGATGCCTGGCGCACGCGCCGGCGTGACGAGGCGCTCGCTTGGGGGGGGGGCATCGTCGCGTTCCTCGCCTTCTATGGCTGGCACGCCTCTACGGTTCATACGCTGATCCAGCCGGGCGACCGCAGCCACTACGAAAGCTGGCTGCAGTTCGGCGGTGCGCCCTTTTTACTCTCGCTGTCGCAGATGAACTGCTACCTGCTGCTCTTGCCCCAATGGGTGACCGGTATCTATCTCCCTCTCGCCCTGCTCGGCTTCGCTAGTTGGCAGGCACCTTGGGCACAGCGCATGGCTCTCGTCTCGCTGAGCTACCTGGCGCTCTTCGCCCTCGTCGGGCAGAGCTTCAACCAATACTGGGGCATGCTCTTTGCCCCACTGCTCTGCCTGGGCGCGGCGCGTGGTGCCTTCGCCATCCGCGACCTGTGCCGCGCCGCCGCACGCACGGAATTCACGCGGGCAGTGAGGGCCTGACAAGCCTTCGCGCGTGGCGCCGCTCGCGTGCCGCACGCCTCACACTTGTCCGGACATGCCACGGCAGGCAGACGCCTGGTTCGTTTCTCGAGCGACCGTGTCAGGGGGAGGGCTCTTTGGGCAGGAGGCGCCCGTTCGCCGGCAGGCCCCACCACGGTTGCCAGCGTGCGATCTCGCCCCCCACCGAGAGTACCGGTTCTTCTCGCGACAAGTCGTCCCGTGCCACCTGAGGTTCCGCCTGCGGTAGCTCGGTTGCCGCTCGGACGCGCTGCTGGCGGCAGGCACGCCGGTGCGACACGACAATCAACAAAAGGGTTGCCAGCAAACTGACCACGCTGACCACCGCACCGCACTGAAACCAGGGATCGACATACTCGAAGACGACCTTTGACGGTCCCGCCGGCACGCTTACCGCCCGCAGCAGATAGTTGGCCGGCATCACGGGGCACGACTGCCCGTTCACCGTGGCGTGCCAATGCGGATCGTACATCTCGGCCAGCAACAACACGCGCGGTTGCGCCGCCCAGACATCGATTTCCACCCGGTTGTTGCTGAAACCGGTGATGCGCGCGAGTTCTTTTGGCTGCAACGGTTCCGGCGATGGCATCATCGACGTCGTCTCGATCACCGGGGTCGCCGAAGGGCGATTCTTGAAACTGGTGATGTAGCGCAACGCCTCGTCCGGACTGGCCACGGTCCTGGTGTCGCGTAACAGTCGCGCGCGAGCAAAGAAGGGATTGAGCGGAATCAGCGCGCGCCCGACATGACGCGCCAGCACCTTGGCGCCGACGGGCACCTCGGTCTCGCGGCAGATCAGATAATCGACCGCCAGCATCTGGAAGAATCGCCGCATCCAGTCCGCGCGGACGGCCCCCAAGCCCGAGCGGGGCGCCGCATGCGTCGCTTGAAACACTTGCGCGTATCGTTCGAGATAAGTGCCCGCATAGCCGGACACGGTCGTGTAACCGTACCCCATTCCGCCGTTGCGAAACGTGCGGCAAGATTCGCCATCTTTCTCGAGCACCATGCCGGTCGCGTTGTCTTGCACGCGCGCGGGAAAGTTATGCCGCTCGAACACATCGGCAAAATTGTCCGGCAAGCGCGTGAGGTCTGCTTCGTAGGTGGACAGCAGCGAGGAAAACGTGAGCCCGAGATCCGCCCACAGCAGCAGCGCCGCCAACGGAACACCAAGCTTCCGCCAGCGCGCGTGCCAGCAGACGAAGATCAGCAGCGCGGCGCCACAGGCGAAGAGCAGCGCTTGTGCGAGTCCCCATAGCGTAGTAGAAGCCGACACGAGCACGACGGTCAGATCGTCGTGCTCGATCGCCGGACGATCGATGTCCATGGGAGGATACACCCATTGCAGGAGCGCTCCCCAGTGAGAATCGAGCCGGTCGTGCGCAGGGTAGTACCACGCGAGGAGCGTGATGCAGGCCAGTGCCACAACGGCGCAGGCGCAGGCCGCTGCCCGCACCAGCGCCGGTCGAGTTGCTCCGTTTGCTCCGTCGTTGCTCTCCGACACCCCCTCGCGCGCGCCGAGGGGGACAAATCCGGCGAACATCGCTTGAAATCCATAGCCGGCCAACGTGGCCAGACAGAACAAACTGATCTCGGAATACTTGCCCGGCCCGCGAAACAACGAGACCAGTGGCACGTAGTCGTAGAAGATGCGAAAGAGCGGCGTGTAGCCCCCCAGTCCCAGGACCAGGAATATCAAACCCGTGTAGAGCAGCGCGGCGCGTTGTTCGCGCGGGGCGGCCCCCACGCCGACCACCGCCGCCACCAAGGGCACGATGCCCACGTAGAGACAGGTCTCCCAGAAAATGCCGCGTCCCCAATAGACGCCGCTGTCTGGCGCGGGGGTGCCGAAAAAAGTCGGCGTCAGCGCCGTCAGCGCCGACTCGGGCGGCAAGGAAAGCGTCGTCGCAAAATCATAGTCGGTATCCGTGCGCGACGAACGCAGGGCAAAGTCGATCGAGGGGAACAACTGCGCCGCGGCGATCCCGACGCCCGCGATGACAAATACGCCCAGGAACAAGGTGGCCCGTACATCCTGCCAGGAACAGCGGTCTTCGCTCGCTCGGACGAGCAACTGCGACACGACGTAACACAGAAAGAACAGCGAGAAGATGAACGTGAACTGCGGATAACCCGCCACGATCAGGGTGCCGTAGGCGAGTGCCAGGTATCCCAGGTAGTGGAGGCGCCCCGTGGCGCGGTAGCGTTCCCAACAGCCCAGCATCCAGGGCCAGGAGACGAACCCGACCAGCATGTTCAGGTGCCCCGCGTCGATGCGCCCGGCCATGCGGCTCGACAAGGGAAAGACGAGGGCCGCGCACGACGCCGCGGCATTGCCCAGTCCCAGCGTGCGCAGATACCACCAACAGCCAATCCCCGTCAGCACCACGGAGAGAGCCACCACCCAGTTGATGGCCACTTCCGTCGGCAGCACGAGATACAGCAAGTTGAGCGGATGGAAGATCGCCGCCTGCCCCTCGGCGAGTTGCGGAAATCCCAGCAAGGCGTGAGGATTCCACAGTGGAAGCTCGCCGTGACTCAGCGATCGCCCGACGAAATCGTGTGCAAAGAAGTAATACGCGGGGTTGTCGCCGAACTGAGCTTCGCCCAAGACCCGGCCGCGCGGCAGAAGCAAGATGCCGACAAACGGCAACAAGAGCGCCACCGCCAACAAGGCGAGTACGTACTCGGCGAGCAACTCGCCCAGACGATGAAATTTGCTCCACACGTTCCAATTCCCCCCACGGCAAGGAACGCAACTCGTCAACTTCCGTTCAGCTCCGGTCCCCGCCTCTGCTTCGTCTTCATAAGACCTCTCGTCCGTCTCTCGAGGCAGCAATTGCTCTTGGCCGTTCGCCCCGCTAACGGCGCGAACGAAATCCCCAGCACCGCCAGGCCGAAGTCTCGCTCGCCGTCACCATCGCCAACTCGCTCTCGCAAGACTTCGCACTGCCGGCGGCACGGCCCCTGCCTGATGCCGACACGGCGGGCCTGTCGACGGACAGATCGCGTCGCGCGCTCAGGTACGATCCCACCACAATCGCCAGGGTGATGAGCAAGGAGGCGAGACTGAGGATCGTCCCCCAGCGAAATAGCGGATCGACGTATTCGAAAACGACCTGGGATCGCCCCATCGGCACGCGCACGGCGCGCAGGAGGTAATTGGCCGGCATGACTGCCGCCGGTTTTCCATCGACCGTGGCGCGCCAGTTCTTGTCGTACATTTCAGCCAGCAACAGCACGCGAGGCTGCGCGGCAAAGACATCCAACTCCACGCGCGTATTGGTGTATTCCGTGATGCGTGCCACTTCGGCCGGACGCAAGGGGCTCGCCGTCGGCAAGGGCTCCGTCGTCTCGAGGATCGGGCGCGACGAAGGGCGAGTATTCTGGTTGCGGATGTAGGCTTCCGCCTCCTGGGGATCGTCCGTGGCCAGCGCCTCGCGCAGCAAGCGCGCGCGGGCAAAGGGGGGATGGAGCGGCACCAGGACGCGTCCCAAGTGACGGCCCACGATGGGCGTGCCGGGTTCCAGATCGCTTTCCAGCGCCATCACGTATTCGACCGACAACATGCGATACAGCCGCCGCATCCATTCGGCCTCGGCAATCGCGCCCGCCCGCCCCTCCGGCCCGACGATCGACGCATAGCGCTCCAGCACATTGTCCGTGTAACCCGAGAGGCTGGTGAACCCGTAGCTCATCCCCTGGTTGTGGAACGTCTGACACACCTCGTCTTGGCGCCCCAGTGCCACCTCGGCCGTCAGGTCATGCACGCGCGGAGGCACCTGGTGCCGATCGATGACGTCGGCAAAGGGCTCGGGCAAGCGGGTCATTGCCGCATCGAACGTCGAAAGCCGATTCGAAAACGACAAGCCGAGATCGCCCAGGAGAATCACCACCGCCAAGGGGAGCGTCAGGCGTCGCCAGGCAGGGCGCCACGCGGCGTAGAGCAACAGTGCCGTCGCCGCCAGCAACAGCAAGGCCTGTGTCAGCCCGAGCATGGCCCGGCGCCCCGCCTGCCCCACGAATTCGGAATTCATCACATCGATCGATTTGATCGGCAACTCACGCTGCGCGTCTACCCAGCGCATGAACGAGTGCCATCGCGAACCGGCAGAAGAAAAATCCAAGAGAAAGTAGGCCAGCAAGCCACAGACCAGCACGGCCAGTCCCAGGAGCGCGAACGAAGCTGCCCGCAGCCAGGCCACTTGCGGCACGACCGCTGTCGCAGGCGAGATCTCGCGTTCCTGACGTCGACTAAAACCCTGGAAGATCGCCTGCATGCCATAGCCGGTAAGCGTGGCCAGGCAGAAGAACGCGACCGCCGAATACCTGCTCGGGGCGCGGAACAACCCGGCCAGCGGCACGTATTCGTAGATCAGCCCGTAGATCGGCGTATGCCGGCCGAACCCGACTGCCAGGAACAGCAGAGCGCAGCCGACCAGGGCCGTGCGCTTTTCTCGCGGCGCCGCAAAGGCGCCGACGACCGCGGCCACGACCGGCAGAATACCGACGTAGAGGCACGTCTCCCAATTCAGACTGCGCCCCCAGTATTGATTCGTCCCCGTCGCCGAGTAGCCGAAGAAGTTCGGCGTGAGCACTGTCAGCAACGATTCGGGCGGCAGCGACAAGCTGCTCGAAAACTCGTAAGCCGAGTTCGCACGCGACGACCGCGACATGAAATCGAGCGTGGGCAGGAGCTGCGCCGCCGCGATCCCAATGCCCAACAGGACGAACAGCGCCAGCCAGCAGACGGCCTTCAGATCGGCGGCGGCCTGTTGCTTCGAGTTCGCGGCGATGAACTGCAACGCCACGTAACAGAGGAAAAACAACGAGAAGATGAAGGTGTACTGTGGATAGCCGGCAAAGATCAGCGCGGCGTACGACAGGGCCAGCACGCCGAGGTGATAAAAACGCCCCGTCGTGCGATACCGCTCCCAGGCTCCCAGCACCAGCGGCCACGAGAGGAACCCGACCAACATGTTCAAGTGGCCGGCGTCGATGCGGGCTGGCATGCGGCCACCCATCGCCCAGACGATCGCGCCACACCACGCCGCGGCCGGGCCGATGCTCAGGGCGCGAAGATAGCCCCAAAAGGCCACGCCGGCGAAGACGATCGCCAGCGAGATGACCCAGTTCATCGCGATCTCGGTCGGAAAAACGTAATACAACGTCGAGAGCGGGTGGAAGATGCCCGCCTGCCCTTCGGCGAGTTGTGGAAAGCCCAACATCGCGTAGGGATTCCACAAAGGCATTTCCCCCATGCGAATCGTCCGCGCCACGAAATCGTGCGCGAAGAAGTAGTACGCCGGGTTATCGCCGAAGATCATCTCGCCGAAGATCTCGCCGCGCGGCGAGAAGAGGGTGCTGGCAAAAGGCGCAAAGAGAACCAGCACCAACGTTGCCACGGCAACGGCGCGCGCACGCCCAGATGTCGACCCCAAGATCGTGCTCACGTTCCATTCCCCACACTCGGAACGCCGCCTGCTGGGTACCCCAGCCATCTGCCTCTGCACTCTCTCACATCCGGGTCGTATGGTAGCCCCCCGGCGTTTAAATGCAAATTTTCCTGGTCATTTTTCCTTCTTTTGTCACGAATTCATGGTTCGCGCCCTAATCCTTCGCCTGCCTTACCCACAACGGCGCGGCGCTGTCCCCACGTTGCAAGTGCTCCAACGGCTGTTCAGAATGACCCTCGCACATCACCTTTGAAGCAAAGAATCCTTTCCATCTCCCTTCATCCGTGAAACCCCCTACTCCACTGCCATGCTCCTGCCGCGCTGCTGGGCTCGAAATCTGTTCCTTGTGATGTGTGCGTTGGGCGCTGCCCACGCTCCGTGCAGGGCCGCTGAACCCGAACGCATTCCGCACAACCAAGAGGCGCTGCCGGGACCCGCGCTAACCCCCGAGGAAGCGGTCTCGCGGATGACCGTGCCCCAGGGTTTTGCCGTAGAAATCGTTGCGGCCGAGCCCGATCTCGTGAATCCCGTCGCCATGACCTTCGACGAGCGGGGGCGCATCTGGGTCACGGAAAGCCTCGAGTATCCACGCCTGGAAGCCGGCGCAGGCCGCGACCGCATCCGCGTGCTCGAAGACACCGACCACGACGGCCGCGCCGATCGATTCACCACTTTTGCCGAAGGACTCAACATTCCTTCAGGCATTGCCGTCGGTTACGGCGGCGTGTGGGTGGCCAACGCGCCCGACCTGCTCTTCCTGGCCGATGACGATGGCGATCTCCAGGCCGATCGGCGCGAGGTGGTCGTCACCGGCTTCGGCCGAGAGGACACCCACGAGCTCCCCAACTCCCTCACGTGGGGCCCCGACGGTTATCTCTACGGTCTCAACGGCGTCTTCAACCGCAGTCGCGTCGAGCAAGAGGGACAGGTCAGCGAGTTCACCTGCGCGATGTTCCGCATTGACCCGCGCACGCGCCGCTTCGAAATCTTTTGCGAGGGGACGAGCAATCCCTGGGGCATCGCCTGGGACAGTGAAGGGAGCGCCTTCGTCAGTGCCTGCGTCATCGATCACCTGTGGCACCTGGTCGAAAGTGGCTACTACCATCGGCAGGCGGGCGCCTATCCACCCCACACGTGGAAGATCGAGTCGATCGTCGATCACGCGCATCAAAAGGCGGCCTACTGCGGCATTCACTACTTCGACAGCGCCGCCTATCCCGAACCGTACCGGCGCCGCCTTTACATGGGCAATATCCATGGCAATGCCATCAATGCCGATCGACTGACCCGGCACGGCGCCACGTATCGTGGCGAGACGGAGGAAGACCTGCTCCGTGCCAACGACGCCTGGTTCATGCCGGTGGCGCAAAAGACGGGTCCCGACGGCTGCCTCTACATTCTCGACTGGTACGACCGGTACCACTGCTATCAAGACGCGCGGCGCGACTCCGACGGCATCGACCGTCTGAAAGGTCGCCTCTACCGTTTGCGCTACGGCGAGACACCGCGCGCCGGCGACTTCGATCTCACCCAAGCATCCGACGAGCAACTGATCGCGCGCCTGCATGACGAGAACGTCTACTTTCGCGAGGTGGCACAGCGGCTCTTAGCGGAACGAGCCTCGTCCGCCGCGCGGCCGAAGTTGCAGACCCTCGTCTTCGATGAGGCCGCTCCCCGGCATGCCCGCCTGCACGCGCTGTGGGCACTGCTGGGCAGTCGCCAGCTCGACCCTGTGTTTCATGAGCAGCTTTTATCGCATGCCGATGCGAGCCTGCGCGCCTGGGGCGTGCGTGCCGCCGGCAATGCCCGCTCGCCAGACGCAGCCCTGCATGCCGCGCTCGGACGTCTGGCCGGCGATCCTTCCCCTGACGTCCGCCTGCAGGTAGCGATCGCCTCGCGCAAGCTGCCCCAGTTCGAGGCCATTCCCACCCTGCTCGAAGTGTTCTCTCACTCGATCGACGATCCTCTCTTGCCGCGCGTCGTGTGGCAGAACCTGCACCCCTTGCTTGAAGCACGGGAGCAGGTCGCGCGTCTCGTCGAGCTGACCCAAGGCGACCAATCCGCCGCCACCGCCGGATTGGGCCTGCTGACCGAGCGCCTGATCGAGCGCTTGATCGCACGCCGCGATCGCGACGTGACGCCTGTCACTACGCTGGTGCTGGCGAGCACGGAACGCCGCAAGGCCGACCCCGCGGCGGCACGTGCGGCCCTCGCCACATTAACGTCGCTCGTCGAAGCAGCTCGTCTTCCGGCCGAGCAACAAGCGTCGCTGCACGCCGCGATCGAGCCACGACTCGTCGAGATCATCGCCCAGGGAGAAAGCGCTCCGCTGTTTCTCGAGGCCCTGATTCTCTCCACCTCCTGGCAAGGGGGTGGTGCGGCGAAGGCCGTCGAACTGTTCACTACCGCCACGACACCCACGCCGGTGCGAGTCCGCGCGCTCGAGGCCCTGGTCCTGGCCCCGAATCAGGAACTGTGGCAATACGTCACTACCCTGCTCGCCGCGGGTTCCGACTCGGTACCGATCGAATTGCGCCTCGCCACGCTGCGCGCGCTGGCAAAATTTCACGCCGCGCCGGTGCCCGAGTTTGTCCTCGACCTTTACCCGCACCTCGAGCCGGAACTGAGGCCCGCGGCCATCGAATTGCTGGTCAGTCGTCAGTCATGGGGTCGGGCATTGCTCGAGGCGATTGCCGCCAAGCGCGTCCCGGCCGAGGCGCTCAACGTCGGACAAGTGCGCCAACTTCTCGCCAGCAAAGACGACGACATCGCGCAGCGCGTGCGCGAGACGTGGGGCACGCTTCGTAGCGAGCGCAATCCCGAGCGCGAGCAGGTCATTCGCCGCGTGCGAGCGCTGCTCGAGCGCGAGCCCGGCAATGCCGAGGCGGGCGTCGCGGTCTTTACGCGCGTCTGTGCCGAGTGCCACCGCCTGCACGGCGCCGGCAAGGACGTGGGCCCCGACCTGACCCTCAACGGCCGCAATTCGTTCGACCAGTTGCTCTCGAACGTGCTCGATCCCAGCCTGGTCGTAGGCGCGGCTTATCAAGCCCGCACGGTAGTCACCACCGATGGCAAGATCTTCCGCGGCCTCGTGGCCGAGGATTCCCCGGAACGCGTCGTGCTCAAGGTGCAAGGGGGCCAGCTCGAAACCGTGCCGCGCGCCGAGATCGACGAGATGGAAACCAGCCCCCTTTCGCTGATGCCCGAGGGCCTCGAACGTCAACTCACCGAGCGCGAGCTGCTCGATCTCTTCGCCTTCCTGGTACTCGACCGTCCGCCCTCCGATCCCACGGCCAAGCGTCTGCCCGGCGCGCCATGATCGCGAGATGCTGCTACATCGCACAACGAAAAGAGCCGACCGGAATCGCACCCCCCTGAGGGCGACTCCGGCCGGCACGGAGCGAGAGAACTCGCACAAGTTTTTATTCAGGCGATCACAGGAATGGCCTGATTTTGATTGCTCGCAGCCACGCTCACGGACCGATGTTGCCCGGGTTGCGGGCCAGGAAGTCGCGCGGACCGCGGTTCGTATAGTAGGGATACGTCACGGCGGCCGTCGGTGGCCCCGGTGGGCCCTGCGTGTTCGCCAGGCGACGGGCGGCCAGGTTGCAATGGCCGTTGGCACAGCCCGGGCCACCAGCCATCATCGGCCCCCCGTGCATGCCGCTGTCGGCGTACATGTCTCCGCCGCCACAGCCGGTGCAGCCGGTGTCGTAGCTGCCGCCACCGCACGAGCTGCATCCACCGCTGCTGCATCCGCCACCGCCACACGAGTCGCACCCACCGCCGCACGAATCGCAGCCGGTGTCGCAGCATCCGCCACAGCCGCCGCAATCGTGCCCTTCCCAGCAGCAATCTTCGTAGGTCGACGGTCCGCACCAGCCGTGATGGCAATGGAAGATGCGGTCGACCAGGCAACAGCCGGTGCTGCTTCCGAGGAAGGCCAGCATCGCCAGCGACAACAAAACGCGTTTCATGATTCGAGTTCTCCCTCTCCCGGCCGTCGCGGCGCGTCTCGCCTGCCCGATCGTGTCCCGGCAAACGTCGCGGTCGCGGTGGCAAATGGCGCGGCAGTCCATCGCCGCACACGGTTGATGTTCGTTCGTCGAGCGGTGGATTTCGCGGCGTCTGTTCGCCCTCTCGCCCAGCAGCGCCACCGCGCGATGTTTGGTCCTCAATCGCAGGGGCCGCGATTGCCGGCTGGCGCGTCGCGAAAGCGCGAACGACGGACAGCGAGCTGATACGGCCGGCGGGGAGCGAAATCGTGCTCCATGACGTGCGCCGTCGGAGAACCCAAGACACCCCCCAAGATGTCGTCGGCCGGGCATCAATCCTGCCCAGGCCGCATGGTCACCTGTAAAGTTCTATCGGCCCCGACAATCGCTACAGTTCAGTATTTCGCTACGATTGATCGAACCGATACAATCGCTGCGATCGGCCGCGGGAGCGGAAGTCGCCAGCCTTTGCCAGCAGTCGTGCCAGCTACTGCCACTTGGCGCGACACCATTGCCCGCCGACCGGCGAAATCTCTATACTGACCGTTTCCAACTACCTTTTCGCCCGGGACTGCTTCCACCGCAAAGTCGGGTGGGGTTGGAGTTTCGAGCCTTTTGAACGCACCTACACACTGGGAGGGTCTCGCGTGGCATCCGGCAAGTATTTGTTCACCAGCGAATCGGTTAGCATGGGGCACCCGGACAAGCTCGCCGACCAGATCTCCGACGGCATCCTCGATGCCCTGCTCGCGCAAGATCCCACGAGCCGCGTCGCCTGCGAGACGATGGTCACCACCGGCATCGCGATCATCGCCGGCGAGATCACCACCAAGGCGGTCATCGACTACCAGGACGTCGTCCGCAAGGTGATCAACGAGGTCGGCTACGACGATGACGAGATGGGCATCTGCGGCAAGACGTGCGCCGTGATGGTCGCGCTGGACCGCCAGAGCCCCGACATCGCCCAGGGCGTCAATTCGGACGATACCGCCGGCAAGGACATCGGCGCCGGCGACCAGGGCCTGATGTTCGGCTTCGCCTCGAACGACACGCCCGAGTTGATGCCGTTGCCGATCGCCCTCTCGCACCGCATTCTCAATCGCCTGACCGAGGCGCGTCAGAAGAAGGAAGTCAACTGGCTGCGTCCCGACAGCAAAAGCCAGGTCACGGTCGAGTACGATGGCGACACCCCCGTGCGGATCGACACGGTAGTGGTCTCCACGCAACACGCGCCCGACGTGTCGAACGAAGAGATTCGCAAGTACATCATCGAGAAGATCATCAAGCCGTCGCTGCCGGCTGAGTTGGTCACGAAGGACATCAAGTACCACATCAATCCGACCGGCCGCTTCGTGGTGGGGGGCCCGCACGGCGACTGCGGCCTGACCGGCCGCAAGATCATCGTCGATACGTACGGCGGCTGGGGCCGTCACGGCGGCGGCGCGTTCAGCGGCAAGGACCCCACCAAGGTCGATCGCAGCGCCGCCTACATGGCCCGCCATGTGGCCAAGAATGTCGTGGCCGCCGGGTTGGCCGATCGTTGCGAGGTGCAGTTGGCCTACGCCATTGGCGTCTCGGAGCCGGTGAGCGTCCACGTCGACACGTTTGGCTCGGGCCGCATCGAGGATAGCCGTATCTGCGAGATCATCCGCGAGGTCTTCCCCCTCACGCCGAGTGGTATCATCCAGTACCTCGACCTGCGTCGTCCGATCTTCCGCAAGACGGCCGCCGGCGGTCACTTTGGCCGGAGCGAGCCAGAGTTCACTTGGGAAAAGACGGACAAGGCCGACAAGCTGGCCGAAGCGGCGGGCCTGAGCGCTGCGGCCCGGTAATGGCCGTTGGCGTCTTGCGACGTCGCCCCACCTACCATAACCCATTCCCGCTCGCCAAAGTCGAGTGAGGCGCCATGGATGCGCTGTTCCCGTCACCAGGACTGCTCGTGCGCGCCGGCCGTAAGACGTGGCGCGATCAGCTCGCCCGGCAAGGCGTAGGGCTGCTGCTCGTCTTATTGCTCGGCGCGGCGCTCACGCTCGGTTTTCGGCGACTGACCGGCGCGCTCGAACGCCCCTTGGCGGCGCCGATGCTGGCCGCCGCGGCCGTAGCGCTGGCGGCTATCTCCAGTCTGCTGCACCTCGCTAGCCGGCGCCTGTGGCCCACGCCTGCTGGTCGCTGGCTCGAAGTCTCGATCGTGTTGGGCCTGCTCGTTGCCGGGCTCGCACTTTCGCTCCCCGGTAGCTCGCCGGCAGGAATGGCATTCTTCTGGCTCGTGCTCGCCACGGCCGAAACCGCCACTCGGGCGCCGTGGAGGAGTCGCCCGGACAAGCGTGTGGAATCGCACGTCGCCGATCGCACGTCGCTCCATTCTCATACGCACGTCGAATCAGTCCCCGCCCGCAGCGATCTGAGCGCAGGCGACGAGGGACTTTCTCAGGGGACCTTGCAGCAGATCACGCGCACGCGCTCGGACGAGGGGGTGGAAGCGGTCGAAGGCAGGCTGGGGGTGGAACTAGCCGCCGGGCAGCGCACCGCCACGGCACACGTGGCCTTCTGCCCCCCCTTTGCTCGGGTGCCGCGCATCGAAGTCGCGGTCGACGGCGAAGAAGCACGGGTAAAACTCGCCCAGGCCCTCCCGCACGGGGCGCGGTTCGACGTAAAATTGAACGCGCCGGCCGAAGAGCCGCTCGTGCTGCCGTTGCGATTCAGCGCCACCTGCGCCCCTTGAAACTTGCGGCCCGACTCGCTGCCGTACTTCCACCCCGAAATGCTTCCGATGGCACGTTGGCCCCGTCACGTCTGGACGTCGATTTTCACCTACGGCACGATCTTCGTGCTCTTCCCGCTGATTTGCTATCTGGCGTATAGCTGGGTCAAAGGCGGCTTTTGATTCCGCCGGTCGCGACCGCGCAGCGCTCACGGGAATCTGCATGGGGTGGCAGCCTGCATCGGTATTCCGGCGCGGGGGCATGCCGATCGTCGCGGTGCTCGAGCCCCGCATGCTCTACGGCTCGCCGGCGAGATGCTCGACGAAAAAGCCCGCCACGCGCTCGCCATACTCTTCACGCGCCACCTCGAGAGCGCCGTTGTGACGCGCGCCGGGCACGACCCAGCTTGTGACCCGCGGCAGCAGCGCGATCCAACGCTCGAAGTATGCCTGGGGCACGAGCCGATCCAGGGCGCCATGGATCACGAGCACCGGCTGCCGCACGCGGCGAAACGCGCGCTCCACCGGCGCGAATCGAATTCCGTGTCGCCGCTCGACGCGACGTCGTGCCCCCCAGGCCAAGGCCGCTAGCACTCCCTCGGGCAGGCGCGAAAAGAACGGCGTCAACATCGTAAAGATCGACATGTACCGGCGGATGTAATACACCTGCATCGCCGCGGTCGCATAGGCGCCATCGGCCACCACGGCGCGGACGCGCGCGTCGCGGCCCGCCAGGCACAAGGCCGCCACTCCACCGCGACTCACGCCGAACAGTCCCACGCCGCGCGGATCGGCATCGTCGCGCGCGGCCACATAATCGAGCGCGGCGCGCAGATCGGTCAACTCGTACTCGGTCAGCCAGGGGAGCGGCCGATAGCCCAGCGCGGCTTCACTCTCGCCGTGGTTGCGAAAATCGAAACAGAACAGGTCGAACCCGCGGCGGCGCAAATCGGCTACGTACGGCAGTAGTGTCCAACGATCGCCCGTCAGCTCGTGGCAGCAGAGGACGACCCCCAGCCGCGCGGACGCCGTCGTCCGCAGGTAGGTCCCGACGAGGTGTCGCTCGTCGGCCGTCGTGAAGCGACACGTTTCCCCCTCGGCCAGCGCGGGCTGCGGCTCGGCATCGAGCCACGGCACGTGCTCGAGCCCCCGTGCAATCACGGGTACGTAAACGATCCAGACCACCCCGACGACGATCGCCAGCAGGGCCAGACCAGCCAACAGAATCGACGCGACGAAGGCCAAGGGATCGCAGAATGGTTGGACGTTGGAGCAGGACGAAAACAACGGTGGCCGGACGCGGTCCTTACCGACCGGCCGGCCACCTTATGTTAACGTCTTGGCAAGTGCCTGGGGCTACTTGGCCGCCAGCTTGAATAGCCGCAGGTAATCGACCGTGATCGCCAGCGCCTCGTCCGTGTAGAAATCGCGTTTGAAGATCTCGTCGGTCGGGCTCTCGCTCTCTTCGAGCTCCTCCTCGGCCTTCTTTTCCGCATCGAGTTCGGCTCGTTCGGCGAGGAACTTTTCTTCGTTCAGCGTCACCGACTTGCGGTTCTTGCGATCCTGGTACCGGCTGATGTCGGCCAGGGCCTTCTTGAACTCGGCCGAAGCGTCGCGGCGGCGGCTCGACAAGTCGTTGAGCTGGTCGATCACCGTGCGATCCACCTGGTTCACGCGCTTGAATTGCGAGGGATCGACGCGGTCGAATTCCATCGCGTAGTCGAGGTCCGACTCGCCCACCGGAAGATGCGTGGTCAGCGACGGCAGCTCGATGTCGGACACCACGCCGCGGTTCTGCGTGCTATCGCCGTTGGGACGATAGAACTTCTGCATGGTGATCTTCAAGGCGCCCAGGTCCGGCGGATTCGGGCCGAGGAACAATTCGCGGCCCAGCTCGCTCAGCGTCTGGACGGTACCTTTCCCGTGCGTGGCATGGTCGCCGATGATCAACCCACGCCGGTAGTCCTGGATCGCCCCGGCGAAGATCTCGCTGGCACTGGCGCTGAACTTGTTGATCAATACCACAAGCGGACCATCCCAGGCTACTCCGCGCTCCAGGTCGTCGTAGCTCTGGACGTTGCCCCCCGCGTCCTTCACCTGCACGATCGGACCTTCGTCGATGAACAGGCCGGTCAGGCTGATGGCCTCGTTCAGCGAGCCGCCGCCGTTGTTGCGCAGGTCCATCAGCACGGCGTCGACGCCATCCTTGCGGAACTGGTCGAGAATCTTGCGCACGTCGCGCGTCGTGCTCTTGTAGTCGGGCAGACGGCGGCGGGCACCGTCCATATCCATGTAGAAGCTGGGCAGGTTGATCACGCCGATGCGATACGGCTTGCCATCCTGCCGCGAGCCGGCGTCGATGATCTTGCCGCGCGCCTCGCTGTCTTTCAGCTCGATCTCGGCACGCGTGACGTTGTAGATCTCGGTCTTGCCGCCGACGGTCACCACCTGCAGGCGGACGATCGTCCCCTTGTCGCCGCGGATCTTGTTCACCACGTCGGTGAGCTTCATGTCGGTAACGTCTTCGATCTCTCCCTTGTCCCCCTGACCGACGCCGATGACGCGGTCTTCGGGCTTCAGCCGGCCGTCCTTGTCGGCCGCGCCGCCGGGAATGATCTTGTTCACGATCGTCTCGCCATCGCGCGATTGCAGCGCGGCGCCGATGCCTTCCAGCTTCAGACGCATCACGATCGAGAAGTTCTCCAGATTCGAGGCCGACATGTACGACGTGTGCGGATCGTACGACGTCGTGATCGACGAGAGGAACATTTCCAACAGCTCGTCGCCGTCGGTCTGGTGCATGCGGCGAGCGAAGCTCTTGTAACGCTTGGCCAGCTTTTCGCGGGCCTTGTCGAGCGTCTTCACGTCATCCTTGGTCTTCTCCATCAGGATGTCGTACTTGACGCGCTTGCGCCACAGATCGCGTGCCTCGGCTTCGCTGGCGGGGTACTTCGCCTCGTCGGCGTCCGCCACCATTTCTTCGTCGACGGTGAAGTCGTGCTCCTCGGCCAGCAATTGCTGAGCAAGCTTTTCCCGTTCGTCGACACGCTTCAGATACGTGCCGAAGACCTCGTAGGCAAAGCTGGCGTCGCCGGCGTTGGCCATCTCGTCCAGATCGTTCGCGCGCTGGGAGAAACGATCGACATCCGACTGGTAGAAGTAAAGCTTCATCGGGTCGAGGGTCTTCAAAAAGGCCTTCAGACCGCGCTGCGAAATCTCGTCGTCGAGCGGGTGCTTCGAAAGATGCCGCGTCTTGAGCAACTGCGACACGGCCCGCATCGCCATCCGGTCCGGGGCCCGCCGATCCTCCGGCTGTGTGCCGGACAGGTCGGCTCGCACGGCTGTCACCGAGACGATCACCGCCAAGAACCCGCAAATCGAAAGCCCCAGAGCTCGGCGTCGCCCGACGGTGAAGTTCAGAACGGCCATGTGAATCCCTTACCTCGTACTTGGAGCGGCAAGACCAACCGTAAGTTCCGTGTTGGGAAAGACTTAAACCGCCATGTTAACTGTTCCCGCAAGACAAAACAATATCAACTGGGCAAACTGCGAACCCTCACGGCCACGGTTGCCAGAGGGGGCAAACCGCTCGCTCGCCAGGAGTTGCGACCAGACGACGACGCTGCGGAAAGCCAACTTACGTCGACGATCCCTATACGTGCCACGCTCCCATTTGGCTCGCCGGGTTCCACGCTCCGGACACAGATTTTGTCGATCACGGTCGGGGGGCGAGCCCTGCGCGGTCGACGATCGCCTCGACCAGCAGCGGGTGAGGGCCAAGATGTTCCGTCATCAGCCAGTGCTGTTCTCCCCGCGACGAGCGCGCCTCGATGGTCCCTCGCAAGCGTTCCAGCAACGCTCCGCGGAACAGGAGATGGGGCTGCACCACGATCCGCCCGAAGGGCAAGCCCGCCACCAGATCGAACGTCCGCTCGACGCGCGGCTCCGCCATCGACAGAAAACAAACCTCGTACCAGCCGACCGGTCGCCGCTCGAATCGCCAGCGGGCGAAGGCCGCCATCTCGGCGTTGGCGTCGGGCTCGTAGCTCCCCCGCCCCACCAGCACGAGCAGCGTCTCCGCCGGCGTTGCGGGGGCCGCATCGCCGCCGGCGATTTCATCGCAGCGCAGCGCCGAGAGCTCGATCAGTCGGTCGTGGCAGCCCAGGTGGGGTGCGAGGAGCAGTTCACACGCAGGATGCGCTTCCCGCGCACGCTCGACGGCAAACGGAATATCGCGCCGCGCATGCCCCGCGGCGAAAAGCAATAATGGTACCACCGCGATGCGACGGGCGCCACGCGCCGCCAGCCGGGCAAAGCCCTCGGCGATGGTCGGCCCGGCATGCTCGAGGAAGCACGTCTCCACGGCCAGCGCCGGCAGGCGCTCGGTGACGAGCCGCGTCAGCGTTTCGATCTCGGCCATGCCTGCTGCGTCGGTCGTACCGTGTCCGATCAGCAGCACGCCATCCGGAGCAGACTCGGCGCGACTCATGGCAAGCGTCAGCTCTCGTCGGCCTGGATGGTCGCCTGCGGCAGCGCCTCGCGCAGCCGGTCCGCGCCTTCCTTCGTGACGTCGGTCAGACGCAGATTGATGAACTTGAGCTGCTTCATCGCCGCCAGCTTCTCGACGGCGGCATCGGTCAGCTTGGCCTGCTTGAGATCGAGCGACTTCAAGTTCTTGAGCGCGGCAAGCTGGTCGAGTCCCGCGTCCGTGACGGCGGTGTC
The DNA here is from genome assembly GCA_019636335.1 of Pirellulales bacterium. Classification (NCBI taxonomy): domain Bacteria; kingdom Pseudomonadati; phylum Planctomycetota; class Planctomycetia; order Pirellulales; species Pirellulales bacterium. The sequence continues at coordinate 91,452 of JAHBXR010000004.1, forward strand.
CTCGAGCGAGAGCTCTTCGAGCGCGCCCAGCTTGGCCACTTCGGCCAGCCCGGCGTCGGTCACGCCCGTGTGCCACAAGTTCAGCGAAGTGAGCTTCGGCAGACCGGCCAGGTGGGCGAGTCCCACATCGCTGACCTTGGTCTCGCTCAGGTCCAGGAATACCAGGTCCTGCAGGTCGGCCAGATTTGCCAGCCCGGCGTCCGTGATTGGCGTATCGCGCAGCGAGAGGCGTTTGAGCTTCTTGAAGTTCGCGATGTGCTCGAGACCGTCGTCCCCCACCTGCGTGCGGAAGAGTTGGACGTCTTCCAGATTCGTCAATCCCGTGATGTACGATAGCCCGGCGCCGCTGACGTAGGTGTCTTCGAGCACGAGCACCACCATGTTCTTCAGCCCGGCCAGATGTTCGAGGCCGGTATCCGAGACCTGCGGGCTGCGGATCTTGAGTGCCTTGAGTCCCTCGATTCCCTTGAGATGCTCGAGTCCCGCGTCGGAGACGAGAAAACATCCGCGCAGATCGAGCAGCTTGAGCCGCTTGTAATTGCCCAGGGTGGCCAGCCCGTCGTCGGTGATGTTGTTGTAGAGCAGGATCAACTGATCGAGCTGGGGCAATTCGACGACGTGCTCGAGGCCCGCATCGGTCATGTTCGACCGCCGCAGGTTGAGCACGGTGAGCTTCGTGAGCTCCTTGAGGCGTTCGATACCCGCGTCGGTGACGCCGGTGTTCTCGAGCCCCAGGTTCGTGAGCCCTTTGAGCTTCAAGAGATGGTCGACCGCGGCATCAGTAATGCCGGGGCCCCAGGCAGTAAGTTGCGTCAGTTTCGGCAACTTCTCGAGATTGGCCAGCGTGTCGTCGGTGATGGGGAGCTCGCCGAAATTGATGCTGGTGATGTTGCCGTTGGCATCGCGTTTGAGCGGCGTGCCGGTTTTCTCCAGCGTCGCGACGACTTCGGGATCGTCGGCCGTGACGGCCGACGCCGGTGGCGAGGGAGCAGCCGTGCTGGAGGTCGCCGCGGTCGAGTCGGCGGCCGGTTTCGGGGCCTCGCTGGCCGCCGGCTTGTTCTCGCTCTTTGCGCAACCGCCAGCCAACAGACAGCCTAGCACTAATCCCAGCAACGCACCCATTCGCATCGGGCTCGATCTCCGCTTCGGTGACGAGGTTTTCGTTCTCTCGCACTCAGCGTAATGGTCGGGCTAAACCCACGCAATTGGCCCCGACGCCTGACAGGGGTCTCGAACCCTGCCTTGGGGGCCCGGCGACCTGCTATACTCGCGGCGGTCCGGCGGCACTAGAACCTCTCGGTGCCTCGGTCCGGCATTTCAGCGCTGTCGGTTTACCAATTCGATCAGGCGGAGAAGGTCTGTCATGAACGGAACCACCTGGATGATGCTCGGCGCGATTTGCGGGGCGCTGGGAGTAAGCCTGGGAGCTTTCGGCGCCCACGGCCTCGAATCGGCACTGACCGCCGACGCGGCCGATGCTCAGGCGGTCGAGCTACGCGAAAAGCGCCTCGACAACTACGAGGTGGCCACCAAGTATCTGATGTACCACGCGCCAGCGCTCATCGTCGTGGGCATGATCGCCTCGCGACGGCGTTCGCGAGCACTCACCGTGGCCGGCTGGGGGTTCCTCGCCGGCGCCGTTCTCTTTTCGGGCTGCCTCTATGCGTGGGTCTTCACGCAGATCGCGCCGCTCGTACACATCGTGCCCATCGGCGGCACGGGCTACATCATCGGTTGGATCGCCCTGGCGGTGGCAGCCTGGCAATATGGCACGATGCCCCCCGCAACCTCGGCGGCGTAGCCCCCCGCCACGATCGTGGTGATGCCCTGTGGCGGTGTTTACTCCGTTGCGTCCTTGGCCGACTTGTTCACCGTCGCGCCGACGACGAACCAGCCGGTCTCCTCGGTCACCACGAACAGGCCCGCCGGGCCAAGGTAGGGACGCACCAACTCGTAGTCGGGCATCTTTTCGGGGTCGATCTTCTGCTCGCGCGGCGGAGCGTCTTTGCCACCTCCCAGCACGCGATTGAGCATCGTGCCGAACATCGTCTTCGACTGGGGCATCTTGCCCTGGCGCACGAGCTCGTACGTCGGGCGGAAGGCCTCTTCCGTACGCGTGAAGGCGCGGAAGCTACCTGCCTCGGCCTTGGCTCCCAGTCTGGCCAGCTCGGCCTCGACGAGCTTGAAGTCGGCATCATCGGCCAGCTTCTTCCGCTCGGCATCCTGGTGCAGAATCTTCTCCAGGAAGTCGACGTGCGTGGCGACGTATAAATGGCCGTTCGCCACGGTGACCGCCGAATTCGGCAGCACGCGTTCTTCGTTGGCGATCGCGTCCCCCGCGTCGAGCGGCGGCAGGCCTGGGTTCTCGACCGCCGGCGGCACGATCCCACCGAAATCGATATCGGGGGCCTCGACTTCCGCTTCACGAATCTCCCAGATCACGTGCCCTTCGAACTCGCGTTTGATCACGCTCGGATCCGGCTCCATCGATTTGCGAATCGCCTCGGCCAGCGCCTTCTCGTTCTTCGCTTCAACGGCGAAAAGCATGCGCTCGCAGTCGGGCGTGATCGGCGTCTCGTAGTCGGTAATGATCGTGGCGCGCGAGCCCAGGTGAGCGATCATGTCGCGCTTGAGATTGATCTTTGGGCCGTTCGGGTCGTCCTCGAGGCTTTGCACCACATCGGCCCACACGCCTGGCTCCCCCTCGCCCACCGTCTCGTCGAAGATCGGACCGAAGTAGTCGTAGGCCTTTTGCACGTCGACGTTCAGGCTCACGTACATGGCGACGTCGGCCGGTACCCAGTCTTGCGGGGCGAGATTGCCCGAGTTCGGAAACTCGAGCATGTTCATCGATTTTTCCCACGGCTTCGGGGCGAAGATCGCCGTGCGATGCAGAATGTCGTGCTCCGGCGCGGCGGCCAGCGTGACGAAGCCGCCGGCGCCTCGCAGCGCCTCGAAGCCGGTCTTCTTCATCGCCTTGACGTAGTCCATCCCCACGCGCCTCCGCGTCGGGTCGAGCCCACGAATCGCTTCGGCCAGGGCGATCGGCTCGGCAAACCAACGGACGCTCGGCTGCTGATCCTTTGCGTCCTGCTGGCAGCGTTTCATCACCGCCTGGTACACCTCGTTGCCGGCGAGCGTCCCCTTCGCGGCGCCCGAGAAGCGCCCCAGAATGTCTTCGGCGACCGCCAGGTTGTCCGAGGCGCAGAGCAGGTTGTCTTTCAGAAAGTAAACCGCCTTGCGAGAACGGGGCTCGACCGTCGGATCGGTGTCGGCGTCGGGCTCGGCCGGCGGCAGCTCGTAGATCACGATCTTCGTGTCGCCCACCGTCTTTTCGCTGCGTTTGGCCTGCTGCTTGGCCAATTCCGTGCGGACCTTGTCGAGGAGTTCATTCGCTTTGTCGAGATGGTCGGTCACGTCGACGAGCATCGCCACGCCGGGATCCGACTTGCCGTCGTGGATGATCGCGCCGCAGACTTCGCCGTTGGGGATACCTTCCAGGTCTTCCCAGGCCAGACCGATCCGCTCGCGGCTCTCCGACAGGCGCTCGCGCAACTGCCGTTTCAGGTCTTCGGTAAAGGCCTGCATCTGCGGGTCGTCCATCAACTTGCCGAGCTGCGTCTTCTCCCACGCGGTGGTCAATTCGTTGTAGTTGTCGGCCGTTACGAAACCTCGCGTCGTGGCGGGCAGAAGCGTGTCGGCAGGCGGCGCGGCCATCGCCGTGGCAGCAGCCACGGTGAACGCCAGACAGGTCGACCAGAACCAGACGCTACAGGACCAAATGCGCACGGTGGGCTCTCCTCGAAGGCGGGCAGACGGCAGGGGCTTCGTCATCTTCGGGTATTCGCGGAAAAGAAGTTTAGACCGTTAGAAACAGAATCAATTCGTCAATCGGCACGAGACTTACAGCCGCGCTCCCGCCTGCGGGCGAGCGCTCGACAACACCTTCTCCGCGTACACCTTGTTGCGTGGCCGACCAAAGCGATCGGGGGACGTCCAACCACCGACCACGCAGGCTGGGCGAACTTTGCCGGCTGCGTCTCACGTTACCGCGACCGTGCCACGGTCGCTAGGCGCATGGTCCACCGGGGGGGATAATTCGCCCTCATGAAGGACTTTGCCAGCGAAAGCCTCAGCCACGACCCGCTCCACGGCTATATCCCCTTTATCGCCGATACCGCCCTGCCGCCGGGCGAAGTCTCGGAGCGGGCCATCATCGACCACCCCTGGGTGCAACGGCTGCGCCAAATCCATCAATTGCAGACCGCGTGGTGGGTCTTTCCCTCGGCCGAACACACCCGCTTTCAGCACGTCGTGGGGGTGATGCACGTTGCCAGCCGGGCCACGGCGGCCCTTTACGACAGCCTGGCCGAAGTCTGCCCCGAGGTCCCCAGCCGCGGTTACGTCGAAACGTTGCTCCGTATGGCCGGCCTGCTCCACGACGTGGGACATGGCCCGTTCGGCCACTTTTTCGACGACCACTTTCTCTCGGCGCACGGCCTGACGCACGAGACCCTCGGCCAGCGGATCATCATCGATGAGCTGGGGCCCTTGCTGGCCCGCGTGCGCCGCAATCCCTACAGCCGCCTGGAACCCGGCGAGTCGCTCGATCCGGCGCAGATCGCGCTCTTGATCAGCCGCCCCCGCGCGGGCGACGCCCCCCACGCCCCCCGCTGGCTCCGGTTTCTCCGCAGCCTGTTCAGCGGCCTCTATACGGTCGACAACATGGACTTCGTGCTGCGCGACGCCTACATGACGGGGCTCAGCACGCGCAGCTTCGATCTCGCGCGACTGCTGCACTACAGCTTTTTCAGCGACGCCGGGCTCACGATCCACAGCCGGGGTGTTTCGGCCCTTGTCCATTTTCTGGGCGTCCGCGCCGAGTTGTTCCGCAGCGTCTACTTCCACCGCACGGTGCGCGCCATCGATCTCACGCTGCGCGATCTCTTCGCCGCCAGTCGCGAGGGACTCTTCCCCGGCAACCCGCTCGAACACCTCGAGGCCTACCAGCGCTTCACCGAATGGTCGTTGTTGGTCGATGTGGCGCGCTGGCACGAGAGTGGCGATCCCGCACGGAAAGCATTGGGCCTGCGCTGGCAGGAGTTTCTCGGCCGGCGCGTGACGTGGAAGATGGCCGCCGAGCAGACCCGTTTCTTCGTGCCGGGGGATGCCGAGCGCACGAGCATCTTCAGCCGAGAAGACTTTTTCGAGCAGGCGCTGCGGGCCCAATTGCCGGCCGAGCTGCGCGACATCCCATTGCGCGTGGATCTTGCGCGTCATGTACACCGACCCGGCACGCGCGGTCCCGCCGCGGGGCAGAACTTTGTCTTCGAGCCTGCTACGGGGAACACGCGCTCGATCGACGCCAGCGAACTGTTTCGACAGTTGCCCGCCAGCTACCGTATCTGCCGCGTCTACGCGCAGACGAACGAACACGACGCCGCGATCGCCGCGGCGCTGGCCGATCTCGTCGGCGCCGAGGGGGAAGACAGCCTTACGAACATGTAGTCCGCGCGGGCACGAGCAGAACTTTTAATAGTTCCACCGGTAGCGATATTTGCGCGCGTCGAGCTCGCGGGTGAGCTTGTCCTCGGCCAGGGCCGAATAGATGCCCCCCTGCTGCTGCGGGCCGACGAAGCGATACTGCTTCAAGCGGTTGCCGTGATAGCTCACGTCGCGCCCTTTCGGCTGCTTGGGCACCGGCATGGTGACGCTCGTGTTGCGGCGCAGTTCGTCCCGCTCGATGTCGTATTTGATTACCCGCGGCTGACCGTAGTAGAGCGGATGGCGGTACGAACGCAGGCGTGCGTCGTCGCGCAACGTGGCCCGTTCATCACTTTCGAGAGAAAGCTCGGCGGCTCGGAGAGTGCCGGGAAGGGCCACCACGCACGCGAGCAGCGCGCCCGCTGCAAAAACAATACGACCCCGGCGTGCAGCCCGAGCGCGGGCCGCCGTCTGGCGATCCAAAGACATGAGTTGTACCTGCTTCTCTGTTCTGTTCCGCGCCGAACCCTCGTGGTTCGACGAGCAGGTATCGTACCGACCGCCGGTTTTCGCTGTCCAGCAAATTGTCGGGAAAAGCAGAGGATTCTCGGACCGCGGGCCAGCACCCTTAGATTGGGTAGACTTTACCGGCGCCTCGCATTCGAACGCAGGGTGGGCCATGCCATCACGCTCCCCAGCGTCACCCGGGGTAAGCGCTACCTGGCAGAAGCAGAGCTCGCCAGCGACGTTCGCTACCTAAGTCGACACGGTCAGCTCACATCGCCGCGACGCGATTGAACGTCAGGGATTCTCGGCTGCGGGCTTGGCTGTGGGCTGCGCCGATGCAGCGGGCGCCGCCGTTGGATTCGCGGTCGGCGAATCGGGCATCGTAATCCACTCGTTGTGCGACAGATAATGCCGCTCTGCCGTCGTGAGATCGACTTCCGGATCGATCACCAGCCGCCAGGGCTCGGGCGGAATCGACGACAGATACAACACGCGCACGCCCGGCCTCGACTCGAACTGCTGCTCCCAGCGATCGGCCACGTGCTGTGCGTACTGATGAATCATCAAAGGATTCTTCAGCATGTTTAGAATTTGCCAGTTGACGAGATCGGCGTACGGATTCCAGACGAACAGGGTGCCTCGCTCGGGCTCGCGACGCACGTGTACGAGCGGAAGCGCCGTCCAATCGGCCGTGTAGAGCTGTCCCATCGGCACATAGACCGTCTGGGGCGAAAGCAGCAGCGGTCGCAGCTCGTCGTGATTCAACCGCACGACACCATCTCCCAGGTCGCGCTGCAAGGTGATATCGGCGACGCGCACGAAGGGTGTGCTCGGATCGGGGGCGCCCCAGAGTGCCAGAGGGTGAATCACGGAGAACACGGCCCCAGCTTGACGGCCGTGTTGCGGATCGGCGGCCAGATCGCGCAATGTCTCGCGAAACTGGTTATAGGTCGCGACCCGCTCCGCGCTATTGGGCGGCGTACGTAATAGCGCCGCGTACAGCGAACGGGCACGCTGCGCACGCTCGATCATCGCGGGCGATGCCTTCAACTCGCGCAGGCGGCGCTCGAGATATCCAAGCTGCACCGGAACCGAGCCGGTCTGATACAAGCTCTCATCGGGCAAGACGCGGCGGAACTTCTCGTTCCAAAGGTCTTTTGCCCGCTGACCTGCCTCCAGCGTCGTCATCGGCACTTCGCGTCCACCCGCGAAGGGATTGATCAGAATGCGCTCGCCGTACAACGGCACGAACTCGACGATCACCTCGGGCAGCTTCGACCAATCGACGTTACCGGGATTGAGATTCTCGTACACGATCTGCTCGCCTGAGTACGAGAACCAGTCGATCTCGGGCTTGCCGTTCTCCCCCGTCGTCTGCAACGAAGGATCGTCGACATAGAAGGTCGGAAACTGCGACAACTTCAACGACGATTTCATGCGCCAACTGAACAGGCCCCCTTCCTCGGTCCAGATCACCGGACCGGCAATCGCCAGGTGACGCAGGGGCCAGACGCACTGCAAGACCAGCCAGCAAACGAGGATCGTCGAGACGGGCCAGCGCGACACGGGCGCCGCGGGGGCCGGTTGAATGCCCGACGGCTTCGGCTGCCAGCCCAGCGCGGCGCCAATGCCCGGAATCGCGATCGCCCCGGCAAAGAACCAGCTCCAGTCGGGCCAGGGCACCTTCGGCTTCCGCACCACGTTCCACAACCGCGTCGGCCAGTCGGGCGCGAAGAAGATCAACGCCGACAGCACGCCCAGCAACGGGAACCAGCCGATGTCGTCGAAGAATAGGAAATGATTGAGGGCGTGGAAGACCACGGTCAGCATAAAGCCCAAGAATCGCGTGCGCCGGAACACCAGCAAGAAGCCCACCGTCAGATCGAAGGCCAACCCCGCGTACGAGAGAAAGTAGGCCGTCTGCGGTCGGGCCAGCAGCTCGCGCAACCAGTCGAAGGTCTCCGCCGAGAGATAGGGACGATACGGCGCCAGCACCGCGGGCGAGTTGGCGACCGAACGCATCGGTTCCGCGGCGTTCAAATAGGGCGCGTTGAGTTTGGTCAGCCCACCGTAGAAGTAGACGATGAACAACTGCGCGCGGAACAGGAATACGCCCCAGAAGGGCACCCAGCGCGAGGGTGCGTCCCCCTCGGGAAGAGTGGCAGCTTTATTGCGCGCATCGACGCTCCAGCACCGGTCGGCCGGAATGAAGATCAAGTACAACAGCAACAAGCACTCCAGATAGTAGTGATTGTTGTAGTTGGCGGCATCGATCAGAAAGACATAGCTCCGCAGCAGGAAGGCGACGATCGTGGCCGGGCGATAGAGAAACCCCGCCGCCACGGCCACGCCCGAGACTCCCATCAACAGGATAGCCAGGCTCATCCAGGGATCGGCCAGCGGCTGGATCCAGCTCAGTCCCGGATAGCTGAAGTGCCAGTTGACGCGGGGACTCGTATAGAGCAGCTCGACGATCGAGGTATTGCCCTGGGGGCGTAGCAGGCTGACGGCTTCGAGCGCCGTGACAAGGCCGACGAAAATTCGCATCGCGGCCAGCGAGCCGCCATCGACGGGAGCGGCCATCCATCGCGTAAAGCGCTGCCAGACGTTCATGTAGACTTTCGCAACTCCGTCTGGACCAAATGCTCGGCGGCGCGACCTGAACGGCGCGCCGCAATGGCGTAGAAATCGCCTCAGACTTCCCCAGCACGAACACTTCCACGGTAAGTGGGGTGCGGGGGTCCGTCAAGCAGTCACAAATCCCTTGCTGCAAAATAGTTGCTGCGTTTAATTCGCACGCTCCCAGAGACCCCGGCTCGAACCCGTCAGCCCAGGGGGGCCCCGGCCCGATCCAGTTTCGTCGTGGGCCAAATAATCAGTCGGCTCAGCAAAAACATCATCAGATCGTTCAACCACCGCACCGGCCCCGGCAGAGGCCGCTTGATGTCGAGAAACAACACCACGCGCGGGTCGCCGCTGTCGTTCCAGGCCTCGTGTTCGTAGGTGTCGTCGAAGAGCAGGCTGCGCCCAGGCTCCCAGGCCCGCACCTCGTCGAGCACTCGGATCCGGGCCGAGCCACGCGGCTCGGGAATCACCAGCCCCAGGTGATAGCGCAGCACGCCGCGGAAGGGTCCTCGATGCGGCGGCACGTGGTTGTGCCCCTCGAAGATCGAGAACATGGCGGTCGTCATGCCTGGCACGGACTGCAATAGTTCGGCCGTGCGAGGACAGCGCCGGCAATTTTCCTCGAGGTCCTTGTCCCAGATGCGAAAGACGAACGCCTTCCACTTGTCGTCGGCGATGGTCGTCTCACCCGGTAGCACATCGTACAGCCGGGGCACACCCCGTCCCGCCAACAACGGCGCGAGCTCGTCGCGAATCTCTTCCCAGTGCGTTTCGAACGTCGCGATCCAGGGAAAATCGTTCGTTTCGAAGAAGGCCGGCGTCGGGCTGAAGCAGCCGACCCACGCGCCATACAGGCGCGAAAAAGTCCGGAGCGCCAGTCGCACGGGGTTCGCCATCTCGGGGTTGCTCGCTGAAACTCGGGCAGCCGTTACTTGCAATATTTGGCGTAGGCGTCTTTGGTCGCTTCGATGCCGCGCTTCAGGCACGAGACATCGCCGCCGACGCTCAACATGCGACACCCCAGCTCGACGGCGCGATCGGCATACGCGGGATCGGCTGGCACGATGCCCCAATGCTTACCATGCTGGCGGCAGGCCTTGGCCACGCGCTCGATGGCCTCCCACGTGCCGGGGTGGTCGAGCTGGCCGAGATGCCCCAACGCCTGCGAAAGATCGCTCGGCCCGACGAACAACAGATCTACGCCATCGATAGCCGCAATCGTCTCGGCCTCTTGCAGGGCGCCGGTCGTCTCGATCTGAATCGCCACGAAGTGCTCGCGATTCGCGTCGGCGGCAAACTGGGCCTGCGTCTTGTGCGTGTAGTGGGCGTCGTAGCCGCTGGTGTTCATGCCGCGAAATCCCCGCGGCGCGAACTTGCACCACTGCACGAACTCCTCGGCCTGCGCGGCCGATTCGATCCGCGCGGCCATCACGCCGCCCCCTCCCGCCTCGAGATTCTGCGTCACCAGCGCGTAGTCGGTCGGCGCCATGCGGACGAAGCAATCGAAGTCGTTGGCCCGCGCACAAACCGAGAGCAACAACACCTGCTCGTACGTCAGGCCGCCATGCTCCTGATCGATCCAGAAGCCGTCGAAGCCACCGGCCAGGCCGAACAGGTCGACCGTCACGGGGTTGATCGTGCGACCCATGCAAAACAGGCGTACCACCTTGTCCGCAGCCAGCATCTGCTTGATCTTCACACCCATCGTGCGGTCGCTTCCTCGTTTGAAATGCCACAAAAACAGGAAAACCAGGCCGGTTCCAGGATCGGACCGGTCGCTCAAAGCGGGCAGTCTGACACCCGCGCCGGGGGTGGTCAAGCTGCCGAAGCGGGCGAAAAAAGAGTCGCTTCGACCGCCTGTCCCGTCTGCCGGCCGTTCGCGAAGTGATTATTACAACGGAACTTGCGAATTGGCGACTTTTTTCGTGAACCTGCCAACCGATACAGTGTCTAAAGACTCCGTAAGGCCGGTCGTTCATCCGGCAGGGGAGATTCCCGGCCTGCTGACACAACTTGACCCGTGTGGGGAAAGGTGTCAGTCTTGAGTGACCGGATGGGCCGGGCTGCGACGGTGGTACGCCGACCGTCGCGGCCCGTCTGATCCGGAAGGTGCGGTGCCGAGTGGGCGCCGGCCGCACGGATGACGTTTCTCTCCAACCGCGCGAAGCGCAGGAAGACGAACATGCGTAACTCGATCATTACCCGCTGCTCGAACGACGTCCTTGGTATTCGCCAAGATCGCGCCGTCGTGGCCGCCGGTGCCGAACGAGTGCATGCGTCAGCATCGCTTGCGCGCAGTCTCTCCTTTGGGCATCTGCATCTATTGGCGGAGAAATTTGCCACGGCGCTCACGCGTTATTGGCAGATGGCCGCCAGGGCTACGACGAAGCCGAAATGTGCCGTCGTCGTGGTTACGCCGCCAGTCGGACGCCGAGTCCGTGCGGTGCCCAGGGTTTCCGTCGAAAGAACCTAGTCGCCCGACAGGTTCTTCCTCACACCGAGGCTAACGACGGAAGCCGGCCCAGCCGACGCTTTGGCTGACCGTGCCCGTTCATTCGCGCACCTGCGTCAGCCCCAGCGATTCCAGCGTTGGGTCCTGTGCGTGCCGCCGTGCCGCAATCGCCAGGAAATAGGCGCGGAGAGAATTCCCCATGTTTGCTACTACGACCGATACCAACGAGTTGAACGAACTGACCACCACCGGATCGCTGGTCCGCGCCGCGCAGGCGGGAGACCGGGACGCCTTCGGTGCGCTGGTCGAGCGATACCAGTCGAGCGCCTACGCCATCGCGCTGCGTCGTCTGCGGAACCACGCCGAGGCCGAAGAGCTCGTCCAGGAGGTCTTCGTCCAGGCGCTGCGGAAGATCGACCAGTTGCGCGAAGGCGAGTGCTTCGGAAGCTGGCTCCGCGCGATCACGGTCCGCATGGCGATCAACCGCGCCGTGCGGTCGGCGCCGGTCTACGCGACCGAGCCGGAGACCTTCGTCTCGGCCTGCGTCAACCACGAAACGCCGCTCGCCAGCGCCCTCACCGAAGAGCGCCGGCAGCGCGTGCAGGCCGGTTTGGGTCGGCTACGCCGGCTCGACCGCGAGACCCTCGAGGCGTTCTACGTCCGGGGTCGCTCGCTGGCCGAGATGAGCGACGAGTTCCGCTCGCCGGTCGGAACGATCAAGCGGCGTCTGCACGTCGCGCGGAAGCGCCTGGCCAAGGAGCTCGAAGACCTGGCCGAGCCAGTCGGAGCCTAATCCGCTGGCACGGCACGGTCCTCAGATCTCGCGGTTCGACTCCTGCGTGCTACGGCACCAGGAGTCGAGCCGCATTTTCATGCGCGTCGGACCCCTGCCCCCTGATCTCACTGCCCCGCCATCTGATTCACCACGCCGCTGGGCAGTTCGACCTTGGCCCAGAACGGATGCTGCCGATCGCCGCGCGTCCGCACGTCCTCGAGCAGGACGACGAGGTCGGGCAGCACGTTGAACTTCTGTCCGCCTTGCTTGGTCCTGTTCCCTTGTAGCTCGATGCTTCCGTCGAATTGCACCATCTCGGGCGCGAGCCACACGGTCACGCGGCGGGCCCCCGAATCGACGCGCACGTTCCCCGTTGCCGTGAGCTTCGCGTCGACCTGCACGGGACGGGTCCCGCGCGGCGGCGGCCAATGGTCGGGATCGACCAGGGTCTTTTCCGGCAGGTCGGCCAACTCGACCCACCAGAAGAAGTTGTCCCAGGGGCGCATTGCCTGGCAGGTGAATTCGCGCGGGAAGAAGTCGCGCTTCTGGCGTCCCATCCAATCGAAGAGGCGCAGAATCTCGTCCGAGAAATGTTCGTGCCCGCGGCCGACATATTCCACCACCGTGGTGTTAAAGCCCCGATCGAGCATGCGATCGAAGTCGCGGGCGTTGCGGATCATCTTGTCGCCGTCCATTTCGCCTCCGACGAAATAGAGGGGCACGTAGCGCGCGTTCTCCCAATAGAAGTTCGTATAGCGGTCCGAGGTGCCCGAGATGGGAATCGCGCCGGCCCACAGATCGGGATGTGCGATGGCGAGGTCCCACGCGGCGTCGGCCCCCATCGCGTGTCCGCTCAGGTAGACGTGGTCGACATCGATGGCAAACCGGCGACACGCATCGCGCAACGTGTCGAGCACCGCGGCATGCTCGCGGGCCGAGTATTCGTAACCGCGCTGTGAAGGTTTGCTCCAGGCCGGCGCGATGACGATGTATCCGTGGCGGGTGGCCTGCCCCAGGCGCGCGCCGTTCTCCATCCGCCCGCCGGCCCACCAATCGATCTGCAGCGCCGGATCGGTTCCCGAGGCGTGCAGCGTGACGATCGTCGGATAGCGGCGATAGGGATCGTACTCCGGGGGCAACTGCACCAGGTACTGAATATCGGGCCCACCATCGAAGGCGGGCACGCTCAACTGGTGCAAGCCGGGCGTTTCGGCATTGGCCGGCGGAAGCTGCCACGGCGGCTTCATCTGCGAGATGAGCCGCGCCACATGCTCCGGCGTCGAACCCTCCTGCGAACGAATCCGATCGAGAATGCGGTCGCGATCGAGCTTTACTTCTTCGGCCAGATAGTCGCGAATCAAGTTGCGCAGGTCGTACATGGCCAGGGCCACGCCCAGGCTCTCGGTGGCCGAGTTGCTGCCGGCGAGCCAGCCACTGGCCGCCAGGGCGATCTTTTCGCCCGGCTCCATCTGCGGATCGTCCATCAATTGGCGGTAGGCGCTCAAGCGATCGAGCGTGACGGGGCCCAATTCGGCCGCGATCTCGTCGCGCCAGGGACGCAGGCGTTCGCGCACGTCCGAGTCTTTGATCGCTTCGAGCTGCTCGTCGATCCGCGCCAAGACGGTGCTGCGCGTGGCCTCCTGCGTCTGGAACTGCTCGCTCATTTCGCGCGCCGCCCCCAACGTTTCGCCCGCGACTCCCTCCGAGGGAAAGTTCGCCACGAGCTGCGCGGCAAACCGATGCTGCCCCGCGTCGCGGCGCAGCTTGATCTCGAGCAGGAGCCGGCGGGCGCCCAACTGCAGTAGCGACTTGAGCTGCGGCGCGAGCTCTTCGCGACGATCGGGAAAATCGGCCACGATCTGCTCCAGCTCGCGCTGCGCGTCCTGGTAGCGGTCGCTCTGCAGGTAAAGTCGGGCCACTTTCAGCCGTTGCTCGATGTCCGACCCATTGACGTTGTTCGCCAGAATCGCCGACAGCGTTTCGCGGGGAATCGAACTGGTCGCCAGCCGCTGGTCCCAGATGTGCGTCAGCCCCTCGACCTTGGTCCACAGGGGCGTGATGACCGTAATGCCCTGGATGACGTCGACATTGCCCCGGTCCGTGTACATCTTGAACGTACGGCGGCCGAACGAATCGAAGGGCTCGATCGAGACGATCTGTCCCACGTTGTTCACCATCGGTCCTTCGCGTGGGACCGCCTGCCGGACATGGAAGCGTTCGACCGCCTCGGCCCCCGCCCCCTCGCGAACCTCCTGCACCTGGCGTTTGGCGACGAACGTGCGACGGAGATCGTCGTGGATGAGCAGGATGAGCCGCAGCCCCCCTTCTTTCTTCTTCATCACCGCCTTGGGATCCTCGGCCACCGCCGAGATGGGCGCGATGCTGCCCGACAGAATGCGACCGTCCTTCATCACCACGTCGCTCGCGGACGCGTGAGGGGGGGGAGTAGGACCGAAAACAAGCGTGACTGAAAGCGCGCTCGCGAGCGGCAGCACGTGCAGCAGCCGCACAATCAACCATTGGCGCATGGCGTCTTCCCGAACAGGATCGCCCAAGCCTGAGCTCTCTTCTGATCTCGCGGCGCGGTGCCTACGTCGCGCCGGCGAATCTTGCGACCGGCACCGAGCGAACCGGGCCGGCCTTGGTTCCGATGCGTTCCATTGTCGCCCCGCCCCCCAGGGAGTCAACGAAAATGCTAGACGGCGGAACGATTTGCGTCGGCCGCGTTCGCTTCGTGCCCACGGCATCGAAGCATCCGTTGCCAGCAGTGCCGCACCATTGACACCCCCGGTGCAATCCGCAAAATTGGCGCGACTGGGAAGATTTTACCGGCCCCTGCGCTGCCATAAACCCGAGCATGACCAGCGCGAGCCCGACCGACGTGCCTCGGGCGCCGCAGTGGGCTCGAGCCCGGTGTGGGCACGACGAATGCCTCGGCGGTCGATGGCCTCGGGTCTTGGTCCCTGCCGTGCAGCATATTGCGAGGGTGGCTTGGTTTCGCGCCGCTGGCTGATTCAACTCGTCGTCGCAGCCCTGTTGCTGCCGATCGTTATCTGCGTCCTTGCCGCGGTGGGCCGGTTGCTGGCCGGCATGGGGGACGCGACCGGCGGCGCGGTGCTCGACTACCTCGCGCTGGGGGCGGGAGTCCTCTGGCTCGTCGACCTGATCGCGCTCGTGATCTTGCTCGCGCTCGAAGCCGTGACGCGTGACGAGCAACCTAGCGACGAAGAGCTCCCCTAGCGCCGCCACTCCCCACCTCTTAGCGGCGACGTTCCAGCGAGCTAGCCTGTCCCCACGGCATCGGCATCGTCGGCTCCACGGTGTGCGTTTCCTTGCGCGGGGGAGCCGGACGGCCGTACCATTCGTCGATGAACTCCCCCAACCGCGTGACGGCCTCTTCGAACGCCTGCCGCCCCTTCTCGGCGGTGGCCAATTCGGCATCCCCCAGCACGCCCGTGTCCGAATAACTGGCCGTCCACGAGGTCACCGAGACCGGGCCGGCGCCGAACAGGTCGGTGTAACGATAGCGCGATTTCCACGTGTTGTACGAGATATCGTCCGAGCGAATCTTGTCCTTGCGCACGTCCTCGGGCGCGATGTGCAGGTACATGCTCGTCTCCAGCTCGCAGGCATGCGCGCACCCGCCGGGAAAATGACTCTCGCGCCAGCGCGGCAAGAACTCCGGGTCGACGGTCAACATCAGCCACCAGGCCGTGAACGCGCACTCGGCGTCCGTCTCGAGATTGCACCGCCGCGCGACCAGGTCGAGATTCGGCATGTTCGAGCCGTGGCCGTTCAAGAGCAGAATCTTCTTGAAGCCGTGGTAGGCCAGGCTCTTGCAGATATCGAGCACGTGCTCGATGAAGTGCGTGTAGTGGATGTTGATCGTGCCGGGAAAATCCATCACGTGGCCGGTGTAGCCGTACGATACGCTCGGCAGCACCACCGCCTTCGTGCGATTCCGCTTTCCGGTCTCGAGCGCGACGCTCGTCGACAGCAGCATGTCGACATCGAGCGGCAGGTGGGGGCCGTGTTGCTCGACCGCTCCCACCGGCACGAGGGCGATCTTGCCGGCGGCGACTGCCTCGTTCACGTCGGGCCAGGTGAGCTTCTCGTAGCGGTATTCTTCCAGGGCAGGACCGGTCATGCTGAGTGTCTCCGCGCGCCAGGCGAGTTGAAGGGCGGATGGCGACGGAACGAAGTCGCGCCGTCCGATGCCGAAGAGTGTAGCGAGCGCGGCGGCGTGCGTCACGCCAGCAGGGCGTCGATCACGTTGCCATGCACGTCGGTCAGACGCATGTCGCGCCCGCCAAAGCGGAACGTCAGCCGCTGGTGGTCGAGCCCCAAGAGGTGCAGGATCGTGGCGTGCAGGTCGTGCATCTCGACCTTGTTCTCGAGGGCGTAGTAGCCATATTCGTCGGTCGCGCCGTAGGTCATGCCGCCGCGGATGCCGCCGCCAGCCAGCCACATCGTAAAGCCGAAGGGATTGTGGTCGCGGCCATCGCTTCCCTGCGCCATGGGCGTGCGGCCGAATTCCCCTCCCCACAGCACGATCGTTTCGTCGAGCAGTCCCCGCGACTTCAGATCGCGCAACAACGCCGCCACCGGGCGGTCGGTGGCCTGCGCGTTCGCCTGGTGCCCTTCGACCAGGTTCGAATGCTGATCCCAGCGATCGCCCGGCACCTTGGGACACAACACTTCGACGAACCGCACGCCGCGCTCCACCAGCCGCCGCGCCAGCAAACAACGCGCTCCGTAGATCTGCGTCTCGGGACGATCGACACCGTACGCTGCCAACGTCGCGGCGCTTTCGTCGGCGAAATCGAGCAACTCGGGCACGGCCGTCTGCATGCGCAGCGCCAGCTCGAAGTTGGCAATCGCCGACTCGAAACGCTCGTCGTGGGCAAAGCGCTCGGCCGCGTGGCGATCGAGTCCGCGCACCAGGGCCAGCTTATCGCGCTCGGCCGCGGCATCGCTGCTGGCGGAACGCAGATCGGCCACCTGCACCGGCCCCTGCTGGAACATCGTGGCCTGATAGCTCGCCGGCAAGAAGCCGCTCGAGAAGCAATCGCGCCCCCCCGGCGGGATCAAGCCGCTGTCGAGCACGACAAAGCCCGGCAGATCGCGGCATGCGCTCCCCAGGCCATAGGTGACCCAGGAACCGAAGCTGGGGCGCCCCTGCAGACCGCTCCCCGTGTGCAGGAAATAGTTGGCCGACGTATGCTCCGAAAACTCGGAGACCATCGAACGCACGATCGCCAGATCGTCGACGCACTCGGCCACGGCCGGAAAGAGATCGCTCACTGGAATGCCGCTCTGGCCCCGCGGGCGGAACTTCCAGGGCGATTGCAGCACCGTGCCCACGTTGTTGAATTGCGTGAGGGGCACCTTCATCTGGATCGGCTTGCCATGCTCACGTGCGAGGCGCGGCTTGGGATCGAACGTATCGACCTGCGACGGTCCACCATCCATGTAGAGAAAGATGACGTTCTTCGCCCGCGGCGCAAAATGGGGCGGAAGCACGTGCTCGTCCGTCTCCGACGACGCCACCGCGCCATAGGCCGGGTCGGCCGCCAGCGCGGCAAGTGCCAGCGCCCCGAATCCCCCCGCACAGCGCGCGAGCATTTCGCGCCGCGTCTGTGCTCGCGAAATGTAGCGGTGGCAGTGCATGACAGATTCCTCGCGCTCGTTATTCGACGAACACGAACTCCTTGGTGTTCATTAGCGCATGGGCCAGTCCCTGGTAGGCCAGGGGCGGCGTATCTCCCGCACGCATCCGCGCGTCGAGATACGCAAGTGCCGCGTCGAGTTCCTGCGCATCGGGCGCACGCGAAAACGCTGCCAGGTACATGGCCGTGATGCGCGCGTGCGCGTCTACTTGCGGGTGCTCGGCCAGCACGCGCTCGGCCCAGACGCGGGCTTGATCGAGCACGAAGGGGTTGTTGAGCATGGCCAGCGACTGGCTGGGCGTGTTCGACGTACCGCGGCGTCCCATCGTCGTGATGGGGCGGGGAAAATCGAACGCCACCAGCATGGGCTGGATGAAGTTGCGTCGCACGCCGGTATAGAGCGTGCGGCGGCCATCGCCGTCGAGCGGTCCGCGCGCTTGCGGCGTGCCGCGGTCGACTGTGCCCTCTTCGATATAGGGCATGATCGGGGGGCCTCCCACCGTGCGATCGAGGCGACCGCTGACGGTCAACAACGCATCGCGTATCGCCTCGACCTCGAGCCGTTGCGGCGGCACGTGCTGCCAGAGCCGATTCGTCGGATCGGCGGCCACCGCCTCGGGCGAAGCCTGCCCCGACAACCGATAGGTCGCCGAATTGAGCATCAAGCGATGCATCGCCTTGAGCGACCACCCCGACTCGATAAAACGCCGTGCCAGGTAGTCGAGCAACTCGGGATGCGTGGGAAGTTCGCCCATGTGGCCGAAGTCGTCGGGCGTGGCCACGAGCCCCCGACCAAAGTGGTGCTGCCAGAGGCGATTCACCATGACTCGCGCCAACAGCGGGTTCTGCGCGGGATCGACCACGCGGCGTGCGAGCTCGAGACGTCCGCTGCCCACCGCCGACGAGCGTTCCTGGACTCCGCCGAAGACCTGCATGAACCGCCGCGGCGCCGGCTCGCCCAGCACGCGATAGTTGCCGCGCACGAAGACGCGCTCGTCCTCGCCCGTTCCGTCCACCATCGCCAGTGCGTATTGCGGCGCAGGCAGTGCGGCCTCGACCTCGCGATAGTAGGCGGCCACGTCCTCTTTGAGCTCGACGTGCAGAAGTCCCGACGCGAGCATCCAATTCACGAGGGCCACGTGATCGTCGTCGACTGTTCCGCCGCTTTCTCGGCTGGCCGTCGCGGCGGCCACGGCTTCGAGCACCGCCGACTGGTAGCGTGCCGCGAGCTCCTCGACCGATGCCACCGGCGGCGTCAGCACTAGGCTCGATATGCCGCTCGGCGATAGCGCTGGGGCCACTTCGTCCGACGTGCGAATCTCGCGCGCGAAGAGATAACCATCGACCGCGCGGTTCTGCGCGATCGCCTCGGGCAGCGTCTGCGTGGGATTCGGCAGCGGGCTGTCGACCAATTCGAGGTAAGCGCGATGACCGCGCCACAACTCGAGATCGAACGTGCGCCAGGCGAGCCGATCGTCGTCGAGCCCGATGGTCAGCCCGCCGTAGATCGGATCGCGAATCAGCGTGAAGCCATCGATGATCACATTCAGCCGGCTGCCGCGCCCCGCGGCCAGCACGTGCAGGTAACGCCGGTCGATCGTGAAGCTGGGCGAGCGCAGCGTGCCTTCGAGCCGTGGCGACAACTGGCCACTATGCGCCGCACCAGGGGGGACCAACCTCGCGCGGGGCTCGCGATTCGCTCCCGCGACGGTGAGCAACCACTCGCCCGAGGACGCGGGCCCGGCGCCAAAACTGTCGCCGGTGGCCAACCAATCGCGCCACGCCGCCAACTGAGGATCGGCAAAGCCCGCCAGCCGCGTGGCGCCTGCCAGCCGAGCGGCGGCATCATCGCTGGCGGCGCTGAGGCGCAGGGCGAGTGCCTCGCTCTCGGCGCCAAACTCGGCGGGGTCCGCGCTCGCGGTGCCTAGCACGCGCCAGGCGTGAAGCGGATGGGCAGGATCCTTGAGCTCGTCGCCCGCCAAGGCCTCGAGCCAGCGCGTCAGTTGGCTGGGATCGAGACCCCGTTCGCGCGCGATGCGTCCGCAGTGGGCGTCGCGATCTTGTGCGCCGTTCGTCGATTGCTCGACCGCCGTATTCACTTCGCGGGCCGCCAGCAGGC
Organism: Pirellulales bacterium; assembly: GCA_019636335.1. Classification (NCBI taxonomy): domain Bacteria; kingdom Pseudomonadati; phylum Planctomycetota; class Planctomycetia; order Pirellulales; species Pirellulales bacterium. The sequence continues at coordinate 111,083 of JAHBXR010000004.1, forward strand.
TTGCCGCCACCTGCTCGCCCACGCGATGCCAACCGGGCCGCTGTTGCGGCAGTTCCCCCACCCACCCCGCGCGAATCTGCGCCAGTTGCTCCTTGCCGGCGGCGATTCGTCCCCCGGGATCGAGCGGCGCCTGCTGATAACGCGAGCTCTTCAAGTAGCCGGCCAGCGCGTAGTAGTCCTTCGTCGCGATGGCGTCGAACTTGTGATCGTGGCAGCGGGCGCAGGCGATCGTCTGCGCGAGAAATGTCTTCCCCAACACGTCGAGCTGGTTGTCGATTCGATCGGCCTGCGTCTGCCGCACATCGACTGGCGAGTGCGACGCCTCGAGCAGCCAGTAGAAGCCCGTGCCGAGCACCGATTCGTTCGTGCCGTCGTGCGGATTTCGTCGCGGCTCGGTCAGCAGATCGCCCGCCAGATGCTCGACGACGAACTGGTCGTAGGGCAGGTCGGCATTCAAGGCGCGCACGACATAATCGCGATAGCGCCAGGCATGGTAGATGTCGTAATCGAATTCGTGTCCGAGCGTATCGGCGTAGCGCACCAGATCGAGCCAGTGCCGCCCCCAGCGTTCGCCGTAGTGGGGCGAGGCGAGCAGTCGCTCGACGACGCGCGCTTCGGCCTGCGGCGAATTGTCGGCCAGATAGGCGGCCAGTTCCTCGGTCGTCGGGGGCAGGCCAATCAGGTCGAACGTCACTCGGCGTAACCACGCGGCGCGCGGCAAGGGGGCCGCGGGCGCCAGGCTGGCTGCTTCGAGCGGCGCCAAAATGTAGGCATCGAGTTCTGTTTTCGCCCACGCGACATCGCGCACCGGCGGGGGAGACGATTTGGCAAGTGGCTGGTAAGCCCAATGCTTCGCGCGTTCGGCGAGCTCGAATCCGCTGGCCGGCTTCACGGCGGCTGCCGTCGACTCGGCCGGCCAGGGAGCCCCGTCGGCCACCCAACGCTCGAACAACTTGATTTGCTTGTCCGACAGCTTGCCCGTGGGGGGCATCTGGTAGCCGTCGGGACCGTAACGCAGGGCTTCGACCGCGAGACTTTCTTCCGGCTTGCGCGGCTCGATGGCCGGCCCGGTATCGCCGCCCGCCAGCCAAGCCGCGCGCGAATCGACGCGCAGCCCTCCCTTTTGCTCCTGGTCGGCGTGGCAGCGGTAACAGTTGTCGACCAGCAGCGGGCGGATCTGCCTCTCGAAGAACTCGATCTGCTCGGCCGAAAAATCGGGCGACCCCTCGTCCCCCCGGGCACGCGGCACAATCAAGGCAGCGCCCGCCAACAGCAAAACACCGAGCACGTATCGAGTTCGCACGATCGGTGAGAGACCGTTCCGCATGGAGTGGATCGCGTGGCTGGCGGGCGAGAAGGTCACAAGCCCCGGGTCTGGCGCTGGCGCCGTACGCTCGATTGTCTTCCAATCGCCACGGCACGGCAAGAAGTTCGGCCTCGCTCGGCAGGCTCGCCTGGATGTCCTATTCCCACAACTCCATGCGGCGGTCGTTTCGCTGCTGGATCAGACGACGCACCGGCTCTTCCTGTAGTTTGCCGGCAGGGTCGAACAACAGCTCCGACGAGCACTTCTGCGGATCGAGCGGCACGCGACGTTGCCATCGCTCGAGAGCTCCCTTGCGGGCCTGCACGCGCGTCGGCAAGGGGCCAACATAGTCGAACGCGAAATCGCGGAATTCATCGTCTTGTTGCAGCGCGCGATGCGCGAGATAGCGCACCGGCGAATAAGGATCGACGAGCAACTCGGCCAAGAACGGAGGCATCCACTCCGTCCCCGCGATCTGCCGCGCCGGCTCCCAACCAAAATGCCAGGCGGTCAAGGCCCGCTGACCGGCATCGCCGCGCAGCAGCCAGCGGAGCGCCGCCGAAGTGGTCCGAGACTCCTCGTCGAGCTGCGGGGCCGGCTGGCCGTACCAGCTCGTCAGATGCTCCCCCGTCCACTGGAGCGTCTCGTCGAGATGGCACAGATTGCAGGCGTTCGGCCGGCCGTACTTCGTGCTCTCTTCCACGCTCGGGTTCGTCACCGTGTGCGAGCGGATCCCCTTCATCAGCCCGTACGTCGTGTGGGGCATGTGGCAGTTGTAGCAACGGCTCCCTTCCGAATCGGCCGCATGGTGCGTGTGCTCCGTCAGCTTCGACTCGTACTCGCCGTGACACTGCAGGCAGGCCTGGTTGCCGTCCATCCCCGCGCCCAACTGGTTCTCTGGCTTCCCTTCGTGCAGCGAGTGGCAACTGACGCACGACAGGTCGCCGCGTTGATGACAGGCCGTTTCCAAGAGCCCGTTGTATTCCCGACCCGAAACGCGCACCATGCCGTCGGGCCAGAAGAAGTGGCTGAGCATCTCGGCCGACTGCATCGGGTTGGTCGGCTGCGCCAGATCGGGATCTGCTCCCTGTTCGAGCGCCACCCTTCGCGGATTGCGCAATACGAAACGCGTCGAGTCGAGTGGTTGTCCCGGACGAAAGGTGTCTCCCTGACCGTGCCAGTAGTCCTGCTGATCGTGAACCGAGTGGACACTGTGGCAGCGTCCGCAGACTTGAGCCGAAGTCTTCGCATCGCATCGTGCCGGATTGATGATCGTCGGATCGGCCACGTCGCTGGCCGGCTTCCGCGGAGCGTCGAACGCAGCGCCGGCCAGTGCCGTGCCGGCCGCCTCGTGCCTGGCGATGTGCTCCGCCCCCGGACCGTGGCAGGCCTCGCACGCGATGCCCAGTTCGGCCACGCGCGTCTCGGGTGATCCAACCCCTTGAGCGAGCTTCGGCTGACCGGCTACCGCATGGCACGCCACGCAGACTTCGTTCCAGGCCTGCACCTTGAGGGGTGCCTCGTACGGCTCGCTGGGGCCGTGCAAGAAGACGTCCGAACGGGGTACCCAGCGAGCCTCGTCGATGAGATAGATGAGCGGCACGGTCACCAGGCGCTTCGTCTCGGGCCCCTGCACCCAGTAAAGTTGCATGTGGTGCGAGCCGGTCGACATGATCACGCGACGATCGACCTGCGGAGGCTCGCTGGGCAGGCCCGGACGTCGGTCGGCCGGGGGCGCCTTCATGTCGAGATACCACTCGGGGTCGGGCAGATTGACCCAGAACTCCTCGCCCCGGCGCGAAAGGCGATATTCGCGTCCCTGGGCCTTCAACACCACATCGTCGAACGGCGCGACGACCGACTCGGGCGAGACGGCCTGCGTCATCGTGCGATGGTAGCTATGGTGCCACGACCGAAACTGTTCCTGGTGACACTTCTGGCAGGCCTGCGACGTGACGTAGCCCCCCTCGGTGCGCCGACTGGGGAGCATCTCGGCCTGCGTGAGCGAGGTGTGATCGCCGATGCGGATCAGACTGTTGACATAGAGCAGCGCGCCCCCCACGATCGCAAGCAGGAGTGCCCCGCCGATCCAAGGTCGCACGCGGCTGGCGCGCAACCCTGTCATGGGCAGCGCCACCACAATGGCGATCCCGCTTACCAACAGTAATGGCGGCAGAGCGGACCACATCGAGAAACGACTATTCCCAGAGCTCCAACTTGCGATCGTCGCGCGCGCCGATCGTCTTCCGTACGGCCTCCTCCTGCAGCGTCCCGTCCGGGTTCATCAGCAGGCGCGCCGCGGCCGGTGGCGGGATCTCGTGGGGAGCGTTTTTCCAGCGTTCAATCATTTGCTCGCGCACGGCAGCACGCTCCTTGAGGGGCGCGACGAAGTCGTAGTCGATCTCTTGGAAACCTTCGTTCTTCTTGAGCGCGTGGTAGCTCATATAACGCACGGCGGAATAAGGATCGACGAGCAGCTCGGCCAGAAAGGGGGGCATCCAGTCGGTGCCCGAGGCCTGCCGCGCCGGTTCCCAGCCGAAATGCCACGCCGCCAAGGCCCGCTGACCGGCATCGCCGCGCAGCAGCCAGCGGAGCGCCGCCGACGTCTGTTTTTCTTCTTCAAGCAACGTCGGGGCCGGCTGGCCGTACCAACTCGTCAGATGCTCTCCCGTCCACTGGAGCGTCTCGTCGAGATGGCACAGATTGCAGGCGTTCGGCCGGCCGTACTTCGTGCTCTCTTCCACGCTCGGGTTCGTCACCGTGTGCGAGCGAATCCCCTTCATCAGCCCGTACGTCGTGTGGGGCATGTGGCAGTTGTAGCAACGACTCCCTTCCGAATCGGCCGCATGGTGCGTGTGCTCCGTCAGCTTCGACTCGTACTCGCCGTGACACTGCAGGCAGGCCTGGTTGCCGTCCATCCCCGCGCCCAACTGGTTCTCTGGCTTCCCTTCGTGCAGCGAGTGGCAACTGACGCACGCCATGTCACCCCGCTGATAGCAAGGAGACTCGAGCAAGCCGTTGAAATCGCGACCCGAGACTCGCACCTGTCCATCCGGCCAATAGTAGTGCGACAGAATTGCGGGCAGTTGATATTTGTTCGTCGGACGGACGGCGTTCGGGTCCGCTCCTGCTTCGAGCGCGATCTGTCGTGGGTCGCGTACGACGAGCCGATTCTCGAATAAGTTCGTGCCCGGCCGAAACGTATCCCCCTGCCCATGCTTCCAATCGAGCTCGTCCTGGGGATGGCTGATTCCGTGGCACCGTCCGCAGATCTGTGCCGAGGTCTTCGAATCGCAACGGGCGGGGTTGATGATTGTCGGGTCGCCTGAACCCGTGCCGCGCTGCGGCGTCGAAGCCGCCTGGTCGGCGCTGGCGAGTTGGCCGGCTTCAGCCTGGCGCTGGGCAACCGTATGTACCCGCACGTGCTCTTCGCCTGGGCCGTGGCAGGCTTCGCAGGCAATGCCCAATTCGGCCACGCGTGTATCGGCATGGCCACTCTTTTCGTCGACGCGCGGTTGCCCGGCCACGGCGTGGCAATTGACGCACACGTCATTCCACGACTGCACGGGCAGGTGATCTTCGTAATACTTGCCTCCCACCAGGAAGACATTCGCACGAGGGGCCCACCGCTGGTCGTGAATCAGATAGATGATCGGCACGTTGTAGTACCGATTCGTCAAGGGGCTGACCGTCCAATAGAGTTGCATGTGATGCGATCCGGTCGACATCACGATGCGGCGATCCACTTGCGGCGCGTCGGTAAGCTTCACCTTGGATTTCGTTTCCTCCGCTTGCCGCGTCAGGATCCATTCGACGTCGGGCATATTCACCCAGAACTCGTCGCCGCGGCGATAGAAGCGAAACTTGAGTCCTTGGGTTTCAATCTCCGTGTTGTCGAACGGGGCAAGAACCGTCTCGGGGGTTACCGCCTGCGTCATCGTGCGATGGTAACTGTCGTGCCAACTGTGGAACTGGTCGGCGTGGCAAGACTGGCAGGCCTGCGAGCTGACATAGCCCCCTTCGACCCGACGGTCGGGGACCGGTTTCGCCTCGGCCAGATGCGGACCACCCAGAAAGGGGCGCGCGCCAAAGAACAACATTCCTCCCCCTGCCAGCACCAGCAGCAACGCCAGGAGAGCGATGCGCTTGGAAGGCCACGGAAGTCGCGAACCGGTGGCCGGCAGCGCCGCCACGACGGCGATGCCAACGACCAGCATCAATTGTGGAAGGATTCCCCCCATCGATCGAATCTCAGCAAGGGGTCACGGCGAGATGGTTGCGCGGAAACTCGGCACAGAAAAGCGCCACCGAGGGCTATCTTCGAGTCTATCCTGACTCTAGCAGCGAAACAAACTTTCGGCCGTGGCGGAGTGAACCTGGGGCGAGATCCCCGCAGGCGGCTGGGCGCGCCATAAAAAGCCCCCTTCATGCGTCTTGGCCCCGGGCCGCAAACGGTGTCTCGAGCGATTCCTCCGGACAGGCCCCGATCGAATTCGCTCGCGCAGCATGCTGCGCCATCTCCGGGCGCGTGCGAATCCGACACACCGAAGCGTGCGTTGGCCGTGGAGTCCGTCGCACGTATTCCTTGACCGGCAGGTACCAACCCAAGCGGGCCTCAGGGCGATCCTCGCAACCGCTCCAATTCGCCCGATCGTTCGTTTCGACACCCCGGAGGCGCGAACCTGCGAACTTGACCGAGGGTCTTGGGTTCGGTAGAGTCGATAAGCCCTTGAGGCGTCCGGAAATGACCCGAATTGGGTGAATTTCGATCGCCCAAGTCCACAACTGCCTGGGAACGCTTCCCGTGTCGCCACAAACCCTACTGCCGCTACTTTTGCTGGGCCTAGGGGCCCGGTTTGGGCTTGAGGGTTAATCCACGGTCGCTTCCTGAAATCGAATGCCACCGAACCCCGAGGCCCAGCCGGTCTCGGGGTTCTTTTTTTGCCCGTTCGCCGACTTCCAGCGAACCGGAACGGTAGGGAGTAGGATGTTGATGGCCGTTGAAATCCGACCGGGGCGACAAGCCCCTTCGAGGGCATGGCTGGTGCTACGAAGGCCGACCAAGAGTCGGCCTGCTCGTCGCGTCGCACCCACCATCGACCCTGTTTAGCCCGGACCACAAATCATCATGAACGAACCTCGCTCGATCCGCATCTTCGACACGACGCTCCGCGACGGTGAACAATCGCCTGGCGCGAGCATGAACATCCAGGAGAAACTGGAAATCGCGCAGGCGCTGGTCGACCTGGGAGTCGACATCATCGAAGCCGGCTTTCCGATCGCCTCGATCGGCGACTTCGAGGCCGTGCAAGAGATCGCCCGCACGATTCGCGGCTCGACGATCTGCGGCCTGGCCCGCTGCAACGAGGCCGATATCGATCGCGCCTGGGAGGCGCTGCGCGACGCCGAACGCGCCCGCATCCACGTCTTTCTCGCCACCAGTGCCATCCATCGCGAATTCAAGCTGAAGATGGACAAGGAGGAGATCCTGCGCCGCGCCGTGGCCGGGGTCGAACGAGCCGTAGGCTACTGCGACGATATCGAGTTCTCGCCCGAGGACGCCTCGCGCACGGAACTCTCCTTCCTGTGCGAGGTGGTCGAGGCGGCCATCGCTGCCGGCGCCACGACGATCAACATTCCCGACACCGTCGGCTATGCCACGCCCGCGCACATGGCGACGATCATGCGCACCCTGCGCGAACGCGTCACGAACATCGACCGCGCGGTAATCAGCGTACACTGCCACAACGATCTGGGCCTGGCCGTGGCGAACAGTCTCGCCGCCCTCGAGGCCGGCGCCGGCCAGGTCGAATGCACGATCAACGGCATCGGAGAACGGGCCGGCAATTGCTCGCTCGAAGAAGTCGTCATGGCACTGCGCACCCGGCACGATGCCTACCAATGCCAGACGGCCATCCAGACCAAACGACTCGTCCCCACCAGCCGCCTGGTCTCGAAGATCACCGGCCTGCAAGTGCAGCGCAACAAGGCGATCGTCGGCCGCAACGCCTTCGCGCACGAGGCGGGCATCCATCAGGACGGCATGCTCAAGGAGCCGCGCACCTACGAGATCATGCGCCCCGAGGATGTCGGCTTCGCCAAGACCGATCTCGTGCTCGGCAAGCATAGCGGCCGTGCGGCACTCGCCGATCGCTGCGCGACGCTCGGCTACCACCTCTCGCCCGAGCAACTGCAGACGGTCTTCGAGCAGTTCAAGGACCTGGCCGACCGCAAGAAGGTCATCTACGACAGCGATATCTCGGCCCTCTGCGATCAGCAGATTCGCGAAGCGCCGGAGAGCTGGTCGTTCGTGGGCTATGATCTGGCGGCCGGTGCCGGCAAGACCCCCACGGTCACGCTCAAGCTGCGACACGGCGAGGAAGAGAAGTCGCAACTCGTCTCCGATGGCGATGGCCCGATCGACGCCGTCTTCCTGGCCATCGAGCAAATGACGGGCATCTCGGTCGTCTGCAAGGATTTCCAGGTACACAGCGTGTCGATGGGCAAAGACGCCCAGGCCGAAGTCACGGTCGAGGCGGAATACCAGGGCCAGATGTTCCGTGGCCGAGGTATTTCGACCGACAGCATCGAGGCCAGCGCTAAGGCGTTCCTCGACGCGATCAATCGCGTGCTCGCCCTGGGAGTCTCTCCCCTGCCCGAACGCTCTGCCACGGCGTCGCTGTAAAGCGCCGCGAACGTGGCGGCGTCGAATTCAATTCCACGTCGCTAGCGCATTAACAGGCGATAGTCGTGGGCGCGGACCGGTCGTGCCAGCTCCAGGCTCGCTACGCCGCAAAGGCCAGATAGTAGAACGTCCAGCCGGTGACGGTCGTCAGCCCCATATCGATGGCCGCCAGCCGTCCCCACAAAAGATGACTGGCGCTATGCTCCGAGGGCACCGGGGGCGAGGGAAAGCGCCGCAGCGCGCGCACGACCACCAGGGTCCACAAGATCGCCGTCGAGACGGCAAAGAACAGATGTACGTACAGCACGGTGAACACGATCCCCGGCTGCGTCGGCGTTCCATAGTAGGGAGAAGCCTCGGCACGCTCGCGCCAGCCATGCACTCGGATGTCGACCTCGAAGATCACCACGGTCACCGCCAGCACGGCGGCCAAGGCCAACTGAACGCGCTTGTGCCACAGGTAATTCCGGCGATAGCGCACCAGCCAGACGCTCCAGATCAGCGCAGGCATGACCGCGAACATCGCGAGAAACACGACGTCGAGCATGAAGGAGGCCCGCGTTCCCAAGAAGCCATTGAAACCGGCGTACTCCATCCATCCTCCAGGATGCCTGAGCGAAATGAGCGGCGCACGATGGGCGCCCCAAGCAGCCCATCTACTGACGAGATTCTAGGCGAAGAGCGCCCCGTGCAGAATGCCGGTTCCCGCTCGGCGGAGACATCACCCGAGGTACCCACCTCCGTTCTTCGGTGCGGTCGGGGGCGCCGCACGCTAAAGAAAACACCGAGGACGAGCCCCACTAGTGGCCCTCGAGATCGGCCCGCAGCCGCTCCAGCTCGCGCCGCAGGGCGGGCACCTCAGACTCGTCGATCCGCTCGTCCGCGGCCAGGGCGTCGAGCTGATCGTTGAGCGACATCCACTCGACGAACTCGATCTTTTTCCCACGCGCCGCGAGACGCAATTGGGCCACCTGCTCGAGCAGATCGTCGCGTTCCTCGGCGGGGATCTCGGCGCTGCCGATCAGCCGTTCGACGCGGGCCAGATCGCTATCGACGCCGTAACGCACGAAACTGGGCCACAACCACAGCGCGCCGCCACTGCAGAACACCAACATCGCCAGCGTCGCGCCACAGCCGAGCGCGAACGAGCTCACACACCCCCGGCCACCGCCGGCCGGCAGCCTGGTGTGCGGATTCTCACGGTGCGTGCTGCTGAAATCGCCGTAGGGATTGGCTTTGCCGAACATCGCCGTGCGCAACTCAAGTCATCGAGGCACTGCCTGCGGACGATTGTCACCAAACCTGATCGGTACGGCAAGCCAGGCCGGCACTCGACTGGCATTCAGTTACGTCCTCGATCTTTCAATACTCCCCAATCAGGTAGAACCACGTGTTGGATTCCAGCCCACCCGCATCGGTGACCTTGGCCGTGATCGACTCGAAAGAATTCTCCGGCAAATGAACCGTGTATGAAAAAGCGCCGTTTTCGTCAGTCGTCGTCGAGTGTCCGGCGAGGAGACCTCCGAATTCGACCGTGAGCCCTTCATTCCCTTCGGGGTCGATCACACGTCCAAAGAACGTGTAGATATTGCCCGGTTGAACGTACCACCCTTGTTCATTGCCTGGTGGCGCCACGATTTTGGGTGGATCGTTCACGGGCTCGACTTGTACTTCGAAGGTCGTGTTGGTCGTAAACCCTAAATTATCGGTGGCACTGATGGTCAGTGTCGCGCTACCGAATTCGTCGGACGCAAAAGAAATGATCAATTCGCCCGTCACCGGATTGATCTCTACCGAAGAGAAGAGCTGCGAGTTGGTATTCGAGACGATTGAATAGCTCAACGACAGACCAGACTGCTGAGCATCGCTGAAGATGGTAGCTAAGCTGATGACGATCGAGTCGGCGTCTTCGTCGACCACAATGTTGTCGATGCCGTTCGTGGTGGGAAACGTATTGGTCTCGGTCAGCTCGCCCGTCGTCAGATCGGTGAGCGTATCCAGCGGCAAGTCTGCCAACAGCCAATCGGCGTCTGCGCCCCCCGTCAGGACATCTACCGCGGTATCATTGATCAGCGTCGAGCCGTTGAGATATTTACCATTGTTGGCGCCCCCCGCTTCACCACTGAGGCGCGCCACGCGCACGTTATAGCTGGCCTCGGAGGTCCATTCCTTGAGAATGTCCGACCAGGCGACTTCCTCGGGCTGACCGAAGCCCCCCTTCCCCCCCCACAGCAGATCTTCGCCGGCATCGCCCTGCAGCGTGTCGGCGCCCATCCCTCCCACCAACACATCGCGACCGTTGCCACCGTAGAGCACATCGGCGCCATCCTGGCCGTGCAGCAGATCGTGACCATCGTTGCCGTAGAGCGTGTCGTTCCCCCCGCCACCGAACAGCACGTTGTCCAACGCGTTGCCGATGATCAGGTCGGCGCCGCTCGTACCGCGCACATTCTCGAGACCCCGGCTGCTGGATAACGTGATCTTCGTGCCTGCGCTGACCGTCTGCTGACTGGTCGAGCTCAAGTCGAGCGTAATCGCCGTGCCGAACTCGCCAAAGTCGATGGAATCGTGATCGCTATCGGCGGCTTCGACGATTGTGTCCTCACCCTGCGCAACCCCACGGTAGCCATAAAAGTCCGATCCTGTGCCACCGATCAGCAGGTCGTTTCCGCCATCGCCGTAGATCGTGTCTCCCTCGGCGCCGTCTCCTCCGTAGATGGTGTCGTCCCCTTCGCCGCCGTTGAGATAGTCCCCTTCGGGTCCGTCCCCGCCGTGGATCCAGTCGTGACCATCGCCGCCGTCGACGAAATCGATGCCCGAGCCGGCGTCGATCGAATCGTTGCCGTCTCCTCCGTAGATGCTGTCGTTCCCCTCGCCCCCATCGCTGCTGCTGCCGTATAGAGCCGAGATCGTGTCGTCGCCGGCGCCGGCGTAAATCAGATCCGCCCCCTTGTGGCCGATGATGAAGTCGGCAAAGCCGCTGCCGGTGATGACGTCGTCTCCCCCGCCTCCGTTCAGCGTGGTGCCGAGGATCCCGGTGAAGCCATGGGCCGCGGTCACGTCACCGAGATGAATCTTGTCGTTACCGTCGGCGCCCCCCATATAGTTCGTGCCGGCGACATCGATGAGTTGCACCATGCCGGTCGTCACGCCGGCGGCACTCCCGTTCCAATGGACGACACTGCCCGACTCGTTCTCGACCGAAACATAGCCGCTTCGCGCGCGGATAAAGAGCTCGTCGCTCTGCTCAGTGCCTACCACCGACAACTTGCCGAGACTTGCATTCCAGGTGGTGTTGATCGACAGCAGTCGTCGTGACTCGAGTGATTCTGCCGTCAGGATCCTTCCGGACGGACGCCTTCGTTGTTTGGTACCGTGTACATAGGTGGCCAATCGTCGCGAGTCACTTCGCAGGTACATGTCAGATCTCCTGGCGTGCATGCGCAGCGCGAACCAGGGCAGACAAGACCGCCTGAATGCTCCGCGCGAACGGAATCGATGGAGTGGTCACCGAGGGCCAAAGGGGGCCCGGCAGGTTGACCGCCGAGGGACTAGATCACCCTCTGCACCTGCCTCGAGTGACGCTGGGGGGTTCGCCGCACGCAGAGATCGGCAAGGTCACAGACCAAACCGATCGGCGCACAAGGCGCAGCGAACACGGCAAACTCGTCCCAGGACGAGTGCCCATGAGTAGAACTAAACGGACACGCCAAAAACGGCGTTTCGGAAAACAAGCAACAATAGTGGATGCGCCGTGTACACAATTCGAGCAGGTGTCACGGGAAGCGAGCCCCTCACCGGGACCGCTCCGCCCTAAGGGGCGGGGGAAGTATCCCTCGGCCTGGGCGGATCGCAGGATGCGCTCCCAAAATCGCGACGTCGGTCGTGATGTTGCGAGCCGTGAGCAGCCTTGCTGCGAACCTGGCGAGGGGGAAGAGTGCCACGAGGGCGTTCTTTTCCAGGCTGCTAAGGGGCGAAAGCGGCTGCAAATTCCGGGAGCGTCCGGTCCCCCAGGGGATCTTGCAAAGTGGGAGAGGCAAAGCGAGCTGCCGGCATCCGCGCGTGCCGGCAAAGGGCCGCGAACCTGGGATCGGAACGGAGCGCGCCAAAGCGAGGATCGTGCTCGACGCCCCCAGGATCGAGACCCAGTTCGACGGCCGCTTTCAGATGATCGAGCGCAGCTTCTACCCACTGGGGATCCAACTCCGCAGCTTTCGCGTAAATGGTCGCCGCCAATAAGCGTGTTTGACCGGTGTCTGGCCCGATGGCCAATGCCTGCTCGATGTCGACCATTGCCCGTTGCGGCACGTTCGACGTGTTGAACGAATGATTCAGATGGGCGCTTGCGCGCCCGATCCAGGCCGGCTGGCAGTTCGGATCGAGCTCGATCGCCCTCTCAAAGCAAGCGATGGCCTGATTCGTCCTGCCACTTCGGCTCTCGGCATACCCTCGCACGTACCAAACCTTGGCCGTGTTGAACCCCAGCTTAATTGCCTGTTCGGTGTGGTAAACGGCGGCGTCGAAGTAATGTTCTTTTGCCCGGCAAAAAGCGAGCGCCGCGTGTACCTGTGCGTTTGGTAGCAGTTCTAACGCTTCCTCGTAGTCTCCGGCGGCGAGGCCGTACTTGCCTTGCACCTGATAGATGCGTCCCCGGGTCGCCAACGTGACGGCGTCGCGTTTTCCCGACTCGATTGCGGCGGTGATCAAATGGGCGGCGAGCGGCTCGTCTCCCGCTCGAAAAGCCACGACCGCCGCTGTCGAGGCACGCTCGGCATAGGGTGGCCGCAGCCACCACCACGCGGCGCCGCAGGCCAGCGCCCCGCCCAGCACGGCGGCACAACAGGCCACGAACACTCGATGACGCACCACCCAGCGACGCACGCGGCAACGCCAACTCAGCCAGTCGCGCAACTCGTGGCCTACTTCGGCGGCCGAACTAGGGCGCCCTTCCGGCTCGAATGCCACGCAGCGTTCCACGAGCGCACGTAGCCGACTATCCCGCGCCAGAACCGAGTCGTCCGGGTACCACGGCGCGCCGCGTTGATTTTTCAAGTGCTGCTGCGCCGCGTCTTCGAGCGAGGTGGGCGCTGACTCCTTGGCAGGCGGAAAGGGCACCTGCCCCGTCAGCAGTTCGTACAACACGATCCCCAGCGCGAAAATATCGGCCCGCTCGCCGTGCTCGGGTGCTACGTCGATCACCTCGCGCGAAATGCCGGCCACCATCTCCGGGGCCATATAGGGGAGCGTGCCCCCCAGGTTGCGATGCGCCTCGGCGGGATCGACCGAAAGATTGAAGTCGAGCAGCATGGGCCGCCCCGACCAATCGAGCAGAATGTTCGACGGCTTCAGGTCGCGATGCTGAATCCCGCGACCGTGCGCGTAGCTGAGCGCATCGGCGATCTGTGCCACGAGACCGACGATCTGCTCCTCGAAACTCGGGCCAAACCAGGGACGCGATTCGGCGCGAACGTCGGAATTCGGCTGAGCCTGCGCCACGCGTCGCAACAAGCCCGCCAGGCGGCGGGGCGATTCCTCGGCCAGCGACTGGTCGAGCAGATCGCACAAGGTCGCACGGCCGTGAAAGGCCATGCAGATCGCCGACAGCCCGCTCTCCGCGTCGTACTTGACGCTGTGTACGGTCACGATATTCGGATGCTTGAGCTGCCCCAGCAGCCGTGCCTCGCGTTCGGCAATCGCGGTGACCTTGAGCACGACCTCACGATTGCCGAGTGTGGGATCGGTCGCGAGAAACACCCGCGCAAACGCGCCGTGGCCGATCTCCTCGACCAGTTGAAAGCCCGCGAACACCTCCCCCGCGACGGGCCAGATCGACGTGTCCGATAGCCCCACAAGATCGAACGACCCCAGCAGCTCGTGAATCTCGAGACGCCGCCTCACCGAGGCCTGATAGCGGGCAAAGCGTCCGGAAAATTGCTCGGGATCGACCTCCTCGCCCGATTCTCGGCGCAGGCAGAATTCCTCGTAGGCGAGATCCACCACCAGCGACTTGTGCTGCTGCAGTTCGGGATTGGCGCGCAGCGCCTCCAGCGCATCGATCGTCGTCCCGCCGCGCCATTGGCGTTTGATCTCCTCGACGAGATTCTCCTCGCGCCGAGAGCGCTGCGAGCTGATATTCAGCGTCGAGGCTTCGTGTTCCGACCGCGTCGATTGTCGCTGGGCAGGGCTCATGTCCCGGTCTCAAGGTATTCGCGTTCGATCGAATCCATGACACGACGAACGGTCCGCTCGGCGCAGCCCAGCGCGGCGGCGATTTCCACATACGTGGCGCCTTTGGCGCGCATCTCGACCATCTCGCGATAGTGCTGCGGCAGACCGGCCATCAAAAGCTGCCAGCGTTCCTTCGCAGCCACCACCTGGCTGGGACGCGCTCCGTGCGCTTCCAGTGCGATCTCGTTCGAGGGCGCCCCGCCGAGTGGCACGCCCCGGCGAATATCGCGGCAGGCCCGATGATGATCGCGCACGGCATGTCGCAGCTTGTTGCGTACGATCGCCGTAATGAGCCCCACCAGTTCTTTCGGCTGGTCGATGCCCGCCAGACGCGAACGATGACGGAAGAACGACATCCAGGCTGCTTGCGCCAGATCGATCGAGTCGAGCCGCGTGCGCATCTGAGGTCCCAGCCCTCGCGCTAGCACGCTGCGAACGTGGGGCTCGTAGCGCTCGACGAGCTCCCACGCGGCCGAATCCGAGCCGGCGCGAACCTCTTCGAGGAGTTCGGCGAATGTGCGCTGAGTGGATGGCATCTTAAGTGGGTAACTATTCAACCCGGCCCCCCCATATTGGCGCTAGCTGCGGATATCGTACCTGCTGCGAAACTTTTTTTCGAAGTTCATGTCCGGTGACAGCCGGCCAGGGGCACACCTAGGTGGGGATTGCGATCACTGCCACCGCCACGCGTGCAAACATGACTAGGCTACTCGACCAGAGAACCTTCGCCAACGGTTCAGATCGCCTGGAACGCATTCTCCGCATGGTGCGTTTGCTCCGTACCTGGCCCCTCTCCACCAATCAGGCCGTCGCGGCCGAACTCGGCGTCAGCGTGCGTACCGTGCTGCGCTATCGGGCGCTGCTGGCACGTGCCGGCTACGGAACGCAACTCGATGGGGCTGATGTGGCTCCGTCGCGCGCCAAATCGGAAGCTCGGTTCTCCGTCGACGAGGTGCTGGCCCTGCTCATGGCCGCCCGGGTCTCGTCGGTCCGCTTTGGCGACATCAAGTGCGATCCGCTGGCCTCGGCCGTGGAAAAACTACTCGACACATTAACCACTAATCAGCGGCACGAAGTCAATGCTGCACTTTCCGCATTTTTCGTAGAATCCGTGGAGTACCGTCCCAGTACCGAGGAAGCGGCCGTCTTCGATACGCTGGTCCAGGCCCTCCGCCGCCGGAAGCGCCTGCGGCTGCTCTACCGCGGCGACGATCGCAAAGATCTCGTCCCCACCATGCTCTCGCAAGTTCGCATCGGTCGAGAGGAGGGGGCCTGGGTGGTCTTCGGTCGCTCTTCGTGGCATCGGCGCGTTGTCGCCATTCCGCTTAAGGCAATCGTCCAGATCGAAGAAACGAAGGAAACGGACGACGATCGCGAGTCCTTCCAACCGATCCGCCACCCCAGCGGCGCGTTGACCCTCAAGCGGCTCGATATCGCCGGGTAGGCTCACGACCCGATCCCTCAGCGCTCGGCCGAGTCCCGTCGATTGGCGTTTCGGGCATGTACGTACAGGTCGATCGTGTATTCGACGTGTCGCACCGACCCATCGCAAAAGGCCATTTGGCATCCGCCCGGGTGCGCGCTGCCAAACCGCTGCAGGCGGGCAGAAGGCTCATCCGCCATCGGAGGGTTCACCCCAAAGCGGCAGTTGTCGATCGAAAAACCCGCGTACATGCTCTCGTCGTCGCCGTCATCTTCACCCGTCTGGTAATAATCCTGGTGAATGTATTTTTCACCCACGAGATAGGTATTCGAGGCGCCATCCTGCACGTCTTCGAGACTCACCTCGCTGCGCTGGAAGCAGATGCCGGTGTAGAGATGCCGGGCCGTCCACGGATAGTTCGGACGTCGACCGTCGGCGAGGCTCGTAGGCCCTGCTCCCATCGATGTCGCGCGATCGCCGCCATTAGCCGCATAGTCTGAACGGGCCACGACCGTCACGGCCGCCGTTTCGCGCGGCTGCTGCCGATGGCCGTATTGAGCCGCGGGCGCTTTCACCACCGTGGGTAGTACCTCGGCCGTGCGGCGACTCGGACAGTTCATTGTCGCCAGAGGAGTGACGATGCGGCGGGCACTGGCCTGGGCGCGGGCATCCCCCGTCTCGCCGCTCCCCAGGTTGCGCAGGGCGTCCTGCTCGAGAAACGGCAACACGCCGTACACCCATCCTCCGGGCTGCTGGCGATCGTAGCCCTCGTCGGGCATGCCCACCCAGGCATAGCCCCATCCTCCGGTCGGAAAATGCCCGTGCGTGTCTTCGTGCGCGAGCATGGCCAGCACGATCTGCCGGAGGTGGTTCGCACACTGCGAGCGACGTGCCGACTCGCGCGAGAACTGGATCGCCGGCAACAATAGCGCCGCCAATATGCCAAGGATGCCGACCACCATCAGCAGTTCGATGAGCGTAAAGCCCCGGCGGAAAGACATGGGCCCAAAATGCTCCACCGTCGAAGAGGGTGTGAATCGTTGAACCCCGGCGAGCAACCGGATTATTGAAGTATTCTCACCCGTGGCGCGGCCAGACGCAATGGCGATGCCATGCCAACACTGGTCAGGCTTTGCGTTGGGCCATTCCCGTGTAATGAGCGGCCAGGATGGCTGGTGTCCCCGGCATCTCGAAGCGTTCCAAACGCTCGATCGTCAATCCTGCCACATCGATCAAGCGGTCGATCGGGCGGTTCAAGTGGCAGCCGCAGGCCACGAACTTCTGCACGCTATTCCAGCGATCCTGACGCCGGGCAACACGCGGATCCTCGCTTCGCCCATGCTCCAGGAAGAGAAACTTCCCCGTCGGCGCCAGCACCCGCCGCACTTCGGCCAGAGCCTGCTCGACGTCGGGAATCGTACACAGCGTCCACGTCGAGACCACGGTGTCGAAGCGCCCCGCGTCGAACGGCAAGGCCGTCGCATCGAGCTGGGCATGCTCCACGGGGAACTCCACCTCGCGAATGCGCTTTTCCACCTTCTTGGGAAGATGACGCGCCGGATCGATGATGGTCAGCCGCGACACGCCCGCCGGATAACACGCGAGGTTCAATCCGGTGCCGAAGCCGATCTCGAGCATGTCTCCCCGCGCGGCGGCTAGCGCCGTCCGCCGACACTCCATCAGGCGACGCTGTCCCATGACCAGGTCGAGCACGCGCGGAAAGATCACATCGCCATATAGGGACATCGTCGAGAACTCACCTCACCTGGCATGTTGCGTTCTGGCAGCCCTCTCGAGAGGTGTTTGTCACCGCAGTGCCCTGCGCCATGCAAGACCGTCAACGCCGCGACTCCCATGATCGCCTCCCCTTCCCGGCTGATTAGCGTGACGAAGGCTGGCACTTCCGTAAACCACCCACCGTGCGAATCCGCCCTCAGTTCCAGATGCCAGGAACGCAGAGATGGCTTCTTGCCGATCGGCGCCAAGATGCGTTCGGCTGGGCATGCCGCCGGTACACCTCGGGCCGGCTGGTGACCCGTGCGCTGCGACCAGTTATCATGGCGGCCATTCTTGCACTGCCGATTTTTCCGCGCTCGTTTTTGCCGAGGTCCCACGATGTCCCATCCGCTGATGCGTCGTTTTCTTGCCGCGATCACGATCGTCGTCCTGGGTACGAGCGCGACGCGCGGCGCCGATGTTCCGGTCGAAGTCGAATCGAACGTCGAATACGGCACCGGCGGCGGAGAACCTCTCACGTTGCATCTGGCGAAGCCCAGCTCGGGCGAAGGGCCCTTTCCGGTTATCGTGGCCATCCACGGCGGCGGCTGGATCGGCGGCACCAAAGATAGTCACATCGCCAACATCAAAGACTACGCGTCGAAGGGATACGTGGCGGTGTCGGTCGGATACCGCCTCGCACCGAAGCATCCTTTTCCCGCGCAGATCGAAGATTGCAAATGTGCCGTCCGCTGGCTGCGTGCGCATGCCGACGAGTTGAAGATCGATCCCAACTGCATCGGCGCGATCGGTTGGTCGGCGGGCGCGCACCTGGCGATGATGCTTGGCGTGATGGATTCGAGCGATGGCTGCGAGGGCAAAGGTGGCTGCGCCGAAGAATCGAGCAAGGTGCAGGCCGTCGTCGCCTACGCCGGTCCGACCAACCTGCTGGCCGAATTCCCCGACATCGCGGTACCGATCCTTGACAAGTTCCTCGCCGGTCCGCTCCAAGAACGCCGCGCCGCGTATCGTAATGCCTCGCCGGTCACGTACGTCAACAGCGGCGACGCGCCGATGCTCCTCTTTCACGGCACGAAGGACGAGATCGTGCCGTACGAACAGGCCGTCGACATGGTCGCCGCCCTGACGAAAGCAGGCGTACCGGGCCGCATCGAATTGCTCCTCGGCGCCGGCCACGGCTGGGGTCCCGAAGAAGCTGCTCGCACGGACCGCGAGGCGCAGGCCTTTTTCGACGCGGAGCTCCAGCCGCAGAAGTAGCCGTCGCGTCGTAACGCACAATGGCCCGGCTTACGCGGTGCGCGGCAACACGAGCGGCGTATCGCCCGTCTCGACACGGCCGACACGCCGCGTGACGAGCGCCGTCACCGTTCCTTGAAAACGCGTCACGATCAACGTCGCTGCTTCGTCCCCGGGCACGTGCAATTGCCGGCGCAACTCTTCGGGATCGTACGGCACGCCGCGCTTCTTCACTTCCAGGCGCCCCAGGCCCCGGCTCCGCAACAGCGCCTTCAGGCGCTTCGGCTGAAAGGGCAGGATGGCCGTCACTTCAAAGCTCGCTGCCAGCAAACCGTTCACCGGCACGTCCCCCGTCAGGTAACCGATGCCGGGCTCGATGCCTTCGAGACGGTGTTGTTCGGCCAGTACCCCCGACAAACCCGCTGCCAGCACCGCCGGATCGGGCTCGATCAGGTAACGACCGATCCGCGTCGCCGTCTGGGGCACCGCTGCCGCCGGTCCACGAAGCGTCTCGTAGGCGCCGCCATTGGCGATGCGCGTGGCACAGCAGGTGCCCGGCTCGGACGCGAGCGCGCCGAACCAGACGACCAGTTGGCGGCATTCGCCCCCGCGGCTGATCCACTCTGCTTCGGCCACCTCGCGCCAATCACCGGGCAAGCTGGCGGCAGGCGATAGTTTTACGGCGCCGTTGGGACGCGAGCCGAGCAGCCCACGAATGAAGTTATCGTTGGGCTCGTGGTCCTCGACACGAATGGTGCGTCCACCGTGCGGTCTTCGATCGGGATCGAGATGCCACACGTCGAACCGGGCGACATCCACCTCCTCGACGCCGGCCGCCAGGCCGCGCGCAGGATGCGCCGCCCCTAGCGCGCGGCAGTTCGCCTCGGCCATCAGTACCTTGTGCTCCTGGCAATCGACGCCGAGGGTCGGCCCGCGCTCGGCGAGCGCCGCCAAATCGCCACCAATGCCGCAACAAAGATCGGCGCACGTCACATCCTGCGGATAGCGGCGTGCCTTGTACGAGGCCACCACTCGATCGGTCGCCTGTTCGAGTCCCAGCGGCGTGAAGAACATCTGCTCGGCCGCCGCCTGGAACTTCTCGCGTGCCTTGGCCCGCAACGAGACCTGCTCGAGCACCAAATGGGTCCGCTCGGGCGAAAGGGACTTACGCAGCCGAGAGGTGGCCGCCACCAGCGGCTCGCGGCGCTCCGCCGTTTCGGCCATCAGCGCAGCAGCCTCCGCGCCCAGCAGCCAGCGGTAATCGCCGAGCACTCCGGTTGCAGTCATGGCGAGCGTCTGGCTAGCGGCTTGCCGCCAGAACAGGCTGCAAGAAGACGATGCAGCCACCGACGGCAAAAGTCCCATTGTACCCCCAACGGGGTCCATCCGGCCATGCCGACAATTGCCCGAAGCGGCTTAATGGATGGCTGCCTGATCGGTGGGCAGTCCTACCTGGGGCGGCGGCTCGTTCAGTTTTTCGCGCTCGTCGCGCGTCCCCCTCAGGTCATTCGTATGCTCGCCGAGCATGGTGATCTCGACGCGCGAGTTCTTGGCCACCGCCTCCGATTCGGTGCGCAAGGTGAACGGTTCGGACGAGCCTGCCTGGCTCATGCGAATACGTTCGGCGGGAATCCCCTTCGACTCGAGATACTTCATCGTCGCCAGGCAACGATCGTAGCTCAGACGCCAGGGGTCCACCGCTTTAGCCCCCTCGGTGGCGGGCAACTCGACGGCATGCCCGCGCACCTCGATCTTGAAGGGCTTGCCGAGCAGGATTGGGACCAGTTCGTTGATCCGCTGCCTGGCCGGGGCGTCCAGCTCGGCCGAGTGGTCGGCAAAGAACACCACCGTACCGACGGCGGCCTTGTCGCCATCGTGCAGGACGAAGAGGCGCGGCTTGCGCGAGATCTGCCCTTCGTCCGACATGACGGCACGTTCCGTGGGGGGCATCTCCCCCGCGCCGCGTCCCTTCTTGCGATCTCCCTTGAACCGGCCGGTGGCCGTCGGGGCGCCACCATCTTTGCGCAGCGGCAACAACGACGACGAGCTGGGACGGTCCGACGGAATGCCGTAAGGATCCTTGAAGTACTGCGAGATGGCCTCCTTGACGGGCGCGTTCTGCTGGGTGATCCACATCACCATGAAGAAGGCCATCATCGCGGTCACGAAGTCCGCGTAGGCCACCTTCCAGGCGCCGCCTCCTTTTCCCGCCATCGCCAACCAATCCTTTCACGCGGGGAACTTAGTTCCCTTCGATTTCCTTAAAGATCTCTTCCACCTCTTCGCGGCTGGGACGCATGTCCGATGCCACGCTGCGGCGGGCCTGCTCGATCGCCACCTTGGGCGGAATGTTGTTCACGAAGGCGATGATCACCGTGGCGATCGTACGGAAGAACCCCAGCTCTTCTTCTCCCTGGAACTCCATGCGCGAGGCCAACGGCGCGAAGAAGCCGTAGCACAAGAGAATCCCCAGGAACGTACCGACGAGCGCGGTACCCACCTTGTGACCGATCTCGTGGATCGGCCCGTCGATGGCGCCCATCGTGATCACGATGCCGAGCACCGCCGCCACGATGCCGAAGCCCGGCAGCGAGTCGGCCGTCTTCTGCATCACGTTCAAGGGACCGTGATGCTCGTGGGCCACGACGTTGATGTCGGCCTCCAAGAGCTGCGGCAATTGCTCGGGCTTGGTCGTGCCATCGATGATCGGCATCAGCGCGCCGCAGATGAACTCGGTCACGTGGTGGTCGTCGGCAATGCGCGGATACTTGGCAAAGATGCTGCTCTCCTCCGGCTTCGACAGATGCGCTTCGAGCGCCATCAGGCCGTCGCGCCGCGCCAGACGCAGCAGTTCGTACAGCAGGCGGAACAGATCGCGATACGACTGTGGTCCATACCGGGAGCCTTTGACCGCCTGCAGCACTCCCTTCATCAGGTTGACGAGCACCGCCTTGGGCGACATGACGATCAGCGCGCCGAGCGCGGCGCCGCCGATCGTCAGCAATTCCGAGGGGTGAATGAGCGAACCGATGGTGCCACCCGACATGGTGAAACCACCAAGCACGGCGCCCATCACGACAATGACACCGACGATGACCAGCATGGTTGCTTCGCGGATTTCGGGGGGGAAGGTGGTGTGGGGGGCAATCGCGCGCGGAGTGACGGCGCAGCAGTATGCACCGCACATAGATATGTAGCTTGCCTTGCAACCACTTGCGGCGATGGAAGGGTGTTCCGTGGCTGGTCGTGTGGGTTGTAACGGAAATACCAATGACGCGACGGCGGCTCGTGATCGGATCGGCCGACACGTGTCGCCGCCAGGCCGCGTGTATGTGTTGCGTAAGGTCGAGCGCGCGCGGCCCCGGCGGCCGATTCCTCGCGCGCCGCTGGTCGATGTAAGTCGATAAGCGTCCGCTCCCGTAGATTTCTTCGCGACGGGATACGTCTGACGCGCTATCCGGCTGGGAGCCGGCGCCATGTCCGCTCCAAAACCGATGCCCGTGCTGGTCGCGGCGAAGCCATCCGCCGCCCAGGGAGGAACTCGCGCGATGTTTGGCCGCACCAAGATGATGCTCGTGGGCCTGGCTGCCGCCGTGGGCGTTCCTTACGCCGTCAGTTCGACCGGCGTGACGAAGACGATCTCGTCGAGCGACGAAGCGGCGCCCGCGGTGGCCGTCACCGCGACCAAGGAAACTTCGTCGAGCTTCCAGATCCCCTTTCTGAGCTCGTCGGAAGAAACGAAACCGGCGCGAATCTCCGACGTACCCGCCTTGCCCTTCGATCCGCGCATCGCGGGCGATCCGGTGCAGAACCTGGGCGAGATCTTCAACTTCCACGTCACCACTGGCTGGGTGATGGGACGCTGGCCGCGCGTCTCCACGCGCCTGGGCGAGATCGACCTGCAAGGCTACCGCGTGCCGCTCGTGAGCGGCACCGCCTACGACGACGTCGCCGGCGCGCTGACCTACTACTTCAACAAGGAACAGAAGGTCGAGCGGATCACCTTCTTCGGCACGACGGGCGATCCCCAGAAGCTGATCGCCGCGGTCCAACAGCTCGGCCTGTCGCAGGTGATCCACCCCGACGCCGGCCTGATGCTCTACCAGCACATGTGGAACGGCCAGGTCGAGAGTGAGCTGCAAGTCCGGCCGGCCAAGGTGGTGCGTTCCGGATCGCCCCACGAGCGGTACTCGGTGGCGCTCGTGCTGGTCCGCCCGTCGAAACTCAAATGAGCGAGGATCATCGAACGCAGGCCCGGCGGTGCGTTCAATCGCGGCCGTCTTGATCGTGCTCGAAGTCGCGCCATTTCATGGGGCGGCGGAAGGGCTCGACGCGCAGCACGACCTCGCCGTTCTGAAAGATGCGCACGGTCCCGCTCGACTCGCTGACGGCGATCGCCACGGCCTTGGTCGATCGGCTCACCGCGGCGGCGGCCCAATGGCGGGCGCCGAGCCCCTTGGACAGCGTCAGCCCCGCGGCCGGCGCGTCGACGTACCGCGCCGCGGCCTCGACCGTGCCATCGGCCGCGATGACGATCGCGCCATCCATCTGCGCGATCTCTTTGATGCCTTCGCGCACCTTGGCATTCTTGATGTTGCGTTCCTTGCGGCTGTATCCCTTCACGGGGTCGAAGCCGGTCGGGTAGCTACTGGCCAGCACCTTGCGCGTATCGCCGACGACGAACAGCGTGCCGATCGGCTTTCCTTCGCGACCTTCGCGGCCGATCTCGAGGGCCAGGTTCACCACCGTGCGCAGCGTTTCGAGCGGGACGCGGCTTTCGAGCTGGCGCAGATCGGCCACGGTGAGACGACCCAAGTGCTCGCCCAGGTCGAGCAGGCTGAGCGAATCGAACTCGCGCTCCTCGAAGCCACTGTAGAGCGACACGACACGACAACCGGGCGCGAGGATGTCGTCGGCCACGCTTTCCAACAAGGCCTGCGTGAGCCGCTCGTAGACGGGCAGATCGACGACTCCCACGATCACCGTCGGCAAGCCGCATTCTTGCGCGCCGGCAAGACAATCGGGAGTCGAGGCCGCCGCCAGCAGCTTCACGCCGTCGGCCAGCCCCTTCGCCTTGGCCCAATCGATCGGACGCTCGGCCAGCAACAGCAGTGCGTCAGCGTCGGTCGCCCGTGCCATGCGCACGGCGTTCTCGAAGATCGTCTCGAAAAGCTCGTCGACGTGCTGAGACTTCGCCATTGCGCGACATGAATGGTCAACGGGAGCCAGCCCCCGGGCGCGCACGCCGCGCCAGGAACGGTCTCACCTCGGGGAGAAAAAGCAGCGAACCGGGCGATCCTTCGCCCAAGGAGGGAATCCACGACAACCACGTGCATGGTAAGGCTTTTCGCCGCGCCCGGCAACCGCCCCCGGCCACTTCGCCGCGCGCCCGTTTGCCGTCGCCTGGCCCCCTCACGGGTCATGCAATCTCGCGGAGTTGGATATCGTACAACCGGGCGTAAAGATCGCAGCGGCGCACCAGCTCTTCGTGCGTGCCGATGTCGAGAATCCGCCCTGAATTCATCACCACGATCCGATCGGCCAGGGCCAACGTGGCCATGCGGTGCGTGATGAGGAACGTGGTCCGGTTCCGCACGAATGTTTCGAGCACCTTCTGAATGAGCTGCTCGCTTTCGAGATCGACCTGGCTGGTGGCTTCATCGAGGATCAGGATCGAAGGATCGCGCAGGATCGCCCGCGCCAGCGCGATCCGTTGCCGCTGACCGCCCGAGAGTTGTCCGCCGCGCGGACCAACGACACTCTCGTAGCCCGCGTGCAAACGCTCTTCGATAAAGCGGTGGGCGTGCGCCTGCTTGGCCGCCTCGATCACTTGCTCGCGCGTGGCATGCGGCGCCCCGTAGCGAATGTTGTTGAGCACGGTGTCATCGAACAGGTGCGGTTCCTGCGTGACGAGTCCGATCTGTTGCCGCAGGTCGCGCAACCGCACCTCGCGCAGATCGACGCCGTCGAGCTTCACCGAGCCCGATACCGGATCGAAAAAGCGCGGAATCAGATTGGCCAGCGTCGACTTGCCGCAGCCGTTCGGTCCGACGATGGCGATCGTCTCGCCAAAAGGGACGCGGAGATTCACGTCGTTGACCACCGGCACGCCCGGACGATAGGCGAACTCGACGCGGTCGAAGTGCAACTCGCGCGCGTGGCGCCCCAGCTTGCGCGGCGCGGGGGGATCCTTGATCGTCGGCTCCCGATCGATCATCGCAAAGATGCGATCGCTCGCCGCCGACGCACGCTGGATACGGCTGAAGATTTCCGACAATTTCCGGGCCGGATCGCTCGTGCCAGCCAGCAAGCCGTAGAACAGCACGAGTGCCCCCACGTCGAAGGGGCGGTCGCTCATGCGAATGCCGAAGAGATGCGTCTTTTGCTCGAGTACGAGGTAGGCCCCCGCCATCAGCGCCAGGCAGATCGTGACGATGCCCATGAACTCGGTCAGGGGGCGCGTCAGCGAATCGTAACGATCGATCCGCACCGCCTTTTTGTTGTACTTCTTGCCGGCGCGATGGAAGCGGGCCCGCTCGGAGCGCTCCATCGTAAAGGCCTTCACGATCTTGATCCCCTGCAGCGTCTCTTCGAGCACGCCGTAGAGTTGCGACATCTCTTCCATGGCCTTGCGATTGGCGCGTTTCAGGGTTTTGGCCAGCGAACCGATCAGGTAGGCGGCAATCGGAGCCACGACCAGCGACAGCACCAGCAACTGCCAGCTAATCAGCGCCGCGCCGGCGAAGCAGACGAACATCTTGAGCGGCTCGCGAATGGCCTTGCCGAAGAGGGCCTTCATGCCGGCGGCCAGCGACTCGATGTCCTGCGTGAAGCGGCACATCAGGTCGCTCGTCCCTTCATCGGTGAAGGTGGCCAGATCCATGCGCAGCGTGCGTCGATAGAACTCGTTGCGCAATTGGAATGTTGTCCGCTGCACGAGCAGGCTGACCAGGATCGACTGCGCGATGAAGAACACGCTTTTGATCAGCGTGCCCACGATCAGCAGCAGCACGATCAGCACGAGGGTCTGAAAGGCGTCGTGCGGCAGGAAGCGATCGATGTAGTATTTGGCCAACTCGTAATTGGCGACGGCGCGTTCTTCGGCCGCCAGGCGATGACGGACGCCGGCCAGCTCGCGATCGGCCTCTTGCCTCGCGTCACCTTGCAATTTCGTCAGTTGTGCTTCGAGTTCCGTCGCCTGCGCGCGAATCGGCGCGGCGGTCGCCTCGGCGTCCGAGATCTTCGTACGCACCCAATCCTGCATCGTGCTGCGCTTGAAGATCACCTCGACGAACGGGTAGACCGGGCCGATGTTGGCCCCCCACATGACGCCGACGACGATGGCACAGACCACCGACGAGACAAACAACAGACGGTGCTGGAGCGCCATGCGCATCGCGCGACCGAACGTGCTGGGACGAGATGTTTTTTCTTGTGGCACGCGACCTGGATCCATGAAGGTGCGCCTGCGCAGACCGGCAGGCAGAGATACCGCCAAATGATGAGCGGCGTCTTGTAACAGATGCCGCGCGTGCGGCCAAGATCAGCGGCGCGGGGCTCGGCCCCTTCCCTTCCCCTCAGGGTCGCCGGCGATAGCGTCGATAGGCCTCCCAGGCCGCCGCCGAGCCGCTGGCGATCACGCTGACGGCCACCAATACCGCCAGCGGCGCCACCAGTGCTATCACGACAAAGGTGGCGGAACTCGACTCCGCTTCGACCCAGGCCATCTTGCTGCGCAGCAGTCCGCCCAAGACGGCGCAGAGCACGCTGGCGATGAGCATCAGCCGGAACAGCGTGGCCAGCGTGAAGCGCGGCAAGCCAGCCCCCGCCTGTTCCGCCGCCGGCGGAGCAGGAGTCGTCGTCGGAGGCGATTTCCCGCGCGGGGGCTTCTTGCTCGGGGGCATCGACGTCTCCCCTCCGCCGCGATTTAAGTCAGCCGCGCGAGACGGCCCACGATCTCACCATGCGTGTAGGTCCGATCGGTCGGCAGCAACAGGCACGTGGCCTTGTCTCCCGTACAATCGAGAATCACCTGCACGTCGTTCGGTACGTCGAAGCCATTCGGGCAGGGCTCGTGGCCGTGGATCAGCACGTTGGCCGAAATGGCCTGGGCAAACGCCACCGCGTTCTCTCGCCGGAAGTCGCGTCCCCACACCAGCTCGAATACGCGTCCATGCTCGCGGAAGTCGATCGCCTCGAGCTGCTTCTCGAGAATGCTCGTGTCGAAGCCCTTGCGATCGACCTGCTCGGGCAGCGTGTGGCATACCACCACGTCCCCCGGCAGACGCACGGCCAGCGGACACGACTTCAAGAACGCCACCATTGCCTCGCGCACCTTGTCGACGGCCGGACCGTACATCACCTGCATGCCCATGCGGAACAGCAGGTTGAGCATCTTCTTCGCCTTGAGGATCGGGTATTCCGTCATCTCGGCGAGCTCGTGATTGCTGAGGATGAAGTGAACCCGGTCGGGATACTTCGCCTTGAGCTTGGCGACGTCCTCGAGCATCGAGTGGGACATGCAGCCGCCATTCTCGGGATAGGTTGGCCCGCCGTGGCAGACCTCCTGCATGATGAGGTGCCGCCGCGGATGGTTGTCGAGATCGGCCAGCTTGCGAATCGCGTTGAAGTTGCGCCGATGGCCGTGCAGGTCGGCCGTCACGAGCACGTCGTCCGCCATCTCGGGCGTAATGACGACGACGTTTCCCTCGCGCCCCGGCGTGCGCCGATTCGCCTCGGCCGCCTGGCGATAGGCGGCGATGACACCTTCGATGTAGTCGAACGGAGCAACCATTAAAGATCATCTACGAGCGAACGATCCGCTTTGATGAAGGCGGCATCACTTGCCAAGGAGCGCCACGCCACATTAACTGGCCGCTTTGTGCAATTGTTCGTCCAACGATGCCAAAGGTAATTGTCGTCGTTGTGCAAGTTCCAAATACATCGAGTCGTAACAAGTAAGGGCAAACTTTCTCGCGAGAGGTAAGAACTGGGAGAAGGGCTGTTCAGGCGAGAGGAGTTCTACTTCTATTCCAAGCTTGAGCAAATCCGAGATGAACCGCGCCGATTCGACCTCGGTAATGCGTCCCTTTCGTTCGGCAAGCCCCACGACGTTGGCAATCTCGAGGAACCACCAGCTTGGCACCAAGGCAGTTTCCTGCTCGAGGCGCACGAGAAGTGTATCCGTGCTTTCGGTGGCTTCGTCTTTGAAGAGCCAAGTCAGAGCGACGGACGCGTCCACGACAAACGCCGCGCTCATCGCCGGCCCTCTTCGATGAGATCGCGGATCTTGAGGTCGCCTAGACTTAACCCCTTCTGGAGTTCTTGAATCCTCCGAATCGCGTCGCGACGCTCTTCCTGAGTGTGCTGGCGTGCCACGGGCACAATCCGCGCGACCGGCTGCCCATGCTCGGTGATGATGATCTCTTCACCCGAGGCCACTTTTTCCAGCAACTCTGGAAAATGAGCCTGCGCTTCGAAGGCAGCGAACGTATTGAGGGGTTGTGAGCTCATACCGTGACCCGAGGTTTGCCCGATCCCTCAAGTCTACTGTGGCGCCGCCGGAAATCAAAAAACGATGGTGTGCGATGCGGAATCAGTCAAGGAATGCCGTTTTCACGGCCTCGCGAGCGATCTCAACGTCCCGCCGGTAATGTTTGTTGTCGAGAATAATCTCTGTCAGTTGTTGTTAAAGCCGGATTTCTAATTCCCACAGCATGCGTTCCTCTGCCTGATCCTCAAAGGAATATCCTTGGCCGAGATCGCTGCACCGAAATAAGAAATCCCAAAGCACCAAAGCTTCTTGCCGGGTGAACTCGACTGTTATTCGGTTGGGAATTGACATCTCGTAATGGCACCACGAGTTTGGGCGATTCGAAGATTGCTCATGACCGAGTGAGCACCCACTCCGAATCGCCATTCACTGCCCGGCCTGCGGTGACTTGGCACTGGTTTCCGCCGGCATCGCGGCGATCCACTCGCGGATCAGTTCCACCCCTTCCTCATGCACGAGCCGCTTGCCCAGCTCGGGCATCATCACGTCGGCTTCGCTCGAGGCGATGCGGAAGGCCAGGATCGACTGATCCGGTTCGCCCGGCACGATGTCGTACTTCAGTCCGCCCGAGCCGCGTCCGGCGGCGACCGGTGGCTTGAAGATGCCGAACTTGAACGGTTCGGCCTGTGCCACCGACAGGTCGAGCCCCGAATTCCGGGCCGGTCCGCGGCCGTTGTGACAGTGCGCACAGTTCACGTCCAGCCACGCGCGAGCGCGTTCGTCGAGCGTGCCCGAATGTGGATCGTCCCACACCGCCATGCGCGGCGCGTCGGCCGGCGCCGGGGCACCCGACAAGGCCCCCGCTTTCGTCCAATGAGTCAATTGATTCTCGCTACCGCCGGCGTAGACGAAATCGCCGTTCAACTGGCTCCCCTTGGGGCCGATCGGGCGCATGATGTTGTCTTCGACCTTGTGGCACCCCTTGCACTGGTTGGCATTGGGCACCAGGTAGTCGATTTTGCGCTCGGCCCCGTCGGTGTGCGTCCAGGAGACCGGCATGATGCGGCCCCCCAACTGTAGCGTGGCCTCGGTCTGCTCCTCGTTCCAGAGATAAGGCAGGCCGACCCAGCCCGACTCTTCATGTACTAGGATGCGCGTTTCGAGTAGCCGCTCTCCCTGGCTGGGATCGCGCATGTCGTGCGGATACGCAAACGTCTTGGCGATGACCGTGCCGACCGGGAAGTCGAACGGCTTTTCAGCGTGGTACGTCGCGCTCGTGCCGGCCGGCAACTTCACGAAACGATACTTCGACGTGTAGTCCGAGAAGAGAGGCGTGTTCAGCGCGTAGGGAATCACCCCCGCGGCCGGCTCTTGCGTGGCGCCATTCCCCACGAAGAGACCATACGCCGAGAGCTTCTCGGGGGGCCCCTCCTCGACGATGGGGGCGCCCGATTTCGAACTACAACCACTCCACGCGACCGCCAGCAAGACAATAGCGGCGCAGCACGAAAGTCGCCGGCGAGACACGCCGCTTCGCATCGTTACTCCACTCCTTCAATCACAATCGCCGACAGCGGCGGAAGCTCGCCCTCGAACTTCGACAGGTCGCGCGTCATGCCCGAGGGGTCCCCCTCTTGCAGCTTCACCATGTCGAGGTACACGAAATCGGCGTCGCCGTTGTTCTTGAAGTAGATCCCCTTTTCCGGCGGAAGCTGGCCATCGACCAGTCGATCCTCGGGGGGCAGGATGCCGTCGTAGATGATGTCGGGCACCGGCATCTCGGTGATGACCGTCTTCAACAGCAGGCCGAACTCTCCTTGCGGATTCTTGCCCCCGTCTGAGATTTCGTTGTCGTGAATATAGACCGCCTCGGGATACGGATCGAACTTCGGATCGTCGTACTTCGTGCCGGTCGCCAGGAAGCTGATGACCGAGACGTTCGAGGTTTGGTTATTGCGAATCTTGTTGTTGAAGACCTCGACATGGTCGTTGGCCATGATCATCAGGCCCGTGCCCGAGGGAACCGACGCCACGATATTGCCCGCCTTGGCGAAGTTCTCGTGGTTGTTATCGGTAATCTCGTTGTTGTAGACGCGGCAGTGGCTGCCATCTTTCTTGTCGAGACCGGGCAGCGTGAACACGCCCAGGCCGCCGGTGTTGCCGCGGCAGATGTTGTCGTACACGTCCGCGCCGGTGGTATTCTCGATCTCGATGCCCATCACGTTGCGCTCGGCGATGTTGTTGCGCACGATGACGTTCTCCGACTGGCCGACGTAGACGCCGGCGTCCGAGCAATCGGTAACGGTGCAGTGCTCGACGAGCACGTTCTTCGAGAGCACCGGGTAGACGCCGTAGGCACCGTTGTCGGGGTGCGGCCCGCGCGTCCATTCGACGAGCACGCGACGGAACGTGCAGCCGTCGATGCCTTGCACCTTGATGCCGTCGGCCTTGGTATCGCGGATCGTTAGATCCTCGATCGCGAAGTTGTCGCAACCCGCGGCCACCTTGATCCCTTCGCCGCCGGCGCCGGCCCCCTGCGAGGCGAAGTTGAGAATCGTCTTGTCCATGCCGCGGCCGCGAATCGTCACGCCGGGCGTATCTTCGAGCGAAAGGGTCATGTCGAGATCGAACGTCCCTTCGGCGAATTCGATCACCTCGCCGGGCTTGGCGGCGATCAAGGCCTCTTGCGCCTGCTGTCGCGCCTCGGCGCCCGGTTCGATCACCGTCACCTTGGCGGCCGGTTTGCCGCCGTTGGCAGCCTCTCCCTCATGCTTCGCACAACCGACGGTCGACGCGACCACGATGAGTGCAAACGTTCCCCATATTGATATACGCATGACCTTCCCTCCTGGCACGAAAGGTTTTGCTGTACGCGCGGCCAACGAGCTGCTGAAAAGAACGGTGCAAGTACGCGTTCTGGGCTTCCGTTGGGCGCCCTAGCCTCATTGACTGCGCGGAGCGGTGTAAATGGCTGATTGCCGTAAGTGATTCATGGTAGCCGGGTACAAGGCGCGTGACAATCGCCGGACGACGTTCGCAATTGGTTTCCACCAACGAACTTCAGCCCCGCCACGTCGGGCGAATAAATTCGTCGCCCCGCTCTCCCGCTGCTACCATGACGCGTGGAAATCCTAGGGAATTGTACTCCGCTCGGTACCCGGTTCGGTTGCAGAAGGCCGCGAGCAACTCACCTGTATTTCCACGGCGCCGTACGTCGCCCGACCGACGTCCACGGCCGGGTGATTCGCAAGATCCTGGCGTGACTCCCCAAGGATAAATCGCGTGCGCGTGCTGCCGGTCCTGGATTTGATGTCGGGCGTCGTCGTGCGTGGCATCGGCGGACGCCGCGACGAGTATCGCCCCCTCGAGAGCCCTCTGATCGCGTCGCCCCAGCCCGTCGACGTTGCCCACGCGATCGCCGAGCGCTTCGCCAGCCGCGAGTTCTATCTGGCCGATCTCGATGCGATCGCCGGCCACGAGCCTGCCTGGGACACGTACGCCGCGCTCCTGTCGAGCGGGTACGACCTGTGGGTCGATGCCGGCCTGGCTGACCTGCCGCGCGCTAATGAACTGGCCGAGTTCGTGGCCCACGATCGTTCGCTCACCGGCGTCATCGCGGGACTCGAGTCTCTCCGGAATCCGCAGCAACTCGCCGAGATGCTCACCGCCGTCGGTCCCTCGCGGCTTGTGTTCAGCTTGGATCTCAAACACGGCTCGCCTCTGGCGCGGCACGAAGGAGCGTTCGGCGCCGACCCGTTCGACGTTGCGCGCGCGGCGCTGACCGCCGGCGTCGAACGGATGATCGTGCTCGATCTGGCGAACGTGGGACAAGACGCCGGCCTCGGCACGCTCGATCTGTGCCGGCGCATTCACGTAGCGGCGCCGCACGTCGAACTTGTCGCCGGCGGGGGCGTGCGCGG
Source organism: Pirellulales bacterium (assembly GCA_019636335.1). Classification (NCBI taxonomy): domain Bacteria; kingdom Pseudomonadati; phylum Planctomycetota; class Planctomycetia; order Pirellulales; species Pirellulales bacterium. Next base: position 143,111 of record JAHBXR010000004.1, read on the forward strand.
CCTCGACGACCTGCGCGCGGTGGCCGCGGCCGGCTGTCGCCGCGCGCTGGTCGCTTCCGCGCTGCACGATGGCCGCCTGACGCCCGCAGATCTGCAAGCTGCCGACGAGCTTTGATCCGGCCTAAAAGATACGGTGCATTTGGATGCGTGCCGGGTGAAACATGCCCTGCGAGGAGATGGTTAGCGCGTCGCCTGCTTACTCTCACCAGAGGAGTTCGTGACCATCAAGTTATCGCGATGGATCACTTCTTGATAAGGGCACTGCCCCAGCGCGGCCGCGATGGACTCGGTGCGCAGGCCCTTGATCTTGAGCACCTCTTCGAGCGAATAGTTGATGATGCCACGGGCGAACTCGACGCCTCGTGCGTCGCGCAGGCCGACGATATCCCCCTTGTAGAAGTTGCCCTCGGCTGCGGTGACGCCAATGGCGAGCAGACTGCGACCGTCCCGTTCGATGGCGCGGCGCGCGCCGTCGTCCAGCGTGAGATACCCGCGCGGCGGCACGGTGAAACCGATCCAACGTTTGCGCGCCGTGATGGCGGCGCCTTGCGCCAGGAAGAGCGTGCCCACCGTCTCGCCGGCCAGGATGCGCGTCAAACTGCCCGACTGCTTGCCGCCGGCGATGATGACGTTCTCCCCCGCGGCGGTGCAGATCTGCGCGGCCGTGAGCTTGCTGGCCATGCCCCCTTTGCTGAGCCCCGTGAAACGATCGCGCACGAGACCCCAGATCGATTCATCGAGCCGCGTGACCGTGGGAATCACCTGCGCGTCGGGGAGCGCCGGGTCGCTCGAATAGAGCCCTTCGACATCCGAGAGAATAATCAAGAGCGGCGCGCGAATCAGGTTCGTCACCAGCGCCGCCAGGCGATCGTTGTCGCCGAAGGTGGTTTGCAGCTCTTCGACGCTGACGGTGTCGTTCTCGTTGATGATCGGCACCGCGCCCAGCTCGAGCAGCGTGAGAATGGTATTGCGGACGTTCAAATTGCGCTGGCGGTCTTCCAGATCCTGCGCCGTAAGCAGCACCTGCGCGGCGTGGCGACCATTGGCACGGAGCGCGCGGTCGTAGGTCTGCACGAGATAGGCCTGCCCCACCGCGGCCACTGCCTGCAGATGGGCAAGATCGGCCGGGCGCTTCGTCAGCCCAAGCTGCCCCATGCCGGCGCCGACGGCGCCCGAACTGACCAGCACCACCTTGCGCCCCGAGGCGAGAATGCCGTTGATCTCGGCGGCCAGCGCCGCGACGCGTCCCTCGTCGAGCGTGCCCGAGGCCGACGTCAGGGGGCGAGTGCCGATCTTGACCACCACGATCTGAGCCGTCGCGGCGATTTCCTGGCGAACGAGGTCGGTCGGCATCGTGGTCGTCTAGGGGTGTCGCGGAAGGCGTTGGAAGGAGTCAGGCGCCTAGAATACTCGAAGGGCGCCACGTCGCCCAGGTTCGCCTGTCGTGCCCGCCTTTGGCTGGCAGGCCCGCCAGACCTGTTGTACGATGACCCGGCATGGAGCGAGGTGTTCCATTCTCAGGACAGCGAGGGGAGGAGGCGGTCGATATGTGGCAGGCTTGGAAGCAATCGCGCGGCGCTTGGCTCGTGCTCGGATTGTGCTTGGGAATGTTTGTCGGCAGCTTGCTGCCGGGCTGGCCCGACACGCCGCTGCACGCCGTGGCGACCGACCGGCACGACAACTTCGCCATCGCCACCGGCGCCCTCGACGAAGACATCGAAGCGGTCTACTTCCTCGACTTTCTCACCGGCGACCTGATGGCCGCCGCCCTGGGCGTTCAGTCGGGCAAGTTCATCGCCTTCTACAAATACAACATCATGGGGGACTTCCAGGTCGACGTGGCGAAGAACCCCCGCTTTCTGATGGTGACCGGGTTCGCCAACCTGGTGCGCGGGGGCGCCCGCTTCCAGCCCGCCAATTCGGTTGTGTACATCGCCGAGCTCAGCAGCGGCAAGGTCGGCGCCTACGCGATTCCCTGGGATCCGACCTCCCATCGCCGCAATCAACCTTTCACCGGCAGCTTTGTCGCGCTCGACGTGAAGCAGTTCCGCAATGTCGCCATTCGCGAGCAGGAATAACACGCGCAGGCCATGTCGCTCGAAATCACGGTGAACGGCGAACCGCGCACGATCCCCCCCGGGACGACCGTCGCCCGGTTGCTCGAAGATCTCGGCGTAACACCGCGCCACTGCGCGGTCGAAGTGAATCTCGAGCTCGTGCCGCGCGCGCGCCAGGCCCAGCACGAACTGGCCGCCGGCGACCAGTTGGAAGTCGTCACCCTCGTAGGAGGAGGTTAGCGCTCGGATGAGCACGTCTCTCGAGTCCGATGCCGCCTTGCGCATCGGCACGCACACGCTGTCGAGCCGTCTGATCGTCGGCACGGGCAAGTACGCCAGCTACGAGCTGATGGCCGAGGCGCTGGCCCTCTCTGGCACCGACTGCATCACCGTCGCCGTGCGCCGCGAGCGCCTGGTCGATCAGGCGGGACGCAACATTCTCGACTTCATCGATCCCGAGCGCTACCTGCTATTGCCCAACACGGCTGGCTGCTTCACGGCCGACGATGCCGTGCGCGTGGCGCGGCTGGGGCGCGAGATCCTGCTGGGGCTCGAAAACCCCGGCGCCGATTGGGTCAAGCTCGAAGTGCTGGGCGATACGCGCACGTTGCTGCCCGATCCCGTCGCGACGCTCGAAGCTACCCGGCGCCTGGTCGACGAAGGCTTCCAGGTCTTGTGTTACACGACCGACGATCCGGTGACCGCGCGTCGCTTGAAGGAAGCGGGGGCGGCCAGCGTCATGCCCGCGGGCAGCCCGATCGGCTCGGGACAGGGAGTGCTCAATCCGAACAACATTCGCATCTGCCTCGAGTACCTCAAAGAAAACGATCCCGACTATCCGGTGATCGTCGACGCCGGCGTCGGCACCGCGAGCGACGTCACCATCGCCATGGAGCTGGGGGTCGATGGCGTGCTGCTCAACACGGGCATCGCGCATGCGCACGATCCGTTGCTCATGTCGCGTGCCATGAAGGGGGCCGTGGAGTCGGGCCGCATGGCCTATCTGGCCGGTCGTATTCCGAAGCGACTCTATGCCACGGCGAGCAGCCCGGAAGAAGGGGTCGTCGCCCGCGCTCGTCCGCGCTAAAGCACAGACCGTACGCTACTCCTTCTTTGGCGATCGGGCCGGCGCCGGCGCGGCGCCGGTCGCTGAGCCCAACGGAACGGCCCCCGGCTGCACGTTGCTGGGCGTGGTGGAGCCCCGCGGAGCCTGTCCGGGCGCGCCCGCCGCGGGCTGATTCTGACCGGGAGCCGGCGCGCTACCAGGTCGGGGAATCCCTCCTGGCCGGACCGACGCCGGGTTCGCCAAAGGTTGCTCCGGCAGCGACGTCTTGCCCGGCAACCCCGAACTTAACGGCGCGGCATTCGGCTTGTTCGCCCCCCCTTTCGACTTGCCCGCCGTCGCCGCTGTCTCGCTGTCGGCGTCGCGCAATGGTGGCAGCTTGTCGGCATCGAAATCGGTCGGATGTGGCTGCTGGACCGTCACCTCCGAAGTGGGCAATCCGTCTTCGTACAGGACCTGCGAGATCAACACGCCCTCTGCATCCCACTGCGACCAGGTGTCGATGGGAAAGCCCTTCTTATAAAACTGCACCGCCATGGGGCGGCCATTGTCGTGCCAGTAGTCGATACGTCCGTCGAGCTTGTCGTCGACGTAGCGTCCGACGGCGCGGCGCTCGCCGTTGGCGTGCCATTCGGTCCACTCTCCCTGCTGCCGGCCATGCTCGTAGAGGGCCTCGCGCTGCTTCACGCCGTCGGGAAAGTAATTGATCTCGACGCCGTGGAGATTGCCGTGCTGGTACAACGCGTCGACGATCAAATGATGGCCGGGCGCCTCGCCCCATTCGCGCCAATGACCGTGAATCAGGCCGCTCAGATACTCGGCCTCGATCTGTGGCGCACCATCGGGATAGTACTTCGTTGCCTTGCCGGTCAGGTAGCCGTCGTCGTAGTCCCCCTCGAACTTGAGCTGGCCGCCGACGTGCCATTCCTGCACATGCCCGTGCAAGCGGTGGCGATCGTAGTGCTCTTCGCGGGCGAGCAAGCCGTTGGCGAACCACTTCTGGGCGGGCCCGTGCTTGATGCCTGCCACGTAGTTTTCGACCGACTGCGTTTTCCCACTGCGGTACCAGATGGTCACCGTGCCGTCGTAGAGCCCGGCCTTGAAACTCGCTTCGAGGCGCTTCACGTTTGGGCCTTGAAAATCGACATAAGGACCATGACGCTTGTCATTCACGTAATGGGCCTCGAGGGCCAAATCGCCCGAGGGCGTGTAGCGTACCTCGCGTCCCTCGCGCGCGCCGCGCCGGTAGTTGTTCTCGATGCGCAACTGCCCGTTGGGATGCCACTCTTGGGCCACGCCGTCGAGTTGGCCATCCTGAAAGTGGCGCTGGCTCGACATTTTGCCGTCGGGAAAGTAGCGCGTTTCGACGCCGTGCGGCACGAGTTGCCCCTTGGCGTAAAGGCGCATCTCACAGCGTAGTCTCAGCGTGCCGTCGGGATACTTCTCTTCGACGACTTCTAACTTGTCTGCCGGCGCCTTCGCGGGGATAGCGGCGTCGGCGGCCTCGGCGCGCGGCAAAAGCACACCCGCGCAAAAGATCGCCCACACCCACGCGCCGATACAGAGCGTCTCGCGCAAGCGAGGCGATTTCATCGAAGGCCAGGCAGCAATCACGGGACTTTATTCTCCCTCGCGCAACGCATCGAAGTATTTCTGCGCATGCTCGCGATAACCGCGTGGCAGACGCTGGCCGGTGAGTGGATCCTCGGCCGCCGATTCCACGTTCTGGAACTGCGACTGAATCTCCTGCTCGACGCCGACCTTGCTCGACGGGCCATCCACCTCGCCCACCATGACCCCGCCGCCAGGCTTCACCTTCTGTCGCACGCTCGTGTCGTAGGTCGAGGTGGCGAGATCGGGTCCCGGCTTCTTATTGCGACCGACACCATGCCCGGGACGCGAGTTCTTGCCTTCGCGCTCTTGCTGGCAGACTTTGCAGCCGGCGCCATGGCATTGTTTGCACTTCATGGCCCCCTTGGCGTCGGCGATCTCCTGCATCGCCTCGTCGAGCTGTTCGAGCTCTTGCATCTCGCGCTGGAGCGACTCCATTTGCGACTGCATGTCCGCCAACGCTTCGCCCGCCTTCTTGTTGTCTCCCTGCTGCATTGCCTCGGCGCACTCGGCACACTGCTGCGCCATTTTACGCATGTCCTTCTCGCGCTGGGCCTGCTTGGACATGCTGGCTAGCTGGCGTTCCATCTGCTGGGCGTCGGCCTTGCGCCCTTCTTTCTGCGCCTTGGCCAGTTCCTGTTCGAGCTTTTGCCGTGCTTCTTTTTGCTTCTGCGCCTGTTGGTTGAGCTTCTCGGCCATCGCCTGCATCTGCTGGGCAAGCTGCTTCTGCTCGGCCTCGCCCAGTTGGCCATCCTGCAGCTTCTGTTGCAGCTTTTCGAGTTCCTTGAGGGCCCGTTCGGTATCTCCCTCGCGCACGGCCTGGGCAAAGCGGTCGGCAGGGCCTGCCTGCAAGTTCTCGAGCTGGCTGAGCTGTTCCTTCAATTCCTTCGAGCCGGCAAGTTCCTCGCGCCGCTTTTCCAACTCCTTGGCCAGGTCGTTGAGGCCAGTCAGCGCCTGCTTGCGATCGTCCTGCTCCTTGTCGGCCAACTCGCGCGTCCCCTCTTCCAACTTCTTGAAGAGCTCTTCGGCTGCCGTGAGCCCTTCTTCCTCGGCCTTCTTGCGGCGCTCGCTCAGCTTCTTCTCGAGCGACGTCGACGTCGTCTTGATCTGCTTCTTGACTTCGAGCGTTTCCTGCCGGGCCACGGCCTGCTGCTGGGCAGGCACCGGGTTCAGCAGCCACGCCACCAGAAACGCCACCACGGCCGGCGCCAAGGGCAACCACGACGCCCGCGTCAAACGCACGCGGAACTGTTCTCCCACGTGCAGGCGCTCGACCCGCGCCGCCGCGTCGGCAATCAAGGCACGGCCCACCGGGGTCTCGCGCGTCGCCTCGTCGAGCGACAACGAACTGGAGACGCGTTCCTTGAGTTGAAAACGGCGGTCGATCTCGATGGCGGCGTCCATGGTCCGGCGGCGGCGCCACGCCGTCCAGACCAGCGCGATCGCGATCCCCGCGGCGAGCGCCCCCACGAGCCAGGCCGCCGGCCCGATGCCCAGCGGGCGGTACTTTTCCACGCCAATGCCCAGGGCGGCGAGGCACAAGGTGGCCGTCCAACTCCACCCGAGCGCGCGGAGAAACTGCTCGAAGATGAGTCGGCGCAAGGCACGTTGTACTTGACGTCGCAGCACGTCCATCTTGGCGATCTCCCAGACAGAAACCGCGGCAACGAACGGCGGGATCACCGCCGGCCACGGTCCATTCCACTAGCAGCCGGCCGGGCGTCGCGACGCGCCTGGCTAACCGCTTCTATATAGTGTACTCACGCACGTTGTAAGTTTAGCGGAGTCGAACCGCCTGGGGCGAACGGATTTGCCCGAAATGTGCGTCGCAGGAGCGTTCCACGAAGACTTTACGGCCCGTTGCGCGGCGTGTACGGCTTGCGGTTGCACTGGGGGGGAGCCGCGCGACTGAGCTTGTTGCTCACCCGCTGCCCCCCTACGATTTACCCGCGCCCCGGTAGTGGCCTGCCTTGCGGCAGGGCCGGCTGCCGGGCGGGGGCCTGTCCCAGGTGATAGCCATGACCGCCACCGCGACTGCCGACAAGCCTGCCCGCCCCGAGCCCCGCACGATTCCGACCCCCACCGATCGGCCCCAGGCCGACATCGTGCTCTACGACGGACAGTGCAAGTTTTGCCTGGCGGGGGTTGAACGCTTGCAGTTCTTCGATTGCCAGAAACGGCTGGCCTATCTGTCGTTGCACGATCCCGAGGTCGCCCGTCGCTGGCCCGATCTGGATCACGACGAGCTGATGCGCAACATGTACATCATCGAGGGGGCCACCGGCCGCCGGCATCGGGGCGCCGACGCCCTACGCTATCTGACGCGGCGGCTGCGCCGCCTGTGGTGGTTGGCGCCCTTGCTGTACATCCCCGGCTCGATGCCCTTCTGGCGCTGGTGCTACTCCCAGTTCGCCACGCGGCGCTACCTGCTGTTCGGCAAGGTCGAGGCCTGCGATAGCGGTAGCTGCAGCATTCATTTCAAGCCGCGCTAGCAGGTCGGGGAAGTATTCCTCGGCCTGTGCGAGCCGTGAGCTGCTTCGCTGCGAACCTGGCGAGGGGGGAAGAATGCACCACGGGGGCAGTCTTCCCCAGGCTATTAGCCAGCAGGGCCAGCTCGCGTTGACCCGTGCCAGCGCGAGTGCTACAAGGGTCCACCGCGCGGCAGTCTACCTTGCCGCGCGGGGACTTCTTTTCACTCCGCTGTGCGAGGGTACAAGGATGTACCGACGTCACGGTCAAAAGCTGGCGCATGTCTTTCTGCTCGTCGATCTTGCGGTGACGGTCGCGGCCTGGCTCGCGGCCTATGCGCTACGCTTCGGCCTGGTGGCCTCGCCCGAAGGGATTCCCCGCTTCGAGCTCGTCGTGGCCGGCATTCCCTTCGTGCTCGTGTCGGCCGCCGTGGCCTACCGCGCCGCGGGGCTCTACGAAATTCACCGCCTGCGCGAGCTTCCGCGCGAGCTCGGCGTCGTCTGCCGCGCTAGTGGGCTGCTCTTTCTGATCACCATCGCCGTCACGTTCTTTCGTCGCGATCTGTACGAGTCGCGCCTGGCGCTGCTGCTGTTTCCCGCGCTCAACGTGCTGGGAATGGCGGTGGCCCGCCGCGCCGTGTGGCAGGTGCTCAAACGCTTGCGACGCAACGGCTTGAACTACGGCCGGGCCGTTATCGTCGGCGTGGGTCGCACGGGGCGGCGGGTCGCGCGAACCATCGAGCGCCACGACTGGACCGGGCTCGACGCGGTCGGCTTTGTCGACGATCAACTGGCGCCGGTCGAATCGAACGTGCTCCCCCGTCTCGGCACGATCGACCGCTTGGGACAGATCGTCGCCGAACACGATATCGATCACGTGTTCGTGGCGCTCCCCCTGGCCCGTTATGGCGAATTGCCGCGGATCTATCGGGAACTGGCGGGCACGTTCGTCGAGGTGCAACTCGTGCCCGACGTGCCACAACTGACCGGCATGCGCATCCGCACGCTCGAGATCGACGACGTGGCCTTCTTGAGCCTGCTCGAAAGCCCCCACCGCGGCTGGCACCGCGTGGCGAAACGGAGCGTGGATTTGGCAGTCGGATTGGCGGCGATTGTGCTGCTCGCGCCGCTGATGGCGCTGGTCGCGCTGCTGGTCAAATTGACCAGCACCGGTCCGGTCTTCTATCGTCAGGCGCGAGTCGGACAGGGAGGGCGCACCTTCCACATGCTGAAGTTCCGTAGCATGCGCCTCGACGCCGAGGCCACTACCGGGCCCGTTTGGGCCACACGCGACGATGACCGCACGACTCGCGTCGGACGCGTGCTGCGGCGGTGGAGCCTCGACGAGCTACCGCAGCTTTTCAATGTGCTGGCGGGGGACATGAGCCTCGTCGGGCCACGCCCCGAGCGTGACACGTTTATCGAGCGGTTTCGTCGCGAGTTGCCGGGCTATACGCAACGCCATCGCGTGAAAGCCGGCATGACCGGCTGGGCCCAGGTGAATGGCTGGCGCGGGAACACGTCGCTGCGCCGCCGGCTCGAGTTCGACCTGTATTACGTGGCGAACTGGTCGCTGCTTTTGGATCTGAAGATCCTCTGGCTGACGCCGTGGCGCGGACTGCGGCATCGCCACGCCTATTAGAAGCAACGTCGATTGCACGCTCGCCGATCGCGGGCCGAGGCTGCTAGACGGCGTACAGCACGCGTCGCTGCACGTCGATCGGTTGCCGGTGGAATTCATCGAGGGCGTGGCGCAACGCCGGTTCGAAGTGGCTCTCGATGGCCCGATCGAGCACGTGGTAGACGTACTGTTCCCGTCCCAGCGTCGTCGCGACGGCCCGTCGCAACTCGACCAGTTCGTGTAGCAGGTCGTTCAGAGTTTCGATTTCGGAGTCGAGGTTTTGTTCGAGCATGGGTGGGGATGGTCGTCGCCGTGGCCGACCAGGATTGAAGAGCGATCAGGGGCTGGTCCTACTGACATCACACGGATGCTGGAGAATGCGGCAGGGAAGGCGCTTTCCCCAAGCACGGAAGTGTCCTGCCTGAAAAAAACTTAGCTCAAACCACAGCCGCGCGGGGCATCAAGAGAACGCCGGCAAAAGGGGGGTGCCGTGTGTGAATGCGCAAAGTGTGAACCGTGAATAAATTGCGAATATTCGCGAGCTCCCCCTTCGAGGTGTAAAGGAACATTGTAAGCCAAATAATTAGCTATTTACCGAAACTGGGGCATGGAATTTGCTCGACTGATTCGCATACAATGGGCCGCTCAAACCGAGCCAAGTGATTTCCGACAAGTTTCCTCGTAATTCGGTCTGGAGAAGGAGCCGACGCCATGTGGCCAAGTCTTCGCAAACCTTTGCCTGTCAGAGGCTTGCCCTTGACAAAGCAAAGCCAGATTTCTTAGACTCCGCCGTTGGCATCAATTGGTAAGCGATTTTTTCCACTGTCCGGATCTGTCTGCTAGCGGACTAACTTCATGGAACCCTACTGCCCGCCGGCGCACCTCAAACTGCAGCAGGTGTCAGCAGAAGGCAAACCGGACGGACCATGTGAAGAAGGCGTGGGGGGATCGAAACCAGGCGGCAACCGCACACGTAAATAAGAGAAAAGCAACGAGACGCGACAGAAATAAATCGCACTTGGCATGAGCAACCGGCCCTGCACGGAACAGAGAGCCAAAGGGCCGTGATTTTGATTGATAACTAGTCGAAAGCACCGCAGCGCGGGTCGCAGGAAGCGATTCGTCGTGAGTGCTCGCCGACTCCCACCAAGCATGGTGGAGAGAGTTGAGACCGGTCCCAGTGCCTTCCCCCCCGAGGCACGCAAGACCAGGGAGGATCCCATGAAATTGAATCGGACCTCGGCAGTAGCAGAGTACAAGCTCGTCTCGCGCTTCGAAAAGCTGCGCCAAGAGCTGCTCGCACCTCAGTACGCCGACCGCCTGGAGAAGCCTCTCGCCTTTTGGGCCCTGCCCGCCGACCGCCGGCTGCCGCTGGCGTTCATGGGCTGCACGATTCGCGAGTTGCTCGAGACCCCTTTCGAAGAGCTGCTCGCCACGCCCGGCGTCGGCCAGAAGAAGATCAATTCGCTCGTCAAGCTTCTGGCGCGCGTCGCCAAGGAAGACCCGAACGAAGAACCCGCGACCGCCGCGGAAGAAGCGGTGTTCGACACTGCGGAAGTCGTCGTGCCCGTGACCGGCGATTCCTTCAACCCGAATGTGGTTTCCGAGGCGCTCTGGGCCCACTGGCGCGAATGCGTCCTGCAGCACGGTCTGGGACGCGAAACGCTGGGGCGTTTTGCTCCTTCGCTCGAGCATCTGCCGCGCGTGCTGTGGCAGACTCCACTCGAAACGTACACCGATTTTTCGTTGGCCAAGATCCGCCAGCTCAAGACGCACGGCGAGAAACGCGTCGCCGCGGTGCTCGAAGTGTTCGCCGAGCTGAATAAGATCCTCGGCCGGCTCGGACCACCGGGCGCCCTTTCGGTGCGGATCGTACCCCGTTTCGTTACCGAACTCGAAAGCTGGATCACCGGCGTGCTGGTCCGTCCCGGCGTGCCGAGCGATGCCGAAGTCGAGATGCGCTTCATCCGGCCCCTGGTCGCCCAGGTGCGGATCGACGCGGGGGCGAACATTGCCGAGCTCGTCGAAAGCCGCCTGGGGTTGCAGGGCGAGGACGCCAGCGTCCGCGAAGTGGCCGAGCAGTTGGGACTGACCCGCGCGCGCATCTACCAGTTGCTCTCCGACGTCGGCTGCATGATGAGCGTGCGCTGGCCCGAAGGTCAAAAGCTGGTGGGCCGACTCGTCCGGAAGCTCCATGCCGAGGGACATCCCGGTCGGGCGCTCGAGCAATTCGAGGCCGCCGCCGAGCTCTTCTTCCCTGGCGCGCACGACGTGAAGGTCGAGACGGACGACGAAGCTCGCACGATGCCCCTGCCGCACGACGAACTGTTCGGCGAGGAGCTGAACGACCCGACCAATCGGCTCGCCGGGTAAGTTCCACTCGGTCGGCATGCACGTACAAGGCCGCTTCACGCGAAGCGGCCTCTTTTTTGCGCGCATCAGCGACGGCCACTCACGCTCGGACCGCGCGGCGGGCCGAAACCCTGTCAACCGATCGTTTCCGTGCCGATCTCGGCGGGGGAGAGCGCAGGCGCGCTGTCCGTACTTTGCGGCGGCGCCTCGTCGCGACCGACCCACCAATGTGCCGCCATGTCCTGCGACCATTGATCCGCGCACGAGCTGGCCGCCAGGGCGCGTTCCAATTCCGTCGCGTCCTGGTAGCGTTCCTGCGGCTTCTTCGCCAGGCAACGCAGGACAATCGACTCGAGATCCGCAGGAATGTTGGGGGTTCGTTGCGAGAGAGGCACCACCTCTTCGCGGGCGTGCGCCATCATCACCTTCAAAGGCTTGTCGCCCCGAAACGGAGGCTGGCCGGTCAGCAGGAAGTACGCCACCGCCCCCAGGCTATAGACATCGCCACGGACGTCCGCTTCGACATTCTCGAGGAAGCGTTCTGGCGCCAGGTAGAAGGGAGACCCCGCGATGGCTCCCTCCTGGGTGAGCTTGATATCGCCCGTGTCCTCGAGCGAGCGCGCCAGGCCGAAATCGAGCAGCTTGGCCACGTCGAACACGCCCCCACGCTTCGAGGCGATGATATTGCTCGGCTTGATGTCGCGATGGACGAGGCCGATCGTGTGGGCCTCGACCAGCGCGTAACAGACCTGCCGCAGCAGGTGGACGGCCCGTTCGGGTTGAACCGGACCCTGCCGTTCGACCACTTCCTGCAGGCTCAGTCCCGGCAGGAACTCCATGGCGTAGTAGAACGTGCCATCCTCGGCGCGGCCGTAGTCGAACACCTCGACCGAATTCCAATGGCTGAGCTTGGCCATCAGCCGCACCTCGCGCTCGAAGCGGGCCAAGGCCTTGGCATCGGTCGATTGGGCCGGACGGATGAGCTTGATCGCACAGGGGCGCTTAAGGAGTTGATGCTCGGCCAGATAGACCTCGCCCATGCCGCCGCTGCCGATCTGTTCGGTCAGTCGATACTGGCCGAGCAGGCGTGCCTTGAAGGCCTCGCGGCGCAGCGCCCCGAGTTTGTACATGCCGTAGGCGCCCAGCGTATAAGCAATGGCCATCGCCACCGCCACGATCACCAGGTCTCCCCAGAACACTACCCGGCCGATTGCCGGAAGGACGAGCCCCTGCAACGAGATGATCGCCACCGGCGCCAGGGCCATCAGTGCCATCACGATCAAACCGCGCAGCGTCGTGTTCGGGATAAATGTGCTGTAGATCAGGATAAAGGCGAACCACATGAGCGAGATGAGCATCACGCGGTACTTCACCTCGTAAGGATCGACCACTTGCAACGGGTGCGAGGGGTCGACGATCCGCTGCAGGAAACTGAAGTGCAGCACGATGAACAGGGCGCTCAAGATGCCGAAGACGGCCACCTCGACGGCCCGCAACTCGACCAGCGAAAGCTGAATTCGCGTCCACAACAACACTGTCGCGCCGGTCAGGATGACGACCGCCAGCCCCTGGTAGAGCGTGGTGAAGATGGTCTCGTCCCGCGACTCGCTCAATCCCAGCCAGTTGCGCAAGACGAAGAAGGCCGTGGTCGAGGCGAGCAGCGTGGCCGCCACGCGCAACCGGTCGCGCAGCAGCTCGGCCGTCTCGACGGCCATGACCGGACCGGTTCCCTCGACGAGAGCGACTTGCGGTCGATCGACGCTCGGGAGAGAAGACTCCTCGCCCAGCGGCGTCTCGACCGTCTCGTCGTTCGAGACGTCGTCCAGCGGCTTTGGTTCAAACGGGCTCATGGAAGGAGCCTGGGGCCGGAATCCGAGTACGACACTCCCTTAGACCGACGGGCGCGCAGACCATCACGAACGGAGGCCGCGCGGGTTCCTGTAGACAGCGGCATCCATCATAGGCGAAACTTGGGCGCGCGGCGACAGTTTCGAGCACTCGCTCCCCACGACCGCAAAACCCTCTGCTGGCGCAAGTTGAACCATGCCCGATGCTCCCGCTCCCCTGCCGCGCAGCCCCGAGCTCATGTCGCGGCACGATACGGCCCTGCTGGTCGTCGACGTGCAGGGCAAACTCATCACGCTGATACCCGAATATCGTCGGATCGTGTGGAATATTCGGCGCCTGATCGACGGAGCGAAGATTTTCGGGCTCCCGCTGGCCGGCACGGAGCAGTATCCCCAGGGCCTGGGCCCCACCGTTCCGGAGCTAGCCAGCCTGCTGGGGGATATCCCCGGCAAGACCGCCTTCAGTTGCGGCGAGTGCGGCAAGCTCTTCCACCAATGGGAATCTCGCGGGGTGCGAAAAATTCTACTCTCGGGAATCGAGGCCCACGTCTGCGTCAGCCAGACGGCCCACGACCTGATGGCGGCCGGCTTCCGCGTCTACCTGGCGGCCGACGCCGCCGGTTCCCGTTTCGAGATCGATTACACCACCGGCCTGCGCCGCCTCGAATCGGCCGGCGCGACGATCACCACCACCGAAGCCGCCCTGTTCGAATGGTGCGAACGCTCCGGCACGCCGGAGTTCAAACAGATCAGTGCGCTAGTCCGTGAGCAGCCACCTGGCAAGTGATTGCGTCGTCGCTCGTCGCGAGAAGTTTGGTGGCCAGGAGCCGGCAGCCGCAAAGCAGCGGCAGTGAATAGCCAGGGGCGTGAGCCCCTGGAAGCGGACGAAAGGCGAAAGACCTGATTCTTTCACAATCCCAACATCCAAGCCCCAACGGGGCGACAATCGCGTCGTACTGCTGTCGCCCCGATGAGGCTCAAAATCTTATTGAACAGCCGACACACCTCCAGGGGCTCACGCCCCTGGCTATTGACGGTTGCCCCGTTGGGGCTTTTTTTATCGACCGTTGTGCATCACCGGCAATTCGATCTTCGGAAAGTGCATGCGGGTCGAGTAATCGTTCCCTTCAAACGGAACCTATATCGAAACCCCTGTTTTCTTGCTTCCCGGCCCCTCCGGTGATACGATCCAAACTCGGCATTCTGCCGGGGCAAATCGCGTTTTCGCACTCAGGGGATCGGACCGATGCTGCGACTGATCGGCAAGGGCACGGCGCACACCTGCGACGGCATCACGCGGCGCGATTTTCTCGAGGCGGGCACCCTCTCGGCCATCGGACTCACGCTGCCGCAGCTCATGGCGATGCAGGCGCAGGGCGCCGTCACCCCCGCGCACGATGAACGCAGCGTGATCATGATCTTCAACCTGGGCGCGCCGAGCCAGCTCGACACCTGGGACATGAAGCCCGACGCGCCGGCCGAGATCCGCGGTCCCTTCAAGCCAATCACCACGTCGGCCCCCGGCATCGAGATCTCCGAGATCTTCCCGCAGATGGCGCGGCACGCCGACAAGTTCTCCCTCGTGCGAAGCTGCTACCACACGGCGGCCGCGGTCCACGATACTGGTCACCAGATGATGCAGACGGGGCGCCTCTTTACCGGCGGCATCAACACACCCCACGCCGGGTGTGCCGTCTCGTACCTGCGTGGGCGGAAGAGCGACCTGCCGGCGCACGTGATCCTGCCCGAGCCGATGGGCCGCACTGGCGGCAATCTGCCGCACGGACAAGACGCCGGGTTCCTCGGCAAGGCGCACGATCCTTTCGTGCTGATGGCCGATCCGTCGAAGCCCGACTTCCAAGTGCCCGACCTGCTGCCCCCCAAGGAAATCGGTGAAGTACGACTCGCGCGGCGCCGCAAGCTACGCTCCATCGTCGACGAGCGCGTGAAGGCCTTCGAGACGAGCGCCAGCGCCCAGCAGCTCGACAACAACTTCGAGGCGGCCTTCCGTCTGATGACGAGCACGCAGGCCCGCGAGGCCTTCGACCTAACTCGCGAAAAACCCGAGACGCGCGAGCGTTACGGCATGACGCGCTTCGGCCAAAGCTGCCTGCTCAGCCGGCGCTTGATCGAGGCGGGCGTGCGCTTCGTCACCGTGAATACTTTTCTGACGGTGTTCGACGAGATCACCTGGGACATCCACGGATCGAAGCCGTTCACCTCGATCGAAGGCATGCGCGACATCGTCGCCCCGATGTACGATCAGGCCTACAGTGCGTTGCTCGAGGATCTGAGCCAGCGCGGCCTGCTCGAGAACACCATGGTCTGCAATCTGGCCGAGTTCGGCCGCACGCCCAAGGTGAACCCCGCCGGCGGGCGCGATCACTGGCCGCAATGCTGGACCGTGTCGTTCGCCGGGGGGGGCGTGCAAGGGGGGCGTGTCGTGGGGCGCAGCGATCCGATCGGCGGCGTGCCGGCCGAGCGGCCGGTCGAGCCGGCGGAGATCGTGGCCACGATCTACAAGAGCCTCGGACTCGATCTGGAAACGAAGCTGCCTGGCCCGCAGTCGCGGCCGTTCCCGCTGGTCGATTTCGGCGTCCACGAGATTCGCGAGCTGTTCGCGTAACCGCCAACTCCTGTGCGGGGCGCGAGTTTCGGCCCCTCGCGGCACGATCGGCACAAACGACAAAGTCCTGTTGCGACGGGCTCCCGGCCCTCTTGCCGCGGCGGCAACTGTTGTTGACCGGCGCACCAGGGACTTGTAGAGTTCAGCGTGAAGGTCGATCGAACGCTAAGTTGCCAGCATGCAACAGTTTTCGCGTCACTGGACGCGCCGCGCGGCTCAAAAAACCCCTGGGGTAACGTCACATGAGTTACGTCGACGACAACAATCCATATCGTGCCGGTCTCGGCACCCTGGCCGCGCAGGCCGATGTCAACGAGCGAGCCGAGTTCATCACGAAGACTTACCTGCACCTGGCCGGTGCGGTGAGCGCCTTCGTTGGGCTCGTGTACCTGTTGCTGAATTTCTTTCCGGCGACCGAACAACTCGTGCAATGGATGACCGGTGGTTACGCCTGGCTCGTCGTGCTCGGCGCCTTCATGCTGGTGAGTTGGATCGCGCAGAGCTGGGCCATGTCGGCCACGTCGATCGGTCTCCAGTATGCCGGCCTTTCGCTCTACGTCGTGGCGCAAGCCTTCATCACGCTGCCACTCGTCTGGGTCGCGCAGAACTTCGCCGCGCCGGGTACTATACCCGCGGCCGCGGTTATTACGCTCGTCCTCTTCGGTGGTCTGACGGCCATCGTCTTTGTCACGCGGTACGACTTTTCGTTCCTGCGCGGCATTCTCATGCTGTCGGGCTTCGTGGCCCTCGGCGTGATCGTGTGCAGCATCCTGTTCAGCTTCAACCTGGGCATGCTGTTCACCGCGCTGATGATCGCCTTCGCCTGCGGCTACATCCTCTACGACACGTCAAACATCATGTACCACTACCGCATCGGCCAGCACGTGGCGGCTGCCCTCGGGTTATTCGCCTCGGTGGTGTTGCTCTTCTGGTGGGTGTTGCGACTCGTGATGGCCTCGCGCGACTAAGCCCCGTGCGCCACCACAACTCGAAACTCCACACGGCCACGCCAACCGGCGTGGCCGTGTGCGTTGCGGGGCAGGCAACTCGCGTCTGGCAGCGGTCGAAATAGAGGCACGCTCACCACGAAAAGAGTTACGGCGTCGATGTTTAGCGATCTCGACCTCGCGTTGTCAGTGAGGGCGAGAAGCGATATAATCCGCCGCAGAATCGAGGACTTTCCGCGTCGGATTCGTGCCCGTGGCAAGACCGTACGGCAGCACGCCGGCCGCGACCCTGGATCCACCGACTGGGAGACGACGCCACGCTCGCTGCAAGAGTTGGAATCGGACACGATACGCATCGCCTGGCCCCCGGCGGTCCGTTGCGATTGGGCGGGATCGACGTCCCCTTCGAGCACGGTCTAGTGGGGCATAGCGATGCCGACGTGCTCCTGCACGCCGTGACCGATGCCCTGTTGGGCGCCGCGGCGCAGGGAGACATCGGCGAGCTGTTTCCCGACACCGATCCGGCGAACCGTGGTCGCGATTCGGCCGATATGTTGATCGCCGCTCGCCAGCGCGTGGCGGCCGCCGGTTATCGCGTCTCGAACGTCGATTGCATCGTGTTCGCCGAGCGACCCAAACTTTCACCCTTCAAGGATGCCATTCGCGAGCGCCTGGCCGCCCTGCTCGAGATACCGATCGATCGTGTCGGCGTCAAAGCCAAGACGGGAGAAGCCGTCGGGCCGGTCGGGCGGATGGAAGCGATCATGGCCCAGGCAATCATCGCGATCGAACCATGTTGACCACTTCACCGCAGCACACTCCCTCAGAGACTCAAGCGCCCCCTATGGCGATTCGCATCTACAACACGCTGTCGAAGAATAAAGAACCCTTCGAACCGTTGCAGCCCGGCAAGGTGGGCATCTACCTGTGCGGGCCCACGGTCTACAAGCCCAGCCACATCGGCCACATGGTCGGGCCGGTGATCTTCGACACGATCAAGCGCTATCTCGTCTACTGCGGCTTCGACGTGACGCTGGTGATCAACGTCACCGACATCGACGACAAGTTGATTAACGAATCGCGCACGCGCGGCATGACGATGCCCGAGCTCGCGCGCGAGATGACCGACGACTACATGGCCAACCTCCAGGCGATGGGAGTCGAAACGGTCGATCACTTCCCGCGCGCCACCGACAACATCGAAGAGATCATCGCCCTGACCAGAACGCTCGTCGATGGCGGCTTCGCCTACGTGGCCGCAGGGGGGGACGTCTACTTCGAGGTGGGCAAGGATCCCGAATATGGCAAGCTGAGCCATCGCTCGGTCGAGGCGCTCGTCGGCGAAGGGGGCGACATGGCCGATCGCAAGCGCTCGGCCGCCGACTTCGCCCTGTGGAAGGGGGCCAAGCCGGGCGAGCCCTCGTGGCCCAGCCCCTGGGGACCCGGCCGGCCTGGGTGGCATATCGAATGCTCGGCCATGAGCCGCCGGTTGCTCGGCGAGTCGTTCGACATTCACGGCGGCGGGCTGGATCTCGTCTTCCCGCACCACGAAAACGAAATCGCCCAGAGCGAATGCTGCCACGGCAAACCCCAGGCCAAGTACTGGCTGCACAATGGACTGATGCAGGCGGCCGATGAAGTCGGCAAAGTCGGCGGACGCAACACGCGCACCGCGGCCGATGGCGACGATCGCGCCGAGCAAGAAGCGGGCAAGATGGGCAAATCGAAGGGGGCCAGCGCCTTCCGCGACCTGCTCCAGCAATACTCGGCCGAGACGATCCGCTTCTTTTTGCTATCGACGCACTACCGCCGACCGATCTACTACAGCGCCGAGCGTCTCGACGAGGTCGGCACCAGCCTGGCCACGTTCTATCGTTTCTTCGAGCGTTTCGCCCGCGTCGCGGGCTCGAGCTTCTACGAGTTGCAGCCCCCCGTGCGGCGCGGCGCCCAGCACGACGCGAAGAGTCTCGGCGCGGCCGAGCGCGAGCGCTATCTCGAAACCATGGACGACGATTTCAACACCGGCGGCGCCATCGGCGTGCTGTTCGATCTCGTCCGGTTGCTCAATAAGTTCGTCGACGAAAACAAGCTGGAAGAGCGCGACAAGCAAACGCCCGAGCTGATGGGCCGGCTGCGCGAAGGCGCCCTCACCTTGCGCGAGCTGTCGGCCATTCTGGGCCTGTTCCGCGAGCCGGTCGTTCAAGCTGACGCCGCCGGGGGGGACGATCTGGCCGATGGACTGATGCAGCTCATCATCGAGATCCGCGCCGAGTCGCGCAAGAAGAAGGACTTCGCCACGGCCGACAAGATTCGCGACGCGCTCACTGCCCTGCGCGTCACGCTCGAGGATCGCCCCGACGGCACCGGTTGGAAGCGCGCCGCGCCGTAAGGCCCGCGAAACTTCTATCCATGAACCATCCTGCCAGCACGCTGCGGATCCTGGGCGTTGATCCGGGCCTCAACATCACGGGCTACGGCGTGCTCGACGTTAGCGGCGGGCAACCGCAGTTGGTCGAGGCCGGTGTCGTGCGCGGCAAGACGCGTGGGTCGCTCACTGCCCGACTGGCCGAGATCCACGAAGGACTGGCCGAGGTGATCGCCACGCTTGCCCCGGCGGCCATGTCGCTCGAGCAGCTCTACAGCCATTACCAGCGGCCGCGTACGGCGATCTTAATGGGTCATGCACGGGGCGTGATCTGTCTGGCCGCCTCGCAAGCGGGGGTGCCGGTCTTTCACTACAACGCCACGCAGATCAAGCGCGTGCTCACCGGCAATGGCCGCGCGCCTAAGCTGCAGGTGCAGCAGGCGATCGAGCGCGAGCTGCGGCTCACCTCGCGGCCCGACCCCCCCGACGTGGCCGACGCCTTGGCCATTGCCATTTGTCACTACTATCTGAACCGCGACGGCATACGCCGCGCCCGCGCTCGCAAGGCCTGACGGGCCACGACTACCCACGCAATGGAGGCGATTCGACAGTGATTACGCGCATCACGGGCCGGCTGCTGGCAGTCTCGGAGGAGTACGTCACGCTCGCCGTGGGGGCGTTCGAGTACGAGGTGCTCATTCCCGAATTTTGCCGCCGCCAGTTGCAGCACGAGATCGGCAACGAGGTGAGCCTGCACACGATCGACTATCTCGAAGGAAACCCGATGCAGGGGCGGCTCACGCCCCGACTGGTCGGCTTCTTGAGCCAGGTCGAGCGTGAGTTCTTCAACCTGTTCTGCTCGGTCGACGGCGTGGGGGTGAAGAAGGCGCTGCGGGCCATGATCCGTCCCGTCCCCGAGGTGGCCCAGGCGATCGAGGAGCAAGAGATCAAGGTCCTCTCGGCGTTACCGGGCATCGGCCCCGCGATGGCCGAGCGCATCGTGGCCAAGCTGCGCCGCAAGGTGCCGAAGTTCGCGCTGCTGGTGGCCCGCGATCTCCCCGCCGGCGCGGACGTCGAGCGCGACGTGGTGGATGAAACCTACGAAGTGTTGCGCACGCTGGGGCATTCGGAAAGCGACTGCCGCCGCCTGATCGAAGCGGCACTGTCGCGGAAGAAGAAATACAAAGACGTGCAAGAACTGCTCACCGCGGTCTACGATCAGACGCACGCGGGGTGATGGCATCAAGTCGAGCGCCCGTGGTTCATTCGATCGGGTATCTGCCCGTTGGATTGGTGCGGGGAAATTCTCATGCCAAATGGATCGGATGCGAAATACGACGTCTGTCCCTGCTGCGGCTATGACTCGCTGCATGAGTGGTGTTCGATCTGTTATTGGGAAGAAGACACGGCATGCGAGCGGTTCCCAGATTGGACACGTGGTGCAAATTGGCATTCACTGCGCGAAGCACAGGAATTATTCAAGTTGTTTGGATTCTGCGACGGTCCACACGAGCCATGGGCAAATAGGCCGCTTATCGAGCGAACTAGTGGGTTCGAGCGCAGCTCTTCATGGCAACCGTTCACTCCGCCATTCCGCGGCCCGTCAATCGATCCCGACCTGCCACTGAACGACGCGACGTGTCCTTGCTGCGGATTCGTCACGATCAATGCGGGCGAGAATTGGTGTCCGATTTGTGGGTGGACCTTCTGCAGCCAACAGCAGAGTCCAGATGCTCAATGCATGCCGAATCGCATTAGCCTTCGCAACTCGCAATACAACTATGATCGCTGTGGCGCTATCAACGAGGCTTGGCTTCCATACGTTCGGAAGCCATATGTCCGCGACCGCCGTAATCCTGCCTGGCAACCGTTGCAGTGGTGTCACGACGCCACGCAGTACGGTCGGTTGGCTATTCCGGATTCTGCTACCAGATCAGACCTGACCTGTCCCTGTTGTGGGTACAAAGCTATTTCTATTCAGACTAGCATTTGTCCAATCTGTCTTTGGCACTTCTATCTGGGACACAGAGACGCGTTGGATGCGAGCAAGCCCAATTCGATCAACTTGCGTCAAGCACAAGAGAACTATCGCCGCATCGGTGCGTATCGCGAGTTACCGACCCACGAGTTTCCTTTTGCTAGCCCTCCACGTCAACCAACCGATGATGATGTGCGCGATCCAGAGTGGCGGTCCGTCGACTGAAGGTTCGAGGTTGCTCTATTGTGACGTGGAGCAAATCGATACTCCGCGCACACCTGCCCGAGTAGGTTTCTGAGGGATGATGTTTCGTGGGGCGCGCATTCAAGCACACCTGGAAGACCTGGCTGTCCCCTTGACGGGAAGGGTTACTCCAGTACGTCTACCTTCGGTCTTTCCAGTAGGCAGGACGGCGGCGATGATGGGCCACGGCGAGTATACGGACTCGCCCAGGGGCTTCGAGCACATAAATGAGTCGGTAAGGGAACGACTTCACGCGTATGTAGCAGAACTTTGTACCGGCAATCTCGTGCGTTCCTGTATCTGCCCTGATGGCCACTGCGGCGTTCATCACCGAGTCCCGAAAACGCTCCGCCGCCTGCACACTGCGAACGGAATACCACGCCTCGGCAGCACGAGCTTCCTCCGCGGCAAGATGATGGAAGACGATTTCCACGTCCTAAATCACTCTCTCGTCCAAAGGTTCGAGAGGGGAATAGAAGGCATAGTATCCTGCGCACGTCGTTCCAGTTCGTCGAGCAGCGCAGTATCGTCAGCGCTGAGTCCCGGCAGTTCTTCCGGTAACGAATCCAAGATTTCTCCCACCAGCAGGAGGCGTTCTTCTTCGGACAGCTTCAGCACGGCATCGAAGATTTGATCGCGAGCGGAGGACATGTCGGCAACCTCGGGTATCCAGAAGCAAGCAAGACTTCCGATTCATTGTAAACAGTGGCGCCTCATTTTACCTGCGGCAGATCAAGTGGCGAATAGTACGGTTTGCATCGCGGAAATCGGAGAGACGGACCGCCTTGGGTCACTCGATCGGTTTCGCTTGAGCGATTAACTGGTTCCAATAGGGAGTTAAATCTAATGCCTTAACCCAATGCTCGAGGTAAGCGTGATCGAGAACGGCGAACTGCACCTCGTAAACGCCAATCGCATCTTGCAGTTGCTTTTCGCTACCACCATACATCTGCGACCAGCGCAACTTCTGAACGATCGTATCTTCTGGAGCACTGACGTGCAGCGCGAGGTCGCCTGCCCGGTCCTGCATGCGACGCGCAAAGCGGCTCTGGTCGAACTCTTCCTCGGTCAAGAGCCAGAAATCGACTTTATCTCCTTCGCCCAACTCCAGCAGGTTGAACGTGGAACGCCGGGCGATCGCCTCGCTCATCGCCGGGCGGCTCAGGTAATAGTCGGGCGGCGGAAACGCCGCCAGCAGCCCCTCGATGTGGGATGTCGCAAGCTGCACCACGATATCGATATCGTGAGTCGCACGCGGATCACCTTGCAAGCTCGAAGCCAGCGATCCGGTCAGCATGAAGGGGACCTCCAAGCGCTCCAGCACTTGAACGGTCTGCTTCAATAGTTCCGATTGTGACATGCGGCCAGCCGTGCGAGGTAGAGCTGGTGGAACTCATCGTCCGGCAGCGTGGGAAATCGACGTCGCAATCCCTGCCGAAACAAGCTCCGCGACAGTTCGGTCAATTCGAACGCTTTCCTCAGTCGCTGCTCGGACGTCATGGCCCGCAGCACTGCCAGATGCCGGGCATGATTCTGGCGCGGCTTGGACATTCGCATCTCGCCATCCCGCGCAAAACCCCGACCGAGAACTGCCGGGACGATCCCAAATGCCAGGCGAACCGCCCACGGAAGGAAAAAATACCGGAGGTGGGAGTCGAACCCACACGTCCTTGCGGACACTGGATTTTGAATCCAGCGCGTCTGCCATTCCGCCACTCCGGCGCGCAATGCGCATCCTGAAGAGTTTAGCAGCCTGGAGAAGAATTCAACAGGCGGTGCCGCACGGTTGCTCGCGGTCCATCGGCGCCCCGTCCCCCAGGATACCGGACTCCATGTTCACCTACTGCCTGGATCCCAAATCGTGGCCATGATGCGACGGAACGGACTCTCCTGCGGATAGAAGTAATACAGCGTGACCACTTTTCCGTCGGGGCGCTGCAGGGTGCGGGGATAGCCCAGGTCTCGGCCACCGCCCCCGGTTTGCAGCACGAACGGCGCGCTCCACGTGAGGCCCTCGTCGCGGCTGAATTTCGCCTGTATTTCATAAGGCGCCTTGCGCACGCCGTAAGTCAGGCACAGCCTGCCGTCGGCCAAGCGAATCATCGCGGGAGGATTGCCCTCGCCCAAGTCGTCGACCGCGTCGCCGAGCGCCTGCCAGCTCTGCCCGTTGTCGTCCGATTTCCAGAGGTCGATCCAGCGATGCTTGGGCTCGTCCTCGGCCGCGCGGCGACGGGTCGCCAGCACCAGCTTCTCGGGCGAGAGGCGAACGGTCGAGGGCATGATCGAGAAGCCATTCGGCGACGGTCCCACGTACGAGAGGAACTCCCAACTCAGGCCACCGTCGGTCGTCCGGCCGCAAAACACGCGCCCCTCCTGGTGGTTCTTTTTCGACGCCGTCAGAAAGACATGGCAATCGCGCGGGCCGTTCACCAGGTAATCGGTGCGGGCCATGACCCCCAACTGGCCGAACGAGGGGACCTCGAACGGCCCCTGCCACGTGTGCCCGCGGTCGTACGAATAGTAGAGCCGAGAGCTGCCGCCGTCGACGCCGCTGAAACGCAGCGTCATCGAGAAGTCGGGATGCGTGAAGTCGATCGGTTCGGTGATCGGCCGCGCGGCCGCTTCGGCGTGTGCGGGATCCTGCGTGCCGTGTCGCATACCGCCGAAGTTGATGAGCTGACCGCGCTCGTGAGGATACTCCGTCTGCCACGATTCGCCACCATCGAGACTGCGGGCCAGCACGTGGTACTCTGGTTTGCCACGGTCGATGTTGTGCCGCTCTTCGCCCAGATTGGCGTGCTGCCCGACGCTGAAGCCCACCAGCAACTCGTCCCCCCAACCCCACAGACCATGATTCGCCGGCCAACCGGCAAAAAGCCCCTCTTGGCCAAAGACTACGACCTGCCGTTCGACCTTCGGTTCGGCCGCCAACCCCACACGGCAACAAAACGGCAGAAATAAAATGGCGAGGATTTGCCGGTTACGGCGCATAGCGATTCATCCGATCGGGCAACGGGGTCGGAACCAGGGCCAGATTGCATTTTGCATGGTTTGGCCGTGTCAGGAAACCCACGACCGGTGGCGACTTAGCGAACGTGCCGGTCCCGGCGAGCAACTGACGCCGCACATGCGAAGCTACACAAAGCCTAGCGATTGCCCCGGTTTTATCTGACGGGCAAGACTGCGGTGTTATTCCGCCTTTGCACACACACGCATCAAACCTGAAACATCGAACATTTCAGGCCGATCCGTCTAAAGACGCATAACCCGCTCGGCGGGATCGCCGTGCGTGATCGTGCAACACCCTATCGGAATCATAAAGGTGCGAACCGTGAAGACCCTTACCGCATGCATGGCGGCCTCTGCACTGATGATGGTACCGCTGGCTACGTCTGCCCAGCAGGCGGGGTACGCTTATCCACCATCCGGCATGCAGCCGACGGCCTCTCAGCAGTTCGCGCCACAGCCGGGAGCCCCCCAACACCTGCCGCCGGTCTTGCACCCCTCGATTGGTGCGCCCGCGGGTAACGTCGGGCATCAGCCCGCCATGTACGGACCCATCTCGCAAGGGCTCCCCTACGAAACGAGCCCCCGCGACGTACGTTACGAGTTGACTGGCGCCGGCAATTCGTGCGACAGCTCGTGCTGCGACGACAGTTGCTGCGCGGATCGCTGCTGTGCGGTCTACACCGGGCACAAGACCGGGGTCTTCGCCGACTTCCTGCTGTTGCAACCGCGCGGCATCGACATGCCCTACGCGATTCCGCAGAACGGTATCGATCCGGCGATCGCCGTGCCGGTCGGTCCCGTGGGGGTCGCCGATCCCGACTACGAGCCCGGCTTCCGCATCGGCGGCAACTTCGCGCTAAGCTCCTGCACGAGCATCGGTGCGATGTTCAGCTACCTCGACACGCAGACGAACGGTTCGATCGCGATCGACCAGCCGAACGTGATCCACTCGCTGGTCACGCATCCCAACACGATCAGTGCCGCCGCGAACACGCAATTGTCCGAGGCGAGCTACGACATCGATTTCCGCATCGCGGACGTCTATTATAAGGCCCTGTGGAGCGGCGGCCCCTACCACGAAGTAAACTGGCTCGTCGGTGCCCGGTATGCCCATCTCAGTCAGGATTTCAACGAACGACATAGCGTTAACGTCGGGCTGACGACCACGGCCACCGACATCGACTTCGACGGCGCCGGTCCCCGCTTCGGTCTCGAGGCGGAACGCCGCTGCCGCACGAACGGCTTTCTCGTCTACGGCAATGCCTACGCGAGCTTCCTCGCCGGCAACTTCGGCGCGGACTACTTGCAGTCGAACACGTTTGCCCTCACACAGGCCGCCACGTCCTTCTCGGACGACCGAGTCGTCTCGATTCTCGAGTACGAAATCGGCATTGGTTGGATCAGTTGCAACGGTTGTGTTCGCGTGAAGGCCGGCTACTACATGGCCGCCTGGTACAACACGCTGACGACAGGCAAATGGGTGCAGGCCGTGCAGTCGAACAACTACGTCGACCAGGAAGACACCGTCACGTTCGACGGTCTCGTGACTCGGCTCGAATTCCTCTGGTAGCAGACGGCCAGGTCGGCGGTCGACCCACCACCACCTCGACCCCTTTCTCGACGGATAAACTCCGAAGCCGGACTTGCCGCAAGGTGAGTCTGGCTTCGGTTTTTTGTTGCGCCCGGCCGGCATGCTTCTTCCCCGTTCCGAAGGGCTCTCGTCTCACCAGAGTCGGGTGCCCCCTCGCACACCGGTGAAACAGGGGCAGCCCCGGCAGGGCGAACGCGCAGGGACCGCGGGATTTCCCCGAGAAATCCCCTTAAAAGCCCTTGCTTGCGAAATTAGCCGCAACTAGGCTAACCACCCGATTTAGCTAATCTTGCGATTTTGGCGAATCGTCAGATTTATCGTCTCCGGTAAGTCTTGCGCGCTAGTGCGCCAATGACTGACTGGGGGGCATTCTCCACCTTGATCGACCACCCATGACCTTACACGAAGAGGGGACCTGCCATGTTTCGTCGCCGTCGCGTTCGCCACGGTACTGAGGTTTCCCACGCTCCGCGCCGCCGCGGCACGCCGTTCGCCAGCCGTCTCGGCTCGTCGTCGCCGTTGAATCACCGCTCCTTCCACCTGGAACCAATGGAAGAGCGGCGCATGCTGGCGGTCGATCCGCTCATGTTCGACGTGGCCCTCGTCAAGGACATCAACCCCAGTGGGAGTTCTTCTCCCGCGGAATCGGTGAACGTGGGTGGGATTCTCTACTTCGCTGCTAGCGACGGGACAAACGGCCGAGAGCTGTGGAGGAGTGACGGAACCGAGGCTGGAACCGCCATGCTCGGGAACATCAACTCTGGCGCGGGCGACTCCGATCCTCAGAATCTGGTGAACGTGGGAGGCACTCTCTACTTTACTGCCGACGACGGCTTCAGAGGCCGGGAACTTTGGAAGAGCGACGGGACACCGGCTGGGACCGAGATCGTCAAGGATATCGAGTTCGGACCGCTAGGCTCCGCGCCCACCAGCCTGGTGAACGTGGGGGGCACCCTCTACTTTGGCGCCGGCGACACCACGAACGGTTATGAGCTTTGGAAGAGTGACGGGACCGAGGCCGGAACCGTGCTCGTCAAGGACATCCGTCCCGGCGGGCAAAGCTCCGTTCCCAACCATCTGACGAACGTAGGGGGAATCCTCTACTTCAACGCCTTCGTCGGTGCGAACGGTTTCGAGCTTTGGAAGAGCGACGGGACCGAGGGCGGAACCGTGCTGGTCAAGGATATCGCTCCCGACTTTGAGAGCTCCGATCCTACCCATCTGACGAACGTGGGGGGGATTCTCTACTTCGCCGCCGGCGACACCACGAACGGTTTCGAGCTTTGGAAGAGCGACGGGACCGAGGGCGGAACCGTGCGCGTCAAGGACATCAATCCTGGAATCTCCAGTTCCAATCCCAGCAACCTGACGAACGTGGGAGGGATCCTCTACTTCACTGCCGACGACGGCACGAACGGTACCGAACTTTGGAAGAGCGATGGGACCGAGGCCGGAACCGTGCAGGTCAAGGACATCAATATCAGTTCGTTCAGTTCCAATCCCAGTAACCTGACGAACGTGGGAGGGATCCTCTACTTCGCCGCCGACGACCTCGTGAACGGCACCGAGTTATGGAAAAGCGACGGGACCGGCGCCGGAACCGTGCGCGTCAAGAACATCAACGCCAGTATTATGGGGAGCTCGAACCCCAGCGAACTGACGAACGTGGCAGGGTTGCTCTACTTCAGCGCCGACGACGGCACGAACGGGGTCGAGCTGTGGGTGAGCGACGGGACCGAAATTGGGACCGTGCTCGTCAAGAATATCAGTCCCGGTGGGGGGAACTCGAATCCCAGCCAATTGACGAACGTGAGAGGGGCACTCTACTTCAGCGCCAACGACGGCACGAACGGCATCGAGCTGTGGAAGTTGGATGTGATCGACACGCTGCCGCCGCAGCGCCCCACGCTCGACCTGCTGACCGCCTTCGACACCGGCTCGGCCACGAACGACGACATCACGAACCTCGCCGTGCTCGACTTCCGTCTCTCGGCCGAGCTGGGGACGACGGTCCACATCAAGGACGGCGAGACGATCATCCACACGATCGACGATTTTACGCCCGACGCCGACGGCTTCCTGGTCGTGACGATCGACTTCAACACGGTCTTCGCCGATTTCGGCATTCCGGTCGAGGGGCCGCACCCGCTGTCGGCCGAGGCCTTCGACTACGCCGGCAACCGCAGCGCGCAGAGCGAAGTAGTGCCGCTGCTGATCGACACGACAGAACCGCTCGTGGGGGATCCCGCGCTCTATATCCTTTCGTCGAGCGTGACCGACGTCTGCCTGGACGACGACGTGATTCAGACGAGCATCAACGAACCGGCCTTCTCGGGCTACGTCGAAGCGCTTTCCACCGTGCGGCTCTACGCGCTCAATCTCGATGATCCAAGCGCGCAGCCCGTGTTGATCGGCGTCGGTCAGGCGGGTTCCGACGAGAGTGACGGCACCCCCGGCGACGGGCTGGGCATCTGGGAGATCACCGTCGAGCCACTGGCCGACGCCACGTACGCGATCACGATGCAGGTCGAGGACAGCGCCGGCAACATCACGAGCTATACGCACGGCGGCCAGCCAAACACCGTGCTGGTCAAGGACATCAACCCCAGCCCCGGCACCGGCTCCAGTCCCGAATTCCTGGTAAACGTGGGGGGGATCCTCTACTTCAGCGCCACCGACGGCACGAACGGCTTCGAGCTTTGGAAGAGCGATGGGACCGAGGCCGGCACCTTGTTGGTCAAGGACATCAACCCCAACCCCATCACCGGCTCCAGTCCCGAATTCCTGGTAAACGTGGGGGGGATCCTCTACTTCAGCGCCACCGACGGCACGAACGGCCGCGAGCTTTGGAAGAGCGATGGGACCGAGGCCGGCACCTTGTTGGTCAAGGACATCAACCCCAACCCCAACACGGGCTCCAACCCCAGCAGCCTGGTGAACGTGGGAGGGATCCTCTACTTCAGCGCCACCGACGGCACGAACGGTTATGAGCTTTGGAAGAGCGATGGGACCGAGGCCGGAACCGTACTCGTCAAGGACATCGTCGCCGGCGCGGGCAACTCCAATCCCCAGTACCTGACGAACGTGGGGGGTATCCTCTACTTCAGCGCCTTCGACACCACGAACGGTTATGAGCTTTGGAAGAGCGATGGGACCGAGGCCGGAACCGTCTTGGTCAAGGACATCAACCCCAACACGGGCTCCAGCCCCAGCAGCCTGGCGAACGTGGGAGGAATCCTCTACTTCAGCGCCCACGACGGCACGAACGGCTTCGAGCTTTGGAAGAGCGATGGGACCGAGGCCGGAACCGTACTCGTCAAGGACATCAACCCCAACCCCAACACGGGCTCCAACCCCAGCAGCCTGGCGAACGTGGGTGGGATCCTCTACTTCAGCGCCAACGACGGCACGAACGGCTTCGAGCTTTGGAAGCACGACGAGCGGTTGATCATCACGATCGACACGCTCGCGCCGCAGCGTCCCACGCTCGACCTGCTGGCGGCCTTCGACACCGGCTGGGCCACGAACGACGATATCACGCGCCTCACCTCGCTCGACTTCCGCCTCTCGGCCGAGCCAGGAAGTCACGTCGTGATTAAAGACGGCGAGGTCGTCATCCTCGAGATCCCGAACTTCACGCCCGACGCCGACGGTTTCCTGATCGTGACGGTCGACTTCAACACGGTCTTCGCCGATTTCGGCATTCCGGTCGAGGGACCGCACCCACTGTCGGCCGAGGCGTTTGACTGCGCCGGCAACCGCAGCGCGCAGAGCGAGGTGCTGCCCCTGCTGATCGACACGACGGCGCCCACGTGGACCTCGATCGAGGTTCTAAATGCCGTGGTCGACGGACCGAATCTCTATACGAACGTCAACCCGATCACGTTCGAAGGGAGCGCCACCGCGGGCGCCATCGTGCGGTTCTACTCCAATGGCGATCTCGTCGGCGAAGCGTATGTCGGCGACGATGAAAGTGACGGCAATCCGAACGATGGTTTTGGCGTCTTCACCGTCACGCTCGCGCCGCTCGCAGACGGTCAGCCAAACTTGACCATCCAGGTCGAGGACCTAGCCGGCAATCTAGACGACACGGACGAAGTCTTTCCAAATCTGATCCTCGACACGCTCGCGCCGCAGCGTCCCACGATCGACCTTTTAGCGGCCGACGACACGGGCTTTTCCAACGATGACGACTTCACGAGACTCACGGTGCTCCGTTTCCGCATCTCGGCCGAGGCCGGCAGCGACGTCGTCATCAAGGATGGCAACACCGTCATCGCGACGATCGACAACATCGTGCTCGATTCCGATGGCTTTGCCACGGTTACGCTCGACTTCGTGGCCAATCAAATCAACCACGGCATTCCGGCCGAAGGGCCACATCCCCTGTCAATCGAGTCGACCGACACGGCCGGCAATCGCAGCGCGCAGAGTGCCGTGCTGCCGCTGGTGATCGACAGGACCGCTCCCACCTGGACGTCCCTCGAACTCCTGAATGCCATTGCCGATGGACCGAATCTCTACACCAGAATCAACCCGATCACGATCGAGGGGCACGCGACCGCCCTGGCGCTGGTGCGTATCTACACCGACAACGGCTCCGACCTCATCGGCGAGGCCTACGTCGGCGACGACGATAGCGATGGCATCCCGGGCGATGGTTTCGGCGTCTTCACGGTCACGCTGGCGCCGCTCGTCGATGGCTCGTACGCGTTCCAAATCGAGATCGAGGATCGCGCCGGCAACCTCGATGGCCCGGACGACATCTTTACCAACACGATTCTCGACACCCTCCCCCCCCAGCGGCCGACGATCGACCTGATCACGCCGGACGACACCGGTTCGTTCGACAACGACGACATCACGAATCTCAGCACACTGACCTTCCGCATTTCGGCCGAGCCGGGCAGCGACGTCGTGATCAAGGACGGCGATACCGTCATCGTCACGTTGAACGATCTCGTGGTCGGCCCCGACGGCTTCACCACCGTCGTCATCGACTTTGCCAACATCCCCAACTTCGCGACCGAGGGTCCGCATCCCCTTTCGATCGAGTCGACCGATACGGCCGGCAACCGCAGCGCCCAAAGCGCCGTCCTGCCGTTGGTGATCGATCTGACCGACCCGATTCTCAGCGACAATCCGATCTTCATCCTCGCATCGAGCGTCACCGACATCTGTCTCGACGACGACGTCACGCAAACGAGCGTCAACGAGCCGGCCTTCTCGGGCTACGTCGAGGCCCTGGCCATCGTGCGGCTCTATGCCCGCAATGTCGACGACCCCGACTCCGTGCCCCAGTTGATCGGCATTGGCCAGGCTGGCTCCGACGAGAGCGATGGTGACCCGGCCGACGGCTACGGCATCTGGGAGATCACCGTCGAGCCGCTGGCCGACGGCAACTACGAGATCACGATGCAGGTCGAGGATGTGGCCGGCAACATCACGCCCTGGCCCGATCCCGACGGCGACGGCCTGTTCATCAAGATCGACACGCTCGCGCCGCAGCGGCCGACGATCGACCTGGTCAACATCTACGACACCGGTTCGTCCGATCTCGACAACGTAACGAACCTGTGGTGGCTCGACTTCCGTATCTCGGCCGAACCGGGGAGCCGCGTGCTGATCAAGGATGGGGAAGTCGTGATCTACGAGATCGACCACTTCATCCCCGGCCCCGATGGCTTCGCCATCGTCTCGATCGACTTCTTCTGGGAAGAGTTCGAGCACTTCATCTCGGCCGAAGGCCCACACCCGCTGTCGGTCGAGGCCTTCGATTGCGCCGGCAATCGCAGTGCCCAGTCGGAGGAGTTGCTGGTCGAAATCGATCTCACTGCCCCCTGTGCGGTGACGGCCGACATGCTCTCTTCCAGCGACTCGGGCACGTTCGACGACGACAACGTGACCAACATCCGCACGCCAGCCTTCTCGGGCTATGCCGAAGCGAACGCCACGATTCGCATCTATGCCTCGCCCGTCATCAACGGGGTCGTCGGCGCGCCCGAGCTGGTGGGAGTCGGCCGCGTCGGTTCGGACGAGAGCGACGGCAGACCCTGGGATGGCCTGGGCATCTGGGAAGTTACCATCGAACCGCTCGACGACGGCCAGTACATCATCACGACCGAGGTCGAGGATCTGGCCGGCAACGTTGGCTACTGCGAAGACGACTATGACTGCGGCGGTGGTGGCGGAGGGCCCGCCTTCGCCCCCGCCGGCGAAGGTGGATGGGGCTGCTGCTGCGATTGCTACTGCGACTGCGAACCCCTGACCATCTATATCGACACGCTCGTGCCGAACACGCCCTACCTCGATCTGGTCGCCTCGAGCGATACCGGTCGCCACAACGCCGACAACGTCACGTTCGACATCACGCCCACCTTCACGATCACTGCCGATGACCTGCCGGGCAACGTCAGCATCGATCCCAACGCGATCGTGAACCCGTTCTGGCACGACGTCGTATGGCGGCTCTTCGCGCGTCGCGGCGACACGCCGGAAGTGCTCGTGGCCAGTCTTAATTCGCTGAGCGAGCTCGGCCACTTCGTCACTACGCTCGACTTGCCCGCCTTCTTCGGTACGAATCCCGGCGACGTCGACGGCGTCTACAACTTCAAGCTCGAAGTAGAGGATCGCGCCGGCAACATCAGCCCCGACTTCCTGCTCCAGGTCACGTTCGACACGATCGCGCCGATTCCTGCGGGCGACCTGCACCCGAACAGCGACTCGGGTGTCACCGGCTACACCCCCACGTTCGGCGACAAGGTGACGAACGTGAAGACGCCCAGCTTCTTCGGCTCGGCCGAGGCGAACGTGTTCGTCGATCTGTTGATCGACGGCGTGCCGGCGGGGGGCTCGGTCTCGGTGCCGCTCGACGGCAACTTCGCCTTCCTGTTGAACGGCGAATTCTACACGCAGTCGAATCTGAATCTGCAAGACGGCCTGCACACGGCGATTTTCATTCACGAGGATCTGGCCGGCAACAAGCAGTCTTTCACGCGGCTGTTCTTCGTCGATACGCAAGGCCCGCGGATCACCAACGTCGTGCGGGGACAAGTCTCGTACGACGGCGTGCTCGATTTCGACGGGGTGAACAGCCTCTTCGCGCCGAAGCCGCAGAGCAACGTCGATCCGCTGATCCATAGCATCGTGGTCAACTTCCTCGACAACCCGCCGCGCGTGCAGCAGTTCTTGTACGAGGCAGTCTTCGCCGCGCTGGCCTCGCAGCCGGGCAACTACACCCTGATCGGTGATCGCACCGGTTACGTGACGATCGTCCAGGCGATTCCCACCTTCACGACGATCGCCGGCGTTCCCGCGCTGGCCAGCGTGGAGCTCGTGTTTTCGGAACCGCTGGCCGACGATCGCTACACCTTCTCCGTCTCGCAGAATCTCCGCGACCCGGCGGGCAACGCGTTGGACGGCGAATCGTCGGCCGCCGGGCCGTTTGCCGGCAATCCGGCGCCGCAAGATACGCCTCCCTTCTTTCCCACCGGCGATGGCTCGCCCGGTGGCGGTTTCGTCTCGCGCTTCACGGTCGACAGCCGTCCGGAACTGGGCACGTATGCCTCGACGACGATCTATCTCGACATCAACGGCAACGCGATTTGGGATCCGCAGGGTCAGAACAACGATCGTACGAACGTCGACTTGACGTTCCTCTTCGGAAATCCGTCGAGCCCGAACGACTCGCGCTTCGCCGGCAAGTTCAGCCCGCTGGTGAACGGCGTGAAGACGTTGACCGACGGCTTCGACAAGCTTGCTGCCTACGGCAACTTCGGCGGTACGTTCCGCTGGTTGATCGACACGAACAGCGACGGCGTCCCCGACCTGAACCTGGTGGACGCCTTCCAGAAAGACGGCATTCCGATCGCCGGCAACTTCGACGGGAACAAGGCCAACGGCGACGAGATCGGCTACTTCACCGGCGACAAGTGGTATCTCGATACGAACGGGGACTATATCCTCGATACCGTCATCACCTCGGCGTTGCGTGGCTTCCCGATCGTCGGCGATTTCGACGGCGACGGCTACGACGATCTGGCCACCTACGCGGCCGATCGGTTCCAGTTTGACTTCTACGCCAACGGCGGCTGGAACGGCGTCATCGAGGACACGATCCTGTGGGGCTTCGACGGCGTGGTCGAACGCCCGGTCGCGGCCGATATGGATGCCGACGGCGTCGACGACATTGGCCTGTGGGTACCCGGTCGTAGCGGCCAGCTCCCACGCGTCGCGGCCGAGTGGTTCTTCCTGGTCTCGGGACGCGATCCGATCCCGTCGCAGCCGGCCAACGGCGTGGCCCCCGCCAACGTCTATTACGGAACCGCCAACTGGCTGAAGCATGCCTTCTCGCCGGTGCCGTTCGGCAACGATCTGTTCTTCCAGTTTGGCGATGAGTTCGCGATTCCGATCATCGGCAACTTCGATCCGCCGAACGATCCGCTGACCGACAACTTCGCCTTCTTGCCGTTCGAAGATTCGTTCGACCGGGCCGATAGCACCAACCTGGGGCCGAAATGGGTCGAGCGCCTCGGCAACGTGCGGATCGCCAGCGGCGAGTTGGTGCTGCACAATAACGCCACCAGCATCGCGGCGCTCAACGGCGTCACGGCCACCGACGTCAGCGTCGAAGCCGTGATCGACGTCACCAACGGCAGCAGCGTCGGTTTGCTGGCACGCTACGGCGGCTCCGGCGACTCGAACGCCTACATGGGTCTGCTCGTCAAGACCGGAAGCGGCTACGCGGCGCAAATCTGGCGCAACGTCGGTGGCACGTGGACGAACCTGACCAGCCAGTCTGTCGGGCGCGGCCAAGGCACCCTGCGGTTCGAAGTGGTCGGCACGAGCCTGCGGCTCCTCTTCAACGGACAGACCGTCGGTCAGGCGACCGACGGCGTGCTCACCACCGGGGGTGGCGTCGGCCTGCGTCACTCGGGGGGCAAGGTCGCTAGTTTCAAGGCCGAGACCCAACTGCTCCCGTTCCGCGCCGCGACCGCGTTGCCCTTCGTCGACGACTTTGCCCGAGCCAACAGCACATCGTTGGGCGTCAACTGGCAAGAGCTCGAAGGCGACATCGGCATTTCGAACGGGGCCGCCGTGCTCTATCGCAATGCCACCTCGGTGGCCACGCTCGTGGATGTGGCCGTGGCCGATGTCGTGGTCAGCGCCGATATCGACATCACGGGTGGTGGCAACGCCGGCCTCTTGGCCCGTCACAGCGGGCCGGGCGATTCGAACGGCTACATGGCCCGCTTGTACCGCGGCGATGCTTTCTACGCGGCACAAATCTGGCGCAACGTCGACGGCCAGTACGTGCCGCTCCGCAGCGTGCCCGTCTCTGGCGGCGCCGGCAACCTGCGGTTCGAGGTGATCGGCTCCGAGTTGAAGCTCTACTTCAACGGACAGCTCGTCGCCAGCACGATCGATACCTACATCACGGGCGCCGGATCGGCCGGCATCCGGCACTCGGGGGGTAAGCTCGATAACTTCCAAGTCGAACGCGCCACGGCGCCCACCGCACTGGCCGCCTCGCTTCCCTTTGCCGATGCCTTTACGCGGAACGACAACTCGCTGCTCGCGGCCGATTGGGTGACCCGCGCCGGCGACTTCCGCATCTTTGGCGGCAAGGTGAACATCGGCGCGGGCGAAACCTCGATCGCGGTCCTCAACGGCGCGGTTCAGGCCAACGTCAGCGTCGTGGCCGAGATCGACGTTACCGCCGGTGGCAATATCGGTCTACTGGCCCGCTACAGCGGACCGGGGGACTCGAATGCCTACATGGGACGGCTTGTGACCAGCGGCGGACGCTACTATGCCCAAATCTGGAAGAACCTGGGAGGCAACTGGACCTACCTCACCCACGCCGAAGTTGCCAGCGGCAGCGGCACGCTGCGATTCGACGTGGTGGGCAACTCGTTGAAGCTCTACTTCGACGGCCTGCTGGTCGGCGATACGGTCGATGCGAGCATCACCGCCGCCGGACAAGTCGGCTTCCGACACTCGGGGGGCACGCTCGACAACTTCAGCGCGCAATAGCTTGCCCTGAAACTGCCCGCGGAAAATCGATACGCCTGGGCCGCTGTGCGACGGTAATCCCGTTGCACAGCGGCCTTTTTGATACCTGGATGGAGGGGGACGGCCCGGCCATCGCCGAGCGCGGGATTCGAGTTGACGCCCCGCAGCGGCGCGTCGATCATGGATGGTTGCGTCTGGCGCGGTGCTTGGCCGGGCAGACATGGGCAAGGTCATGCACGGGGGAAGCATGGATCCGACGATCGCGGCACAGCCACGCGCACACGAATCGCCAACAGCAAATCGCGAAGCACAGCGGTCTGCTGCCACCGCGACCTCGGTGCGACTCCTGTGGCAGCATCGGGCCGTCCTGGTGCTCGCGACGCTCTTCGTCACGGTCCCCTTTCTCGGCAAGCCGTTGCACATCGACGACCCCCTCTTCGTCTGGTCGGCGCAGCATCTCCAATCCGATCCGGTCGACTTCTACGGGTTCAATGTCAACTGGTTCGGCTATTCGGCGCCCATGTCGGACATGATGAAGAACCCCCCTCTGGCCTCCTATTACATCGCGGCGGCGGCCACGCTGCTGGGCTTTGGCGAGGTCGGTCTGCACACGGCCCAACTTCTGCCCACGATCGCCGCGGTGCTCGGCACCTTCGAGTTGGCGCGGCTGCTCTGCCGGCGTCCGTTCCTGGCGACGCTCGTCGCCCTGACGACCCCCGTCTTCGTGATCTGTGCCAGCACGCTGATGTGCGACGTGCCGTTCCTGGCGCTGTGGGTTTGGTCGCTCGTGTGCTGGCATCGCGGGTTGCACGAAGAACGGCAGGGGCTGCTCCTGGCGGGCGCCGTGCTTGCCACGCTGGCGGCACTCACCAAATACTTCGGCATGTGCCTCGTGCCGCTCATGCTGCTCGACGCCATCGACGTGCGCCGCAAAGCCACCTGGGGCATGCTCTGGCTGCTCGTGCCGGTGCTGGCCATGCTCGCCTTCGAGCGAGTCACCGAATCGATGTACGGCTTCGGACTGGTCTCGGACGCACAATCGTATGCCTCTCGGGCGAATGAAACCGAAGGCGCCCCGCGCAACTTGCAGGGCTTTTTCCGGCTGGTCGTCTATATCGGCGGCTGCGTCGTGGGAGTGGCCTTGTTTGCGCCGCGCTGCTGGCAGTATTGGACGCTCGGCGTTACGGTGGTCGCGTCCCTCGTGCTTTCATTCCTGGCGCTCTACCGCGGCTGGGCCGACGTGCTGCAGCAAGTCACCAGCCTGACCACGGGCGAAGGCTGGCGCCTCTTCGCCCACGTGTTCGTCTTTCTGCTGGCCGGGTTCACCGTGCTGGGTCTGGTGGTCTCGGATTTTGCTGCCCAGCGCCAGCGTTCGAAACTTCTGCTGGGGGGCTGGATGGTCGGCACGCTCCTGTTCGCCGGCTTCGTCAATTGGACGATCAACGGCCGCTCGGTGCTGCCCATGGTGCCGGCGCTCGGCATACTCGTGGCACGACGACTTGAAGAAACCGAAAGTGATGTCGCTGAGAAAAAGTGGCTGGACGAAATCAGTCTCCGCGACGCGGCGCCCTTGCTGGTCGGTCTTGCCGCGGCCATGCTAGCTACGGCGGGAGATTACGAACACGCGGCCTCTGCCCGACGCGCTGCCGAGATCCTGGCCCGCGACCATCGTCCGCAGGACCAGCAGTTTACCTTCGTCGGACATTGGGGCTTCCAATACTATTTCGAAAAGCTGGGCGTTGCGCCGCTCGATTCGAGCCGAATTCGCTTCCAGGAGGGCGATGTCGTCGTGGCCCCACTGGCCAATACGAACACGGTGCTTCTGCCTACCGAACTTGCCGAAGTGAAGACCGCCGTCACGATGAACATGAAACTGCCCGTGGCCACCCAGCGGAAGCAGGCAAACGCGGGCTTCTACGGCACCAGCTATGGTCGGCTCCCCTGGCGGTTGGGATCTGTTCCTGCGGACCAATACCTGGTACAGGTTCTACGGCGCGATTTCAAATTGGATCTTCCCCCGCCGGCCATTCGCTAACATGTACTCCGCGCGGCAAGCTTATCGCGCGCCCTTCGACCTTTGCGCGAGCAGTATTCGATGTCATTTCCGGCGCCGGCCACCTCGAAGCCTCTCGTGCAGACACCCAAGCTCGCACAAGACTCGACACCGGATTGCTCCGCGCGCCTCGTCGTCCGCTACCCCAGGCTGCTGCTCGCGGGACTGACGCTGGCCTGCCTGCTCCCCTTCGTGGCGCAGCCGCCACACGTGGACGACCCCCTCTTCATCTGGACGGCCCAGCATATCGCGCAGGTACCGGCCGACTTCTATGGCTTCTCGGCCAATTGGTTCGGCACCGAAGCGCCGATGATCATCAACATGAAGAACCCGCCCCTGGCCTCCTATTATCTGGCGGTCGTGGGGTCGCTGTTTGGCTTTCACGCGGTCGTGCTCCATCTGGCCATGCTGGCGCCGGCCGTATTGACCGTGTGGGGGGTCTATACACTGGCCGACCGCTTGGGTCTCGACCCCCTTCTCTCGGGCTGCCTCACGCTGGCCATGCCCGTGTTTCTCATGTCGGCCACCATGCTCATGTGCGACGTCATGTTGTTGGCCTGCTGGACTTGGGGCATCGCCTTTTGGGTCGATGGCATCCAGCGCCGCAGGTTGCTACCCCAAGCATTGGCCGCGCTCTGCATGGCATTGGCCGTGCTCATCAAGTATTTCGGCATCGCCCTGGCCCCCTTGCTACTGGTCTATGCCCTAACCGTCCGGAAGAACGTCGGCTGGTGGTTGCTCTGGTTCGGCGTGCCACTGGCGACCCTGGTCGGTTATGAGTCGTGGACGGCTCACCTCTACGGCGCGGGGTTGCTCGCCGATGCCATGCACTACAGTTCTGAAGCCCGGCAGGCAAATCAACTGCTCATCAGTTTGGAAACGAGCTTTGTCGCGGTGCTGTTTCTCGGGGGCTGCCTGTTGGGGGTGCTGACCTATGCTCCGCGAATGTGGAACATCGTTTGGCTGGTGGGCATCGTCGTGGTGATCTGCCTGATTAGCGTGGCAGCCGTGTCGCAGGGCTGGCTCGACCCCGACAATCTCGCGCCTGATATCTCGAGTCCAAGCGAACGCACCATTCAGGTCGTCCATGTGCTGCTGATGGTTGGAGCAGGACTCACCGTTCTCGTGCTGGTCGTCAGCGACCTGAAAAACCAGCGCGACGCCCTGTCGCTAATGCTGGCCTTGTGGGTCGGCGGAACGTTCATCTTCGCCGGCTTTCTGAATTGGACGGTCAGTGGAAGATCGATGCTCCCCATAGCGCCGGCCGTGGCCCTGCTGGTGGCACGCAACCTCGAGCGTTGTTCGCTGCTGCGGGGACCGCGACGCTGGCGATGGGACTACGGCTCGCTACTTTTTGGTCTGGCCGTGGGGATGCTGGGAGCCTGGGGTAACTACGCCCAGGCCTCGACCGCTTACGAAGCAGCCCAACAAATCGTCGCCAAGTACCAGAAAGACGGCACTCGACTCTGGTTCGAAGGACATTGGGGATTCCAATACGAGATGCAGCGTCTCGGCGCGATGCCCCTCGACTACGATCACCTCGATTTGGCCGTGGGCGACTACGTGGCAATCCCCAGCTACAACACGAATCTGTGGCACCTCTCGACCGAACTGGCCACGACCCGCGAGTCGTTCGAGATCGCGCACCGCTCCCCCGTGATCACGATGCGGGCCCCGCTCCACGCGGGCTTCTATGCCGCCGTGATCGGCCGCTTCCCTTACATCATGCTGGGAGACATCTCCCCGGATCGCTATACCGTCTACCAGATCCGCCAGCCGTTGCAGCGCAAGTCGCGCTAACAGGCCGGGGAAATATTCCTCGGCCCGTGCGGATCGCGGGATGCGATCCCAGAATCGCGACGCAAGTCGTCATTTTGCGAGCCGTGAGCAGCTACACGCGAACCTGGCGATGGCTTCGACCGGGCCTTGGCGGCGTGCCAGGCCCTTGCTTCGTCCGGCGGCCCAGGGCAGCAGCGGTTGACCGTCTGGCAACGCGGCGCTAAGGTTATCGGCGGATAGACGCGGCAGGGAGCCGTTTCAGCCGGCTGCTGCACGCAGCAAGACTTCGCCTCGCCCCTCGGGCACAGGACCGCCGTGACCGTCGTTCTCTTCGAAGATGAATGGGTGCCGCAGCTCTACCCGGTTTCGATCGGCAAGCCGGCCTTTGCGATCACCTGCGGCGGATACCGGCTCATCGATCTGATCGCGGAGTTCGATGCCTCTGTCCGTTGGATCGTGCGTCCCTACTTGCGCGAGATTCAGCGCGAGAATTTTCCTGAGTTGGCCGCCGCACCTGCCGATCCAGGCCCGACGCTGCTCGTCAATGCGGCGCTCGCCCCGCTCGCCTCGTCGCTCGACACGCTCGACAGGCTCGTGCGCGAGGGGCGGCCCTGCATCGTGCGAGCCAAGAAACGCACGGTCGTGGCGCTGTTGCCCGCCGGCGCCTCGCCTCCGGCCGAAGGTTCGACCGCCGAGGAGCTCACGCTCTACTTCAAGGGGCTCGAGTTCGACGCGCTCGAGCTCGACCTGCCGCTGCTCGAGTATCCGCACGACATCGTGCGTTACCACCTGCTGGGGCTGGCCGGCAATCTCGAGCGGCGTCTGCAGCGCGGCCACTACCGCGAGGCCTCGCCTGGCCTGTTCGTGTCCGACGAGGTTCAGCTCGGCGCGCACGTGGTGACCGACACGCGCAAGGGCCCCATCCTCGTCGACACGGGTGCCAACATAGGTCCCTACTGCTACCTGAATGGCCCGGCCTACATCGGCGCCCACGCCCGGGTCATCGAGCACTCGGCCATCAAGGATGGCGTCGTGCTCGGCCATACGACCAAGATCGGCGGCGAGGTCGAGGCCTCGGTCATCGAGCCCTACACGAACAAACAGCACCACGGTTTCCTCGGGCACAGCTATCTGGGAAGCTGGATCAACCTGGGCGCCGGTACGTGCAACAGCGATCTGAAAAACACGTACGGCGAAGTGAACATGGAGTACCAGGGCAAGCGCGTGCCGACCGGCATGCAGTTCATTGGCTGCATCGTGGGAGACTACGTCAAATCGGCCATCAATACCGGAATCTTCACCGGCAAGACCATCGGCGTCTGTAGTATGGTCTATGGCTTCGTGACGACGAACGTGCCCAGCTTTGTCAACTACGCGCGCCTCTTCGGCCAGGTGACCGAAACGCCGGTCGAGGTGCTGATCGACACGCAGGCACGCATGTTCGCGCGGCGTAACGTGACGCAACGACTCTGCGATCGGCAGTTGCTGCGCGACATGTACGAGCTGACGCGCTACGAGCGTCAACTGGCCGGCGAACCGCTGGTCCTGTAAGGGGGACAGGGGATCTTTGGAACGGGTGGATAGATCGTTGGCGACGAAACTCTCGCAAGTCTACGGCTCTGGACGCTTCACGCTTTCCTTCGAGCTCTTTCCGCCCAAGACGGCCGAAGGAGAAGCGGAGATGTTCCGCCACGTGGCGGAGCTCGTAAAATTCTCGCCCAGCTTCGTCACCTGCACTTACGGGGCCGGTGGATCGACGCGCGATAAGACCCTTTCGATCGTCGAACGCGTGCGGCGCGACTTCGATCTCGACGTGGCAGCTCACCTCACGTGCGTCGGCTCGACCGTCGACGAGCTGCGCGGCTATCTCGCCGAGGCGATCCAGCGCGGCGTCGGCAGCATCGTCGCCCTGCGCGGCGATCCCCCCAAGGGCGAAACCAGCTTCCGCGCCGTCGCCGGCGGATTGTCGTATGCCAACGAGCTGGTGACCCTCATCCGACGCGAGTTTGCCACGCTGGGCATCGCCGTGGCTGGTTACCCCGAGACCCACCAAGAGGCCCCCAGCGCGGAGAGCGATCTCGAGAACCTCAAGCGCAAGGTCGACGCGGGCGCCGACGTCGTCGTGACGCAGTTGTTCTACGACAACGACGACTTCTTCCGCTTCCGCGACCGCGCCGAAAAGCTGGGCGTGCGCGTGCCGATCGTGCCGGGCGTCTTGCCCGTCACGAACCTGGCCCAGATTCGCCGCATCACCTCGCTCTGCGGCGCGAAGCTGCCGCTCGACTTCGTCACGCGACTCGAAGCGCAGCAAGACGATGCCGCCGGGCAATTCGACGTCGGCGTCGAGTTCGCCACCGCCCAGGTCCAAGGGCTGGCCGATGGCGGCGTGCCGGGCGTTCACTTCTACGTGCTCAACAAGTCGCAGGCCACGGCGGCCGTGCTCCGCAACGTGAAACGGCCGGGATAACGCCGTCCGAATCGTCCATCATCGTGTGGCGCTGCCCGTCGCACCCCCCAGGGTCTTCGCGACTGATCTCGGCGCGTGGACGATAAGTTTTTCAACTTCGACGTGCGAGCCAGTCGATACTCACTTGATGGGTGCTTGCGTGCGACGAGCCGACTTGGACTAGGCGCCAAACGGCAATTCGGTTACACGTTGGGCACGATTTTGCAGGCGGTCCGCTCACAGCACAGCGCAAGGAATGCACTGGTGCCGAGACCGTTGAGCTTTGCTCCGAGCCGGCGCGAGCTCCGCCTGGGATGGCGGTCCTGGCTCACTCTCTCGGCGGTGGCCGGCCTCTTTCTCCTGCTCGGCCTGGAGACCCTCTGGCAACACGGTCGCAGTCCCGACCCGAGCCTCTACCGCGCCCCCAGTGGCGTCGTGCTCGTGCTGTTGGCCCTCGTGCAGTGGCACGTCCTGTGGCGTCTCTACCGGTGTGGCGGCGCCGCCGATCCACGTCAGCTCTATTGGCGTCCCAACTTCTGGCAGTGGATGTTCGCCGGCGCTGTGCTGAACTACGTGGCCGTTCTTTCGCTGGGCGAACCGCACGACGTGCGGTACCTGTTTCGGGCCGCCGTAGCCGCCTGGTACACCGCGAGCCTGCTGCCGCTGGCGGCCCCGCGACGCTTCGAAAAAATCACCGTCACGCTCGGCGAACGCGCAACGATGCGCTCTTTGGGACGGCTGGCGTTTTACATCCTGCTGCTCGTCGCCTCGTTCGAGGCGACGTTGCGGCTGCACACGCTGGTCTTCGATGGTCGCGGTCCGGCGGCCTTCGTCGCCCAGGGCTTGCGGCTTCCCCCCGGCAGCCAGCACGGCGGCCGCAACGTCAATCGCCACGGGTACTGGGACGACGAATTCGTTCGCGCGACCACGCCCGGCGTCTTCCGCATCGCGGCCCTGGGGGATGGCGTGACCATTTCCGGCACGGCTCAGACGAACTACCTGGAGCTCGTCGAACAGAGCCTGCCCGGCGTCGAGATCTACAATTTCGGGCTGCCGCATGCTGGCCCGCGAGAATACGCCGCCCAGCTCGTGCATGAAGTGGCCGGCTTCCGGCCGGGGCTCGTCCTCGTCTTCCTCTCGGTCGACGACGACATCACGCGCGAGCTGCCCCTGCCCGATCCCTTTGAATGGCAGGGACTACGGCTCTATCAAACCATGACCGGCGCACTGCTCCCCCGCACGGGCAGGCAGCTTGCCGAAGAAGAATCGGCCGAGCGCGAGCGCCGCAAGGCCGAGGCGCTCGCCGTCTGTCGCACGCCCCTGGGGGACGAGATGCGCACGCGGTGGGACGAAGCCCTGGCCCACGTGAACGATCTCGTCGAGCAGTGTGCGCGGCGCGATTTACCCTGCGCCCTGGTGATCGTGCCGGGCGAGTTTCAGCTCAACGACGCCCGTTGTCAGAGCCTGGCTCGCCGCGCCGGTTACCCCCTGCAAGAGCTCGATCTGGAATTGCCGCAGCGGCGGATCGTGGGCTTCGCCCAAGAGAGGGCCGTGGCTCACCTCGACCTGCTTCCCTACCTGCGGCGCGCCGAGCAGCCCGTCTACGCGCCGCAGGATGGAAACTGGACGAGTGCCGGCCATCTCGCCGCGGCCGATTCGATCCGCGGCTGGTTGACGCGACAGTTTGGCCCCCTGATGACCTCGCACGCCCAAGCGGCGGCGT
Organism: Pirellulales bacterium; assembly: GCA_019636335.1. Taxonomy (NCBI): domain Bacteria; kingdom Pseudomonadati; phylum Planctomycetota; class Planctomycetia; order Pirellulales; species Pirellulales bacterium. The sequence goes on from JAHBXR010000004.1 coordinate 186,904, forward strand.
ACTAGGTGCATCCTCAACTCGCAGGCCGACGCGATCGTCTCAGGCGATCTCGACGCCGTCGACGAAGCCACCCAACTCGCGGCAGCGCACCGGGTGCTGCAGCTTGCGGACGGCCTTGGCCTCGATCTGTCGCACGCGTTCGCGGGTCACGGAGAAGATTTTGCCCACCTCTTCGAGCGTGTAGGCATAACCGTCCGTCAGGCCATATCGCAGGCGGATGATTTCCCGCTCGCGATAGTTCAGCCCCTCGAGCACGTCGTCGATGGTGCGCTTGAGGTGCTCCTGGCTCAGGTCTCGCAGCGGATCTTCGTTGTGCCCATCCTCGACGAATTCTCCGAAGAAGCTATCGTCGTGCTCGCCGACCGGTTGATCGAGCGAAAGAGGATGCCGGGTCATGTTCAACACGCAGCGGGTCTCTTCGAGCGAAAGTCCCGCGGCCAAGGCGGTCTCTTCCAGGCTGGGATCGCGCCCCTTCTCCTGGTACAGGTCGCGCGTCACGGTGCGCACCTTGCTCATCGTCTCAATCATGTGAACCGGCAGGCGGATCGTGCGGCTCTGATCGGCGATGGCCCGGGTAATCGCCTGGCGAATCCACCACGTGGCATAGGTCGAGAACTTGTAGCCGCGGGCGTGCTCGAACTTGTCGACGGCCCGCATCAGGCCGGTGTTGCCTTCCTGAATCAGGTCGAGGAAGCTCAGCCCCCGGTTGCGATAACGCTTGGCGATCGACACGACCAGACGCAGGTTGCCGGCTGAGAGGACCCGCTTGGCGGCATCATAGCGAGCCTGCAAGTGGTGCGTCCTCGCCACGCGACGACGCAGCGTGGCGGGACTCTCGTAGGTGATCTTCATCAGGTAGTGCAGCTCGCTCTTCAGCTCGTCGGGGTGCGACATGCACAGGCCCCCCCGCTTCGCCTCGGCCAGTTGCTGCTGGAGGGCGTCCATCCGAGCACTGATCTCGGCCAATTGCTGCATGAGCGGTTGCAGGCGTTGCGTACGCAGGCCCAACTCTTCGACGAGGCGGACCGCCTTGTGACGGCGGCGCACCAGGCGGCGCCAGGCGGCACGGCGCTCCGACATGGGATAGCGCTTCGACACGGCGACCCGGTAATCGTGCGCGTTCTGCGCGAGCAGGTGATCGAGCGTCGTGAGATTCGGCTGCAGGCGACGTAGCACGTGGCGCTTCTCGGCGGCGTCGGTCACCGAGACCTCGACCGTGCGATCGAGTCGCAATTCGCCATCGCGCACCTTGCGGAGCAGGCTCACTGCTCCCTGCAACAAGTAGTCGCTGGCGAGCATCGAGTTGCGATAGTGCGTGCGGCTCTGCTCGATGTCGCGAGCGGCGTTCAATTCTTGCTCGCGCGAGAGGAGCGGAATCTCGCCCATCTGCATCAAGTAGATGCGGACCGGATCGTCGATGCGGGCATCGCCGTGCTCGTCCGATTCGAGGAGATCGTCGCCGTAGACGTCTTCTTCTTCACCGCGGTGCTCGTTATCGACGCCTTCTTCCTCGAAGCGTTCGTCGCGATCTTCCACGCCGGCGCGGGGCGAGGTTTCGTCTTCAAAGACCGCTTCGACCAGGCGCTCGACGCCCGATTTCTCTTTGCGAGCGGGCGTCGCGTGCTGGGCGACCTTGGAGCGAGTGACGCGAGAAGAGGGCTGCTTCCGGGTGTTCTTTCGCAAGTTGCTTCCCTTGTTCCGTGACGCACAAAAGGTCGCCGGCATCGAGCACGGCGGTCTGGCTGGCAGTTGAATGCACGTCGAGTGCCAGACCTCAGAGCCTTGCCGTCCGAACGACGACAAACGCCGAAATAGACGAGAGTTACGATGAGTTGAAGAGCCGCCGCCGCCGGTCGATCGAGGGGAGCATGTTGCCCGGCGGCATCGTGGACCGAACGGTCGCGTTGTCTTTCTGCAATACGTGCCCCGGTCACGCCTGGATCGAAGGGACCTGGGAGAAAGCGTTCTCGCGCCGTCAGAACCGCCCCGATCGGCACGACACTGCCGGTCAGCCGCCGGTCAACTTGGCCCGTCGCAGGGGGCTGCTATCATGGCCTGTTTCGCCGGTTGGCAGGTCGTCGTTCGAGGAAAACGAGCGATGCCCGGATCGACCCCCTTGGAGCATCCAGGGGCTGCCTGCCAGCGAGCGAACGAGCCGCCGCTTCCTCTCCTTGCAGCCTTCTGGAACGCCATGCCCCCCACGACGACAGCCCCAGCCAGCACCCTTTCGGCCCTGGTCGCCGAGTTCAAAAAGCAAGAAGAGGTGATTCGTCTGGGGGGTGGCAAAGCGGCCATCGCACGCCAGCACGAAAAGGGCCGCCTCACGGCCCGCGAACGCATCGAGCGGCTCATCGATCCCGGCACGAACTTCTTCGAGATCGGGTTGTGGCGCGCCTTCGAAATGTACGAAGAATGGGGGGGCGCCCCGTCGGCCGGAGTGGTCGTCGGCATCGGCAAGATCGCCGGCCGCCGCCATATGATCGTGGCCAACGATGCCACCGTGAAGGCGGGGGCCTTCTTCCCCGCCACAGCAAAAAAAGTGCTCCGCGCGCAGCGCATCGCCCTCGTGAACCGCTTGCCACTCGTCTACCTGGTCGACTCGGCCGGCGTCTTCTTGCCTCTGCAAGAGGATGTCTTTCCCGACGAGGACGACTTCGGCCGCATCTTTCGCAACAACGCCGTGATCTCGGCCGGTGGGCTGAGCCAGATCGCCGCGATCATGGGAAACTGCGTCGCCGGCGGCGGATACCTGCCTGTGCTGTGCGACAAGCTGCTCATGACCGAAGGCTCGGGCCTTTACCTGGCCGGGCCGGCCCTGGTACGCAGCGCCATCGGTCAGCGCGTCTCGCACGAAGAGCTCGGCGGCGCGGCCATGCATGCGCAGGTCTCAGGCACGATCGACTATCGCGATCCGAACGACGAAGCGTGCCTCGAGCGGCTGCGGAAGCTTGTCGCGCTCGGGGCCCCCGATTCCGAGCTGCCGCCAGCCCCGTTTACGCGGCAGGCTGCCGCGGGGCCTGCCCGACCGGGAACCGATCTCTACGACCTGGTGAACCCCGATCCGCAGAAGCCGTACGAGGCACGCGATGTCATCGCCTGCCTGGTCGACCGCGACAGCTTCGAGGAGTACAAGCCCGAGTACGGCCAGTCGGTCGTCTGCGGCACGGCCCATCTCGGCGGCTTTCCGGTGGGCATCTTCGCGAATCAGCACCACCAGGTGCAGCCGGCGCAAGGGCCGATCCAATTCGGCGGCGTGCTCTACGTCGACAGCGCCGAAAAGGCCGCCCGGTTCATCATGAACTGCAACCAGGACTGGCTGCCAATCATCTTCTTGCACGACGTGAACGGCTTCATGGTCGGCCGCGACAGCGAGCAGGAAGGGATCATCCGAGCGGGGGCGAAGCTCGTGAACGCCATCAGCAACAGCCGCGTGCCGAAGCTTAGCGTGATGCTGGGGGGCTCCTTCGGGGCAGGCAATTACGCCATGTGCGGCAAGGCCTACGACCCGCGCTTCATTTTCGCCTGGCCCACGGCCCGCTGCGCCGTGATGGGAGGCGAGCAGGCCACGTCGACCTTGCTCGACGTGACGGTGAAGAGCCTCGAGCGGCAGGGGCACGCCGTCGATGCCGCCGAGTTGGCCGCCCTGCGCGACAAGGTCAAGGGAAGCTACGATCGACAGATGGACCCGCGCTACGGCGCCGCACGCGGCTGGGTTGATGCCATCATCGATCCGGCCGAGACGCGCGACGTCCTGATCACGGCGCTGGAAGTCGCCACGCGACATGCCGAACAGGAGCCCTTCCGCGTGGGGGTCTTCCAGGTGTAACGTCGGATGCCGCGGACCGAGGAAACCGAGGAGATCACCATGAGCGACGCGCCGGTCCGCATCCACATCCACGATTCGACCGCCACGGTCGTCATGAATCGCCCCGGCAAGCGCAACGCGCTCAGTCGCGAATTGCTGGCCGAGCTGGCGCAGGCCTTCAGCGACCTGCATCAAGAACGCCGCGTTCGCGCCGTGATTCTCACCGGCTCTGGACCCGCCTTCTGCGCCGGCATGGACCTGGGCGAGATGCTCGACGTGGCCGGCACGCCCGAGGCCTATGCCACCTGGCAGAACGACGCGCTGGCCTACCGCGATCTCGTGCAGCAGATGCTGATCTTTCCCAAGCCCATCATCGCCGCCGTGAATGGCGCTGCGCTGGCCGGCGGAGCGGGACTACTGCTTGCCTCGGACATCGTCGTGGCGGCCGAAGGGGCCTCGTTCGGGCTGCCCGAGCCACGGCGCGGCATCGTGGCGGGGCTGGTTGCGCCGCTGCTGGCGTTCCGCGTCGGAGCCGGTCCGGCCGGCTACCTGATGCTCACCGCCGCGCCGATCTTCGCCTCCGAGGCCCTGCGCCTGCATCTCTTTCACGAAGTGGTGCATCCCGACCATCTCTGGCCCCGCGCCAAGGAGATCGGCACGGCCTGCGCCGAATCGGCCCCCGAGGCCATTCAACTCACCAAGCGGATGCTCAACGAGACGGTCGGCGAGCACCTGAACACGCTGTTGACGGCCGGCGCGGCCGTGAGCGCCACGTCGCGCACGACCGAAGCGGCGCGCGAAGGGCTAGCGGCGTTCCGCGAGAAGCGCGCGCCGCAGTGGGTATAAGGCAGCCGTCGGCGATGCGTAGCTCGCGCGCTCGTCAACTGCGGGTGTAATAACGTCCAGGCAGTAGATCGACAAGCGAGTTGTGGCTGGGGTAGGGATGTCCCACGTGCTGCCGATAGGCTTCGGCGAACTTGACCCCCACTTCCCAACCGCGACCGGCGCCCCAGCGACGCTGGCTCTCGAGATACTCGTCGACACCGTGCTGCGCGCGGAGCCAGTTGCGCTGGCTTTCGTGACACGCCAGCATCTGCTGCTTCGTCTCGAAGACGTCGCTCACGTCGATGTAGAAGTGCGGCAGGATCGGCTCCCCCCACAGATCCTTCCCCTCGACCGGATCGACATAGAACAGCGCCGGAATTCGATCGGTCGGCGGCGCCGGCTCCCATTGACGCGTGGCGTAATTGGGACAGCTCGCGTTGAAGCAGGCGTCGCGTACCAGCTTGCTCGTCGCCTCGTGATCTTCCATATAATCGACCGGCGGCGCCGTCAGCACGACGTCGGGTCGGGCGCGGCGCACCAGCTCGGTGACGCGGCGCTTCGAGTCGTTGTCGATCACGATGCTCAGATCGCGGAACTCGAGGCAGTGATACTCCGCGCCGATGATCTCCGCCGCGCGACGCGCCTCTTCGCGGCGCACCGCGGCGATCTCCTCGGGACCCATCTCGCGGCTGCCGCAGTCTCCCGGCGTCATCGTGGCGATGATGACTGTGTGCCCCGCCGCGGCCAACAGTGCCAGCGTGCCCGCGCACTGGAATTCCACGTCGTCCGGATGGGCGTGGATGGCAAGAATGCGACGCTTCACGTCGCGGGCGCGGTCTGGCGCCGTTTCGCCATGCGCGGGGGAGTGCATATCGTGCTTGTCGTTCATCGGTCGCCTGCTGGTCGCGAAGTGAACAGATGGTTCAGGAGCGACCAGATTAGCAGATACCAAGGTAGCTGCCGAGCAGACCCGGCGCTCGGATGTAGCGGACGTAGATGAGGAGCCATCTGAGCCATGTGGCCGGCTGGACTTGGTCCGTCCCTCGCCCAGAGGATACACTGGGGAATGACGAGCGGCCCGCACTTCGGGCTGCACTCGTGGTCCCGCTCCGATGAACCGGCTCACGACGCGTCGAGCATGCCAGCGACGTGTTCCAATACGGTGGTGTTTCGTAATGCCGGAGGGGACAGGGTGGCCAGCGGGGCCGCCGAATTTTCCAGGCGCCCACGAAGCGCATCACGGCCGCGCATTTTCCAGGAGACAGACGCCATGTGGAATTCATTGCACCGGTTGTTCCGTTCGCCGTCGTCGCGGCCGGCACGCGGCTCCTCCGCGCCGCGTTCGGCTCGGCGCAAAGGCTTGACGCGCGCGACAGCCCAGCTCGAATCGCTCGAGCATCGCCGGCTGCTCGCGCTCGCGCCGGTGCAGTTCGACCAGGTGCTCGACATCGAAACCGTGGGAGATCAGTTCTACTTTTCCGCGGCCTATGAATCGCAACAAGGCGCGCCCGGCACGGTGGGCGTCGAACTATGGGTGAGCGACGGCACCACGGCCGGCACGCGACTGGTCAAGGATATTCGGCCCGGCCCGGCGAACTCGTCGCCCCAGCAACTCACCAATGTCAATGGCACGCTCTTCTTCATCGCGCGCACCGACGAACACGGCCTCGAACTGTGGAAGAGCGATGGCACCACCAGCGGCACCGTGCTGGTGAAAGACATTAGCAGCGGTCCCAATTCGTCGGCGCCCAGCGATCTTTCCAACGTGAATGGAATGCTCTACTTCCGGACGCAATTGGAGGGCAACACCACTACCATCCATCGGAGTGACGGTACGGAAGCCGGCACCGTGCTGCTCGCCGTCATCCCCAAGTTGTCGCCGAGCAGCGAGGTGGTGTCAGGCGGTTTTACCGAGGTGAATGGCCTCGCCTTCTTCCGCGGCGACGATGGCACGAACGGCATGGAACTCTGGAAAAGCGACGGCACGCCCGGCGGGACGAGCATCGTGAAGAACATTGGCCCCGGCATAAATCGCGGTGTCAACAACCATGGAATCAACGTCGGCGGCACGCTGTTCTTTACCGCCGACGATGGTACGGGATTCAGACTCTGGATGAGCGACGGCACCCCAGCCGGCACGGTAAAGTTGGGAACCACCTCGCCACACGACTTGACGAATCTCAACGGCTTGTTGTATTTCGGCGCATTCGAAGCCGGCTTGGGCAATGAACTCTGGAAGAGCGATGGCACTCAAGCCGGGACGGTCCTCGTGGGCGATATCACCCCGGGCTCCTCATCGAGCGCGCCCGATGGGCTCACCACGATCGGCAATACCCTCTATCTCAAAGCCGAAAACCGGCTGTGGTGGAGCGACGGCAGCCCGGCAGGCACCAATCGTATCTCGAACAATGTCCAACCGACGTTCAACACCCTGGCCGCGGACGAAACTCCTTTCGTCGGCGCGAATGGCCTGGTCTTCTTTCCGGGTCGGCCCCCCGGCTCTCTCCCGAACGTGCCGACGGTATTGTGGAAAACCGATGGGACGAACGCCGGCACGGCCCCCGTCTCGCAAATCGCCGACATTCCCCACCGGCTGCGTTCGTTTGACAACTCGGTCTATTTCGTGGCGCAGAGCGAACGCGTGCTGATGCGCACCGACGGTTCGACCGCAATCCGCGTCTTGGGTCTCGATCCGCAAGATACGAATGGCGTGAACCTCAGCCCGTTCCCCTACTTCGATTCGTTCGATCGCCCCGACAGCAGCCGCCTGGCGGGACCCTGGCTGGAACAGGTCGGCGATTTGCGCATGGCCAACAACGTCGTTGAACTTGCCCAGAACACCGAGTCGGTCGCCACGCTGTTCGGGCTGAGCAAAACAGATATGCTCGTTCGTGTCGACTACGACCTCAGCGGCGGCATCGAAGGCCAGAGCGTCGGCGTGCTGGCACGCTACGGTGGTCCGGGCGATGCCAATACCTACATGGCGCGCGTCATACGTGGTCCGAACAACACCTACAGTGCCAACATCTGGTTGAACCTGAATGGCAACTACACGCCGCTGGCCAGTGCCGCTACGAGCGCCGCGGTCGGCACCCTGCGGTTCGAGGTCCTCGGCAATCGGCTTTCGCTCTTCATCGACGACGTGCTGATCACCAGCGTGACCGACAACAGTATCGCCGGGCCGGGTTCAGCGGGCATCCGTCTGACGGGCGGAACCGCAAACAATTTCCTCGTCGACGAACCACTTTTCACGCCGCCCGCTAATGTCACGCTCCCGTTCACTGACAATTTTAATCGTGCCAACAATCCGAATCTCGGCGCCGATTGGACCGAGCAGTTGGGTGACCTGCGCATCCTCAACAACGCCCTGGTGCAACAATTCAACTCCACCGCCGTTCTGACGCTGAATGGCCCGGACGTGTCGAACGTAACCATCTCGGCCGATATCGACCTGACCACGCTCGCCCAAACCGGCAGCAGCATCGGGCTTTTGGGACGCTACAGCGGACCGGGGGACTCGAACGGATACATGGCGCGGCTCTACCGCAGCAATGCGTCGCAGTACTTCGTGCAGATCTGGCGCCATACCGGCCTCGACTGGGAGTTCCTCAATCAGAATTCCGTGGCGAGCGGCGTGGGCAATCTGCGCTTCGTCCTGAACGGCACGTCGCTCCAGGCCTTCTGGAACAATGTGCTGACCGTGAGTGTCATCGACAGCGCCATCACCGGACCAGGTCTGATCGGCATCCGTCACTCGGGAGGCGTGCTCGACAATTTCAGCGCGCAATGAGCCGTCGCTGCGTCGAGGGGCGTCGAGTCGTCCTCCGTGCGGATCGTTTCCTTGGCGGTCCCCGGCTCGTTCGCCGCCCCCGCGAAGCTCAGATCGAGGAACAACTCCTCGCTCGTCTCGGCCAGCACGTTGTCGAGGATCGTCGCGTCGACCGGCTGCGACGTTTCGTCGCGTGCGATGTCGAGCAACCCATTCTCGGCGCTACAGTCGGAAATGGCGCCGTCCGTCCCGTCGTGCAGCGCGACGGCCGACGGCCCCACGGAATTGCCTTGTTCGGTCGTGGTGAAGCTCACCTCGGGGAGATCGGCCGTCAGCAAACGGCGAACTTCCAACGATTCCTGCTTCAAGCGTCGGGGTAAATGCGAATTGTGCGCGGGCATGCGACGACGCGGGGGTGCCATGCGGCCATCTCCTGCGGAAAAACAAACGTTCAGCGGCGCTCAGCTACGGAGTTCCCTGGCAAACATCGCTTGCAGAGAAACATCGTGCGCATGCGGTGCAACAACAGCGCAGCGCGCTGAACTGCCGCGTTCGACGGGGAGACACCAACCTCCGCCGCCAAACATGGGTACTGGCTTCGGCGGGGTTTGTTTAACGGGGTTGGCCTCGTCGACAGAAGGAGGATCGAGATCCCATGGTGCATCGGGCCTCGTCTTGAGGACAGCGATTCAGTATGCACGGCTGCCTCCAATACGCCCACCAGAAGGGAGTGGTTCTCGCACCTTAAGAAAAACCCAGCAACTTTCTTGGCCCCGCTCGGGCGAACCCACTAGCGGCGACGGTCTCACCGTTGCGAAACCGGGATTTCGGTTCTCCGCTGGTAGGACCGCTCCCATGTCGCAGAATTCATGCCATAACCGAATATTTTCGATCGCCTACTACGATGCGAGGCCAGAACGAAGCGGTCCGCTGCTCGGCAGGTTGCTTCTCTGCTATCACGCGCGGAAATGCACCCCGCACGCCAGCAGACTGGCAAGTGCCCTTGAGCCGGTCGACTCGTTCGGCTACAAGACGCCCCTCTTCTCTCCGCATCTTATCTGTCTGCGTCCGAACTTATCGACGAGGAGGCCCTCTCGATGCCCCCGCGTATTGCGCTTGCCGCACTCATCGCCTTGCTCGTTGCGTCCGCGCCGCTGGCCGCGCAAGAGTTTCCCTACGTAGGCTACATTCAACGCGACGACGTCTATCTGCGCAGCGGTCCTGGCAAGAACTACTATGCCACGACGCGTCTCTACGAGGGAGACACGGTCGAAGTCTATCGCCACGATCCCGGTGGCTGGTGCGCCGTGCGACCGCCGCAAGGCAGCTTCAGTTGGGTGCTCGCCACGCAAGTGCGCTTGCTCGACGGACAACGGGGCGTGGTCCAGGCGGACGACGTCGTGGCGCGCGTCGGCACCGAGCAGGGGGATACGCGCGACGTGATTCAAGTGCGGCTCGACCGCGGCGAAGAGGTGGTTGTGCTCGAGGCGCAACAGTTCGGCGAGGGTCCGAAAGCCGTCACGTGGTTCAAGATCGCGCCCCCCGCTGGCGAGTTCCGCTGGATATCTGCCGCCGATCTCGCGCCGGAGCCGTCCGGTGAGGAGTACGTCGAGGAACCCGCGCCGCACGAAGCAGAGATGGAACAACCCGCCGGCGATGAAGAGCCAGCGGCGCCGCGCCGATTGAAACCGATCGCAGCCAGGCCGATTTCGGGGGCAGCATCGGACGCCGAAGAATTCGTCGCGGACGAAGAGGACGAGCCCGCGCCCTCCCAACGTGCCAAAAAGAAATCGGCCAACCCGCGTCCTGCCCAGCGCAAGCCTGCGCCTCTCGACCAAGTCGAAGAGGAGGACGTAGAAGCGACTCGCTACGAGGAAGCATATGCCGACGAAGCGGACGAAGTACGGAAGCAACCTCAGCGCCGTCCAAGCCGTAGCGCCGAGCGCAAACGACCGGCTCGCCAAGAATACAACGACGAATACGACGCGGAAGAATCGTACGAGTCGTTGGACGACGAGAGGTACGACGACCAGGTCGCGCCGGCGCAATACCAGACGCCCTCGGAGAAATCTCGCGCGCGTCGCGAAGAAGCCGCCGCCAAGATCCGTCACGAACGCATCGCCTCGCGTCAAAAGTACGAGCGCGATCACGCCGACGAAAACATCTATCCCCCACGCGTGCCGCAGCATGGCGACCGCGAGGGGGATCACGAGTCGACCGAACTCCCCCCGGGCGCTGCGCTCGAAGAAATCGACCTGGCGCTCTCGCGGATGGTGACCGCAGAGCCCCAACGTTGGAAGCTCCAACCGTTGAAGCTTCGCGCCGAGGAGATTCTCGCGCAGTCCAGCACCGCGGTGGAACGAGGCCGCGCGCGCTTGCTCGTGGGACGCATCGAGCGCTTCGAGGACGTCCAGATGCGGGCCAAGTCTCTCGGGAGCGCGCAAGCCAGCCTCGAGGCTCGTCGCGGAAGGGTCGACCAGGTCCGCGAGGCGCGCCGCGCTACCCCCGCCGCCGACGACGTCAATGCGTCGCGCTACGACGGCGTGGGCAAGCTCGCCCAGATCGAATCGAACAAGCCCGGCGGCGCCAGCTACGCCTTGGTCGATTCGGCCGGCCGGGTACGTTCCTACGTCACCCCTGCGCCGGGCGTCAATCTGCGGCACTACCTGGGACACAACGTGGGCATCTCGGGCACGCAGGGCTACCTGCCCGATGCCGACCGTCATCACGTTACCGCCCGACGTATCACGGTTCTCGACGGCCGTACGTTGCGTTAGACGCTACTCCAGCGACAGCCCCCACGCCCTCCTTTGCGCATGGCGCCGCTGCGCCGCCACGCTCCCTTCCGGCAGCCGGTTGCTAGCATCGCTGGCGCGCCGGCCCGCAAACTCCCCTCGTTTTGCTGCAACCTCGCACCTCAGAAAATCGTCTGCAAGGGACGCTTTCTACTTAACTGGCACTTCTCCCTCGACCGATACAAGCCACACGGTCCGCGGCAGCGATTGCGCGCCCGTTGCGCCGCAACGGCATCGCCGCTCGCCGGGAGACGTCTGTGTGGGATCCTTCGCATCCTCAATTCGGATGGCGAAGGTGAGCTTCGAGGGAGATCGATCCGATGAAATGCCGGTGGTTCGAAGTCGTGGCACTCGCAGGGCTCGTATGCGCCTGCCAGGCACTGCAACCAACAGCCACGGGTCAAGAGCGAGCCCGTTCGGCTCCGCGCTCGACGCCCCCTCGCGTCCGCTTGCCCATCGATCCGCTCGACGAGTTTTCGAACCCGGCCGTCAGTGTCGCGGAAGAAGACCCGCGTTGGACGCCACGTCGTCCCGCCAATCGCCAACCGGTTCCCGCGCGCCAGAGCCGTACGACGAGCCATCCTGCGTCGAGCCAGCCGCGCTCCTCGCGCGCTCAGGCAGCGCGTGCCAACCACGAACGTTACTCGCGCGAACGAGCTGCCTACGACGACGAATTCGGCAACGAGTATGACGACCGTGTCGCGCCGGCCAGTTACAACGACGGGTACTACGATCCCACCGTGCGCGGCAATACCGACGTCCTACAGCACAAGTACGATCAAGAGTACGTCGAGTACGACCACGAATACGGCGTTCGCTATCGTCCCTATCGCATCGCGCGGACGGCCTACGACGATCCCCTGCCCCTGCTCGAAGAGGTAGCGCCGCCGGGCGAATGGCACGGCGACTACGCGCCCAACTACGATCCTGCCTTCGATGCCGGACCGGGAGGCCCTGGATCCTATCGAGACATGGATCCTTACGCCTATGGTCCTCCGCCAGGCGGATGCCGTAGCGGCCAACCCCCGGGTGGTTGCGCTGCCGGGGGATACGGAGGCGGTTGTGGCAGCCATCCCTGGTGGTACTCCCCCGAATGCTGCGATCCGCTCTTCGACGATACGTACACCAAGTCGTTCGGACTTTGGGCGCAGGCCGATTACTTGCTGTGGTGGACCAAGGGCGAATCCGTGCCCGCTCTCGTCACGACCAGCCCCGCCGAGACCCCCCGTCCGCAAGCCGGCGTGTTGGGCCAACCAGGAACGGAAACCCTCTACGGCGGCGACCGCTACCTGAACGATTACCGCTCTGGCGGACGACTCGATTTCGGCGCCTGGCTGAACCAGCGACGGTCCGTCGGCATCGGCGGTGGTTTCTTCGCGCTCGAAGACGCTACGAGTAGCTTCTCGGCCACGTCGCTGGGCGAACCGATTCTCGCGCGACCGTTCTTCAACCCCAACTCCGGCGCGCAAGACTCGGCCCTGGTGGCCTACAGCAGCACCGCCACGGGCGACATCATCGCCGGCACCATCAACGCCAACACCTCGAACAGCCTGATCAATGCCAACGCCTACATGACCGGCATGCTCTTTCGTAACAACGGGGTGCGCTTCGACCTGCTGGGCGGTTATCGCTTCACCCGCTTCGACGAAAGCGTCGGCATCACCGAAAACCTGGTGATTACCGAACAGGGAGGCCTGGTTCCGACCGGCACCACCTTCAACACGCTCGACACGTTCGACGTCACCAATACCTTCAACGGCGGCGAGTTGGGCCTGCTGTTCGAAACCACGACCGGCCGCTGGTCGATGGATGGCGCCTTCAAGCTCGGGCTCGGCAACATGCACGAGACGGTGAATATCTGGGGCAGCACGATCGTCACGCCCCCCGGCGGCGGTTCCGACTCGCGCGAAGGGGGGTTGCTCGCCCTGCCGTCGAATATCGGTTACTACAGCCGCAACGAGTTCGCCGTCGTGCCCGAGGCACAGATCAACCTCAGCTACCACTTCACCACTTGGTGGCGCGTGCAGGTCGGCTACACGTTCATCTACTGGAACAACGTCGTGCGCGCCGGCCACCAGATCGATACGACCGTCAACACGACGCAGCTCGATCCGGTGCAGGTCGGTCCCGATCGCCCCGCCTTCTCCTTCGTCAGCGGCGACCTCTGGGCGCAAGGCCTCAACGTCGGTACCGAACTACGGTACTAATCAAACGCACGCGCACACGTCGAGCAGTGGGTAGCAGATGATTTTGCGGTGCGACTGAACGACACCAGAAGACACCGAGTCGCAAAATCGTCGGTGTCGCGCAGCGACAAGAGGATCAGTGCCGAGCCTCAAAGCGCCGTTCGCATTGCGTTGAAGTAAACAACTTCACCAGGCCAACTTCGCCGGCAGGTACTCCGCCGCCAGCTCTTCATAGTATGGCCGCAACTCGACGGCGTTGGGGCGTTCTTTGCTCTTCGTGTACAGATCGTACGGATTGAACGCGTCGACCCAGCGGAACAGCTCCCGGTCGTGATCGTTCATCAGGTGGTCGTACGCATGCTCGCGGTGGCCTGCATAGAACGAGTGATACCGCAGCATGTAGAGTGCCGGCTCGGGCAGATAGTCCTTCATCACCTGGTAGATGTACTCGTCGTGCCCCCACGAGAGCAGCACGTTGTCCAGGCCGCAGTTCGGCTCGTAGATGCCGCACGGCGTTTGATACTCCGACACATGGCTGTCGGGATTGTCGGCAAAGAACTCCGGGAACACGATCCGCTCCGAGTAGCGACAGCCCACCGGGAACGTATCGCCCACGACGGCCCACTGCGGCTCGCCGTATAAGCAAAGCACCTTGCCCAGGTCGTGCAACAACCCGGTGAGCACGAACCAGCGCGGATGGCCATCGCGGCGAATCGCCTCGGAGGTCTGCAGCAGGTGTTCGATCTGCGGCAGATCGGTATCGGGATCGCTGTCGTCGACGAGCGTGTTGAGAAACTCGAGGGCCTCCCACAGTGTCATCTCGCGCCGCCCCGGCGGCAGATACTCGGCCCGCTTCTGCCGAACGAATTCGAGCGTCTGATAGCGATGATTCAAGCGGTAGAACTCCTTGACGCTCGCGCGAGCCTCGGCGCGGTAGTCGCGGAACTGCTCTTCCTGCTTGTCGGGATCGGTGGCCTGAAAGGCAGGCTTCGCGCCGGCCGGTTCGGGATACCGCCGCTTGAGGTCATCTTCCCACTCGTCGAGACTCGCCAGCGGGGCATGCGACTTCGGATCACGAGCGGCGTCGACCATGGAAAAGGCTCCGGAACAGGGGCTGAAGGCCACTTCATCCTAGTCGCAACGCCGACCCTGCGGCAATGCGGGTGGAAGGCTCAAACCAAGCCCCCCCCCAGCTCCATTCTCAATGGACGCGTACGAAGATCTCCCCCCGTCCGAGTGACAGGAAGTCGCCGTGGTGCAGATCGAAGTCGGCTTGGATCGCGCTCTCATCCAGCGCGAATCGATCGCTACGAACGCGGGCCAGCGTCATGCCCAGGAAAGGCGGCTTCAAGCGGCACGCGTAGCGGAACGTGGGTAGCAGCGGCGGATGTTCTCCAGAGAGCAACACGATCGTGCCGCGGCGCATGCCGCCACCGGTACGAGCTCCTGCCGAGCCACCGACGACGATGGTGCCCGCCAACATCTCGTAACCCAACGCATCGCCGACCGAGCCCCCGACGAAGAGCATTCCTCTCCGCATGGCGCGTCCGACCTCGGTACCGGCATGGCCGGCGATGAGAATCTCGCCCCCCTGCATGCCGCGTCGGGCGCCCCGATAGGCGGCCCCCACCAGATGGCCCGCGTTGCCGCGAACGAGAATCCTGCCCCCCAGCATCTCGGCCCCCAGCCAATCGCTGGCGTCTCCCTCGATGGTGATCGTGCCCCCCGACATGTCGGCGCCCGTGTGGCGACCAACGCTGCCTTGCACCAAGATCGAGCCGGTCGTCATGCCCGCGCCGATGCGATGCACGCCACTCAAGTCGCCAACGAAATGAATGGCACCATCCGCGGGATCGCCCGAGATGCGAAACAACTCGGCCAGCGGCACGCGCCGATTGCCATGAAAGATCTCGTGCCGTTCGACTTCGGCCAACGACATAGATCGCGTACGGTCCGGAGTCAGTCCTTCGACTTCGACCGGCACACGGTCCAGCGGCGTATACTCAAGCAGGAGCGGCATCAGCGGTAATCGCGCGGCGACCCGAGTTGAACGTCCCTAAACGGCAAGCAGAATCGAGTATAGATGGCCACTCCACAGCCCGATAGGACCGAACCGTCATGACGCGCGGGACGATCATCCTCTGCGGGGGACACAGCCGGCGGATGGGTTCGGCCAAGGCGCTGCTGCCGTTCGGGCCCGAGACGATGCTGGCCCGCGTCGTGCGCCTCGTGGGTCAAACGGTCGACGAGTTGGTCGTCGTCGCCGCGGCCGAACAAAGCCTGCCGCCGCTGCCGGACAACGTCCGCATTGCGCGCGATCGTCAACCCGATCGCGGTCCGCTCGAAGGCCTGGCCACCGGGCTGCGTGCGCTCGCCGGAACAGTCGACGTCGCTTTCGTCACCAGTTGCGATGTGCCGTTGCTCGTGCCTGACTTCGTGACGCGCTTGTTCGAGCTGATCGGAAAGCATGACGCCGTGGCGCCCCTGGTTGAAGATCGACTGCATCCTCTCTCGGCCGTGTATCGCCAGAGCGTGCTCGCCGCGGTCGAACAACAATTGGCCGCCGATCGGCGTCGCGTCACTGAGCTCTTGCGCGAGATCGACACCCGGTACGTCACCGCGTCCGAGTTCGCCGACGCCGATCCCGACTGCCGCAGCCTGTGCAACATCAATGATCCAGCAGACTATGAGGCGGCGCTGGCTGCAGCAGGATTCAGTCCGCCAACTTAACCGGCAAGTGGCACCGGCCGCCGGTCGGTGTGGGAAATACCGAACCTGGAAAGCGCTTCTGAAGCCACTCTTGATCTCTGCACAGGCCGGCAGCCTGTGCTACTTTAGTGGTTCATGACCTTGATCTGTCGAGATGTTAAGCCTTCTCGAGCAGCGCGACGGGAAAGTCGGCCAGCACCTCCGCCAGCGGCACCCCTTCGTCGCGCCAGGCAAGCTCTTCGCCCGTAAACACCTGGCGGAACTTCACCCCCGCCAGCCCTTCGGCCACGAGCATGGTATCGCCCCAGATGGCCGGTCCCAGTGGGGGTGGCGTCATCTCGCCCTCGGCCGCGGGCGTCAATCGCGCGAGCAAGCGTGGCATCACGGCGATCGCTCCTTCGTCGGGAGCCGCACCCTGCCACGACCACGCGCACACGTGCGCCGCCTGCCCGCCGCGCACCTCGAGGGGTCGATACTCTCCTTCACCGAACAGCCTGGCATGCGCCCGGCGAAACTGCAGCGCTCGCCACGTAACGAACAACTTTGCGCGCTCGTCGCGCACGTGGCGCCCCAACTGCCTGGCCATTTCGTAGAGGCTGCCATCCTGGCGCTGCTCGGCGGCCGTGAACTCATCGAGCGCCGCGCGGCGCCGATCGTAGTCCACCGGCCGGCGGTTGTCGGGATCGACCAGGCTGAAGTCCCACAACTCCTGCCCCTGGTAGATGTCGGGTACGCCGGGCGAGAGCAGCTTGCCGAACGTCTGCGAGAGCGCCGTATAAAGCCCCCAGTCGACGATTCGCTCGTGAAACGCCTGTAGCTCCTGCAAAAAACGCGCGCTGCGCACCGGATCGAGGGCATGCGCCACGAACTCCGCCACCGCACGATCGTACTCGGCATGCGGGTTGATCCAGCTCGTGCGGAGCTTGGCTTCGCGGGTCGCCTTCTCCATGTAGGTCTGCATCCGCGCGGTCAGCTCGCGCAAGGCGACTTCATCGGGACGGACCAGGGGCCACACGCCCAGCAACGACTGGTAGAACAGGTACTCGGCATTGCGACTGGGCGCCTCTTCGCCGTCGACTTCACGGCGGAAACGGCGGTTCCAGCGCGCGAAGCGATTCAACGCGACCCGCCACAGATGGGGTACCTCGGACAAGACGCTGATCCTGGCGCGCACGTCTTCGCTGCGCTTGGTGTCGTGCGTGGTGGTGCAGGTCAGCGAGTTCGGCCGCTGCGTGCGGCGTTCGAGATTGTCGCGATGGAAGGCCTCGACGGTCGTGACCGAATGCGGCGGATCGCCCCCTACCTCGTTTTCCGACACGAGCGGCACATATTGATAGAAGGCCGTGTCTTCGATCCCCTTGGCCATCGCGGGGCTCGTGATCTGCTGGCAGCGACCGACGAACAACATGCGCTCGTAGTAGTTGGCCGATTCCTTCGTCGCCCAATCGGCCGACAAGAACACGTCGCGGATGAAATCGAACAGCGCCCCGTCGAGCGTGGGATTGCGCCGCCGCGCCTGCGCCACCGCCTGCAGCACCACGTGGCGACCTTCTTCCGATACGTCGGCCGAATCGATGTACGTGCGATAGACGGGAAAACAGGTCAGCACCTCGCGCAGGGCTTGCCTCAGCGTGTTGAGCGTAAAATCGCAAAAACGCCGCTGACGCTCCGAGATGCGATTCAAACGATGCGCGAGCACCTGGACTTCGCTCGAGAGCGCGCTGCGCAGGATCAACTTCTTCGCCGTGTAGGCTACTTCGTGGAAGTCGAAATGCCGGCCGAGAAAGCGATCGTAGGTCTTGATCACCGCCTGCCGCCCGACAGGATCGATGAACAACCCGCCCAGCGAATTGAGGAAGTCGTAGCCCGTGGTGCCCGCCGTGGCCCAATCCTGTGGCAAAGGCTCGGTCGGGCCAAGAATCTTTTCCACGACCACGTAGAGTGGCGGCGCGTGCTCGCCGGCAGAGGCGTCGCCGGCCGGAGGCAGATCGTTGGTCGCGTGGTCGAGCTTGGCGGGCAGCAATCGCTCGGGCGCCGGCCGGGCGTCGGCCTCTTGCCATAGAGCCGGCAGTTCGCTTCCCACGAGCGGTACCAGCGCCGCGAGTGTCGCCTCGGCCACGTCGTGCCAGGCGGCGCCCTCGACGGCCGTCGCGAACTCTCGCTCGAAGATTGCCCGGGCCAACGCTCGCACGAACTTCCATTGCAGGCGGCGCAGATACTCGCGCGGGTTGTAGAGGCCGTCGATATGATCGATGCGCAACCCCAGCACATCGCCGCGCACGAGCAGTTCCGTCACCAATCGATGCGCATGCTGGAAGACCTCGGCGTCCTCCATGCACACGGCGGCCAGCTCGTTGATGTCGAAGAAGCGGCGGTAGTTGATCTCGTCGGCCGCCGCTTTCCAGTGCGAGAGCCGATACGGCTGCCGGCGCAACAATTGATCGAGCGGATCGAACGTTTCCGGCTCGCCGACTTGGCCGTTGAACCACGCCACGCTGCGCTCGATGGCCACGGCGACGCCCGGTTCGCTCGCCACGAGCGCCGCGAGACGTCGACGCAGGATCTCTTTCTCGCGGCGTCGCTCGGCCATCGCGTCGGGAAACACCGTCAGCGTATCGGGCAGGTGTTCGAGTCCCGACCGAATGCTCTCGAATTCCCAAAGCGCCGGCGACTCTGGCCCCAACTCGCGGCGCAGCGTTTCACGATCGTGATCCAGCAGATCGGTCGTCGTCCGCGGATCGAGCGGAAACGACTGGTGAAAGTAGTTCACCGAGAAGCTGCCCTCGGCGAACGCCAGCTTCAACTGCCCCGCTTCGAGCACGTGACCATACTGATCGCCCAGGACGGGCAGCAGCACTTTGCCGGCCAGCTCGGCCTTGACCGGATACCAGTCGATATCGAAGTAATGTGCGAAGGGGGAGCTTTGCCCGTTCTCGAGGACGTCGCGCCACCAGGTGTTGTCGTCGCTGGTGATGCCCATGTGATTGGGCACGATGTCGAGTACCTGGCGCATGCCATGCTCGGCCAGCGTCGCGCACAGCGCCTCGAAATCGTCGGACGTCCCCAGCTCGGGATTCAAGCGATTGTGGTCGCAAACATCGTACCCGTGGCGGCTGCCTTGCCTGGCCTTCAGGTAAGGCGAGGCATAAAGATCGCTCACTCCCAGCGCCGCGAGATACGGCACCAGGGCTTGCACGTCGCGAAACGTGAAGTCGGCGTGCAACTGCACGCGGTACGTCGCATGCGGCACGGCGCGCCGACGGCGCAGCAGGTCGCGCACGCGATCGGCCACCTGCTCGGCGAGCTTGGCCGCGTCTAGCGTGGTCGCCATGACTGGGGCCCCCATATCACCAACTCGAACGGTTCGAGTACGCTCACTTCGTCGAGCGACGTTCGCTCCCCTGCATAACAAGATTGTGCCGTGCTGAGCACGGCGGTGGGCAGCTCGCCCAAAATGTCTGCCAGTTCGCCCGCGACGTCCGGACAGGCCTGCCTCGACTTGCTCAGATTGGCCACCGCCAACAAGGCTGGCTGTGCCCCGCGGCGCACGATGAGCAGTGGTGGCGGACCGTCATCGGCGCCGCGACGATCACCCCCGTCACCCGACACCACGCGTGCCGTCGTAGGGGCGATGTCGCGCAACGCCGGCCACGTACGCCGCGCGGACAACAGGTCGCGGTACAGCGCCCGCAGGCCGGCCGCCTCGCTCCCCGCTGGCCAGCTCCAGGTGAGCTTGGCCGCTTCGAACGTGGACAGCGCCTGCGGATCGAGTGGTTCCTTACTCCAGCGGAACGTGTGCCCGGCGAATTCCGCCGCGCGCCCCCGGCGCACCGCCTCGACCAGGCCGCGATCTTCGAACGAGCAGAAGAACGGAAAGGGTCGTTGCTCGCCATATTCCTCGCCCATGAAGAGCATCGGCACCCCCGGCGCGATCAGCAAGAGCGCCGCGGCCAGACGCTGTTCGGCCATCGAGAGCAGCGCGCCGAAACGATCGCTCTCCGCGCGATTGCCCACCTGGTCGTGATTCTGCAGACAGATCACGAAGCGATCGCGCGGCGCGTCCCCCGCAGGCATGCCATGCCGCCGCTGGCGATAATGACTGTAGCAGCCGTCGAGCACGAAGACGTCGTTGAACGACTTGGCCAGGTGCTCCGGCTGTCCGTAGTCCTGGTAGTAGCCGTCTCGCTCGCCCGTGAGCAGCGCGTGAACGCTGTGGTGAAAATCGTCGCTCCACACGCCATCGAGGCCGTAACCGCCGAGCGCGGGGGGGTTCACCAGGCGCAAGTCTTCCTGATTCGTTTCGGCAATGACGTGTGTCGTGCGACCTTGTTTCTCACCGGCTTCGTGCGCCACGGCCGCGATCTCGCTCAGCAGGTGCCGCGTGCCGAGATCGTAAATCTCTTGCGCTGCATCGAGCCGCAGCCCATCGAAGTGAAAATCGCGGATCCACATCCGCACGTTGTCGAGTACGAAGTGGCGCACGGGATCGCTGAACGCGCGATCGTAATTCAGCGCCCGACCCCACGGCGTGTGGTGATAATCGGCAAAGTAATGGCCGAAGCGCGAGAAGTAGTTTCCCTCGGGCCCCAGGTGGTTGTAGACCACGTCGAGAATCACGGCCAGCCCCGCCGCATGCGCCGCATCGACCAGACGCTGGAGCGCGCGAGGTCCACCATAGCTTTGCTGCACGGCAAAGGGATAGACGCCGTCGTAGCCCCAGTTGCGCGAGCCGGGGAACTGCGCCACGGGCATGATCTCGATCGCCGTCACCCCTAATTCGCGCAGCTCGGCCAAACGCGGAATGATCGCCTCGAACGTCCCCTCGCGCGTGAACGTGCCGGTGTGCAGCTCGTAGATCACCAATTCGCCTCGCGGCACGCCACGCCAGCCGCTGTCGGTCCAGCGAAAATCCTGCGGAAAGAAGACGGCTGAGGGGGTATGCACGCCGTCTGGCTGCCAGCGCGAGGCAGGATCTGGAAACTCTCCCTCCCCGTCGAGTCGATAAATGTATCGCTGCCCTTCGCGCACTCCCCGGGCGCGGTACGTGAAGAAGCCGTTGCCCGCCGGCTTCATCAGGTGCGCGCGGGGAGGCCCCTCGGTATGCAGCACCAGTTCGAGCTTCTGATGGCGCGGCGCCCAGATGTGCCATGCCACGCCGCCATCGGGCTGACGCAGCGCGCCCTGCTCGAAAAAGGGTGGATCGACCGGCAAACGGCTCATCGTGCAGATATTCTCCCGACGTGACGCCGCACCGCGGTACGCACCACGAACTTCGACCACATTCTATCAAGTGGCGCTCGAAGCTGGCACCCGACGGGCAGCCCGGATCCGCTGAAATGCCGCGATAACCTCGGGCAATTGCGCGAATTGCTCGAGGCTGTACTTGGCGCGGCGACACCAGTTGCGGCGCTCGTGCAACGTGCCCGGCACGTTGTGCGGCGCCAGCTCCTGCCAGAGATCCTCGATCGTCACCAGCAACATGCGGGCATCGCTCGTCACCAGCCATTCGAGACAGGCCGCCACCACGCTCCCCGCGTCGTCGGCATCGGCGGCCAGCAGTTGCTTGCCGCGCAGCCATTTCACGAGGGCCGCGCGCACCTCGGCACGCTCCTCATGCTCGACGTGGGCCTCCTCGGCCGAGAGCAACTTGAGATCCAGCCGGTCGTCGATATCGAGGCCCCGCCAGAAGGCGGCGAACATCGGCAGATCGTGCGTGTTGATGCTCGCCACCGCGCCGTGCGGCACCGGACGAATCGCGTCGTCCCCTTTCGGATCGAGCGAGAACTGCAGCACGTACAGGCCGTGGATGCCGTCGCGCTTCAGCGCGCGATTGACGTAGCGCGGCACGGTGCCGAGATTCTCGCCCACCAGCCACGCCCGGCGGCGGAACGATTCGATCTTGAGAATCGCGTAGAGCTCTTCGTCGCGGTAGCGCACGTACACGCCGTCGCGCGCGTCGAGACCGCTGGGCACCCAATACAGGCGATGCAGCCCCATCACGTGATCGATCCGCAACAAACCCGTGTATTGCAGATGATGCCGCAATACGTTGATCCAGTAGGCATAGTGCGTTTCGCGCAGGCGCTCGGGGTGAAGCGGCGGAAAGCCCCAGTTCTGTCCGCGCGTGAAGAACGCATCGGGAGGCGCACCCCCCGCCGCCGCGCGGGCAAAGACATCGCGATGCCGCCACACGTCGTAGCCATCGCCATTCACGCCCAACGGCAGATCGAGATACCAGATCAAGCCGCGCCGCTCGGCGTCGGTCGCCAGCCTGGCCAACTCTTCATCGGCCAGAAACTGCACGTACAGGTGATACTGCTCGTTGGCGCGCTCGCAGCAGTCGTCGCCGAGCCGGCCGTCGCGCGCGAGCGACGGCCAATTCAACCAGGGGCGCCCCAGCTTCTCGCACGCCGCGCGGAAGCGGGCATAATCTTCCACCTCGGGACGCCGGTGGACGAACTTCTCGAACGCCGCGCGACGCTCCGTGTGCCCCGCGAAAAACGCCGCGGCCATTCGCTCGAGCACTTGACGCTTCAAGCCCGCCTGGCGGCGATAGTCGACCCAACCCGCCCCTCGCAACTCGGCCAGCGCCTGTTGAAACTCGGGCGAAGCCACGAGCGACGCGGCCTCGGGCGACGCGGCCAGCTCCGGGGCGCGCTCGACATCGAGATACATCTCTTCCCAAAAGAGTCGCGTGGCGGGGGAATAGGGGCTCACGCCGTCGTCGTGATCGGAAAACGACGCCAGAATCGGCAACGTCGCTACACAGTGTCCTCCCTGGTCGGCCACCCAGTCGGACAACGCGTGCAGATCGCTCAAATCGCCGGCGCCCCAACTTCGCGAGGTGTGCAGCGCGTAGAGGGGCAGGAACACGCCCCATTGCCGCGCGTTGGCCCCCGCCGCGCCTTGATAGGCCTGTTTCGGCGCGGCAAGGATCAACACCTCGAACTGCCGGCCATGTAAGCGCAGGATGAGCTTGTGGTAGCCCAATTCCAGGGCCCCCGGCAACGGGCAGCGCAACAGCACGTGACGCTCTCCGGCGATCTCGAGATGCCCCGCCAGGTGCAGGTCCTCGACCAGATTCACAAACGTGAACGTCTCGCCCGTCTCGAGGAACAGCTCTCCTTCGAGCCGCCCCGTGGCGCGCGACTCGGGCAGCCGCAGCCCCACCGTGTCGATCGCGCCCATCTTGACTACCGCCACCGGTTCGACCCACGCGGCGTTCTGCGCGGACTCGAAGGCGCGGAGCGCCTCGGGCACGTCCTCGTACGTTTCGAGCGGCGCGCCAAAACCCTGCAACGTGGCGAGCATCGCCCGCGGCGTGGCGTTTTGGCGCGTGCCGCTCACATCCTCGTACGAGGTCTGCAAGCCATGAGCACGAGCGAGCTTCTTCAGAGCGGCCAAATGCTTCGGAGCGGCCATCGTCAGGTTGTCCCATCCACGAGTTGCAAAATGCCTTCCAACGGAATTCGCGCCCATACCGGCCGGTCGGCCAACTCATCGACCAGCTCGTCCAGCATGCGCTCGAACAAGAAGAAGCGCAGCAGTTCGTGGCATTCCTCGGGCTTCGACGGAACGAACGGTGCATCGTGAATCGCCTGCAAGTACGCGTCGAAGAACGCGGCCGCCGTCCAGCGCCGCCACTGCTCGGCCCAAGGCTCGAGCTGCGTGTAGTCGGCCGGGCGGTCCTGCTTGGTGAACTCCTGCAAGGCGGCGAACGCCACATAATCGAACGAGCGCACCATGCCCGCGATATCGCGCAACACGCACTGCTTGGCCCGGCGCTGCACCAAGGGGCGCGCCGCCTCTCCTTCAAAGTCGAGGATGACGTAGTCATTCTCGACCCACAGCACCTGACCCAGGTGATAGTCGCCGTGAATGCGAATCTTCATCACCGCCAGCTCTTCGGCGGGCTGCTGGCTGAAGCGCGTCACCAGCCGCGGAATCTCATCAAGCACCTGCTCGGCCAGCGGCAACCAGGGGGCGGGCAATATCTCCAGCCGCGCCGAAAGCCGACTCTGTGCCAGGCGACCTCGTTCCCCCAGGCGCTTTACGAACGTGGCGACATCGCTCGAGTTCAACGGCTCGGGCTTGAAGAGCGGATCTTGCCGCTCATCGGCCAGCGCCAGGTGCAGCTCGCCCGTGCGCTGCCCCAACAGTGCCGCGGCGGCCAGCGCCGGACCGATCCGCTCGGCAACGAACGCCGGCGGTTCTGCCTGGGCGCGGATGGCTTGGGGCTCCGACTCGATCCCGGCCGAAGAGGCCGTGGTCGAGTCCGTATACGCCCGCTCGTAATACTGACCCAGCATGTCGAGCAGACGTTCCCAGGCGTCTCCCTGGTTGGGCACGAATTCTTGCAGCAGGGCCAGCGTCGTGGGCTCGCGCCGCAGCGGCTGGTATTCGATCGCCCCCGCCGTGCGCGGCACGCGATTGAACTGCACCCGTTCGGTAAGAAAGCGCCCGATCTCGTAGTCGGGATTCGGTCCCGGCTCCAGCCGGCGAAACATCTTGAGCGCGAAACGCTCGTTGAAAAAAACGGTCGAGTTGGCCTGGTTCGTCGTGTTGGGCCGAATCGAGAGGGTCGTGGGATCCACCTCGCCGCGAATATCGGCCAGGGCCCGCATCGCGGTGGTCCGCAGTTCACCAACTTGGGTGGGCCATTTGACGGGCGATTCGATCGCGCGGAACATTTCGGCACAGGCCGCCTCGTCCACCAGCGCATCGTACAGGATGCCCATCGTCGCGCCCGACTGCAGTTGCGCCACGATCGCGCTCGGCTGCCAACGAGCGATCGTTTCTGCCTGCTGCCCGAGGGCGATCGCCAAGGGCACGAAGTAGGACTCGCTCGCGCCGCCGCTGTACGCCGCGTCGACCACGGCCAGGATCGTGGGGAGCGCGCCGCCATTGAGCAGCGCCCAATCGCGAATGGTAACCGTTTCGAGCGTTCTCGATTTCGTGCTGAACCAGCGCTGCTGCTGGAGAAATCGCGGCAGCGCGCTGCGTTCGAGCCTCGCCCGAATCTGTCCTTCAGTGATGGTCGACCACCCGCCGGGAAGGGTCACCTTGGGCAATGCGCCGATCGCTTCGTCCGAAGGCGCCACGGCGTGGACTGTGATCTGCTCCGGATTGTGCTCCAAACGAAACCAATAGAACGAGTGGGGCCCCAGCGTGACGAAATAGGGCAACTCGCCGATCGGTGGAAACTGCACGTGGCCGAACAACTCGACCGGCGTGCGCCCGGCAAACTCCGACAAGTCCAACTCCGCCGGCTGGACGAACCGCGACAGGTTCGCCACGACGAGAATCACGTCTTCCTCGTAGCGCCGCAGATACGCCAGGACCTTGCGGTTCGTCGGATACAGAAACTGCATCTCGCCGCGGCCAAACGCCGTAAAACGTTTGCGCAGCGCGATCAGTCGCTTCATCCAGTGCAAGAGGGACGAAGGATCGCGCTGCTCGGCCTCGACGTTCACCGCCTGGTAGCCGTACACGGGGTCCATGATGATCGGCGAATAGAGCTGGGCGAAGTCGGCCTTCGAAAAGCCCGCGTTGCGATCCCCCGTCCATTGCATCGGGGTGCGCACGCCGTTGCGATCGCCGAGATAGATATTGTCTCCCATACCGATCTCGTCGCCGTAGTAGACGATCGGCGTGCCCGGAAACGAGAACAGCAAACTGTTGAGCAGCTCGATGCGGTGGCGACTGTTGCCCAAGAGCGGCGCCAGCCGGCGGCGAATGCCCAGGTTCAACCGCGCCTGCGGATCCGACGCATACTCGCGATACATGTAGTCGCGCTCTTCGTCGGTCACCATCTCGAGCGTCAGTTCGTCGTGATTCCGCAGGAAGAGCGCCCATTGGCACTCGGGCGGAATCTCGGGCGTCTGCCGCATGATCTCGATGATCGGGTGCCGATCTTCCTGCCGCAGCGCCATGAACATGCGCGGCATGAGCGGAAAATGAAACACCATGTGACACTCGTCGCCGTCACCGAAATAGGGACGCACGTCGAGGGGCCACTGGTTCGCCTCGGCCAGGAACATGCGATCCTGATAACCGGCGTCGAGCTCGCGCCGCAGCGCCCGCAGCACGCGGTGTGTCTCGGGCAGATTCTCGCAGTTCGTCCCCTCGCGCTCGATCAAGTAGGGAATCGCGTCCAGCCGCACGCCGTCGACCCCCATGTCCAGCCAGTGTCGCATCACGCGCGTCACCGCCTTGAACACCACGGGGTTGTCGAAGTTCAGGTCGGGCTGATGGTGGAAGAAGCGATGCCAGTAGTACGTTTCCGCCACCGGATCCCAGGTCCAGTTCGAGCGCTCGGTGTCGGTGAAGATGATCCGCGCCTCGCGATACTTCTCGTCGCTGTCGCTCCAGACGTAGAAATTGCGTTTGCTCGAGCCGCGCGGCGCCCGCCGCGCCGCCTGGAACCAGGGATGCTGGTCGGACGTGTGATTGATGACGATCTCGGTGATGATCCGCATGTCGCGGCGATGCGCCTCGCGCACGAACTGGCGAAAGTCGCGGACCGTGCCGTACGAAGGATGCACGCCGAAATAATCGGCGATATCGTAGCCATCGTCGCGCAGGGGCGAGGGATAGAAGGGCAAGAGCCATAGTGCCGTGACGCCCAGGTCCTGCAGGTAATCGAGCTTCTCGATCAGGCCCGAGAAATCGCCGATCCCATCGCCGTTCGCGTCGAAGAAGGCGCGCACGTGCAACTGGTAAATGATGGCGTCTTTGTACCACTCGGGCGACGAGCGATCGCGCGGGTCGTGCCTCATCGTGCGTCCACCTGTGCCGCGCGAAGACGGTCAGCTACGACTGAAATTCCTGCTTCCACACGCGGAAGGCGGCCATCGAGCGCCCGTGTACCTGGTAGCGGCGCCCCCCCGCCAGGTGCATGGCGCGACCTACCGTCCCGCACGTATCGAACAACGGTTCCCAGCGCGTGTTCGGGGTGATGCGCGGCAGGGTGAAGCGAATCGACTCGCCATGCGCGTTGAGCAAGAGCAACAACGTATCGCCGACGATCTCCTCGCCACGTTCGTCCGTCTCATCCATGAGCTCACCCGCCAGGCAGACTCCGATCGAGCGGACGAAGCCGGAATGCCAGGCACTATCGGTCATTTCCCGGCCCGAGGGCTCGAACCAGGTTACGTCTTTCAAACCCGCCCCGCGCAGCGATCTCCCCTGCGAGAACTTGCGCCGCCGCAGCACCGGCTGCCGATGGCGCAAGCGGATCAGCCCCGCCACGAACTCGAAGAACTTCAATTCTTCCTCGGTCAAATCCCAATCGAGCCAACTGATCTCGTTGTCCTGGCAGTAGGCATTGTTGTTGCCGTGCTGCGTGTGGCTCAACTCATCGCCGGCGCGAATCATCGGCACGCCCTGCGAGAGCAGCAGCGTGGCCAGAAAGTTCCGCTTCTGCCGCAGGCGGAGCGCTTTCACCTGCGGATCGTCGGTTGGTCCTTCGACGCCGCAGTTCCAGCTCAGGTTGTGGCCTTCGCCGTCCCGATTCCCCTCGTGATTCGCCTGGTTGTGCTTGTCGTTGTAACTCACCAGGTCTTCGAGCGAGAACCCGTCGTGCGCCGTCACGAAGTTGATGCTGGCGTAGGGCCGTCGCCCGCTGTGCTCGTAGAGATCGCTGCTGCCGCAGAGCCGGGTGGCCAATTCCGACACGGCGCCACCGTCGCCGCGCCAGAAGCGCCGCACCGAGTCGCGGTACTTGCCGTTCCACTCGGTCCACAACACCGGGAAGTTCCCCACCTGGTATCCCCCCTCGCCCAAATCCCAGGGCTCGGCGATGAGCTTCACCTGCGAGAGGATCGGATCTTGATGCACGATGTCGAAGAACGCCCCCAGGCGATCTACCTCGTGCAACTCGCGTGCCAGCGCGCTGGCCAGATCGAAGCGGAAACCGTCCACGTGCATCTCGAGCACCCAGTAGCGCAAGCTGTCCATGATGAGCTGCAACACGCGTGGGTGGCGCATGTTCAGCGTATTGCCACAACCGGTGTAATCCATGTAGTAGCGCGGATTGGCATGCACCAGCCGATAATAGGCGGCATTGTCGATGCCGCGCAGCGACAGCGTCGGGCCGAAGTGGTTTCCTTCGGCCGTGTGGTTGTAGACCACGTCGAGAATCACCTCGATGCCCGCCGTGTGCAGGGCGCGGACCATGCGCTTGAAGGCCCGCACCGATTGCCGGCCACCTCCCGATGGCGCGTAGCGACTGTCGGGCGCGAAGAACGACAGCGTGTTGTAACCCCAGTAATTCGACAGCCCACGCTCGACCAGATGTCGATCGTCGAGCCGGTGATGGACGGGCATCAACTCGATGGCCGTGATGCCCAACCGCTTGAAGTAGGCGATCGATTCCGCCGAGGCCAGCGCCGAATACGTGCCGCGCAGGTGTTTGGGAATCGCCGGGTTGAGCTTCGAGAAGCCTTTGACGTGCAACTCGTAGATCACCGTGCGGTTCCAGGGGGTGCGCGGCGGGCGATCGTCTCCCCAGGTGAACGCCGGGTCGATTACCTGGCCGAGCGGCGCAAAGGCCGCATTGTCGCGTTCGTCGACCACCAGGTCCGCGGCCGGATCGCCGATGCGGTAGCCGAACATCTCGTCGGCCCATTGCACGTCGCGACCCACCGCCTTGGCGTACGGGTCGAGCACGATCTTGTGCGCGTTGAAGCGATGCCCGGCTTGCGGTTGGTAAGGACCATGCATGCGGTAGCCGTAGAGTTGCCCCGGTTCGACATCGGGCAGATAGCCGTGCCAGACCATGTCGGTCTGCTCGGGCAGAGGAATTCGCTGCGTTTCGACGACGTCGTGCGCCGAATCGAACAGGCAGAGCTCGACCTTGGTGGCGTGCTCGGAAAAGATGGCAAAGTTGACCCCGGCGCCATCCCAGGTCGCCCCCAAGGGATACGATCGTCCCGGCCAAACGCGAGTCTGACCTTTGCTGGCTGCCAGAGTCGGGCGGAGCGTCGAGGTCTTCACGTATAAGGCGCCCGAGCGGAAGGGACTCGCCCGGCAGACTCCGGCCCCGCGCGCCACGCTGGTCACGTCATCGACCGAAACCCGCCGACAGCCGGGCCGCCATTCGCCCTGTCGTTCGTGCCACGGCACGGGTGCCGTGGGGTGCCAACGCGACCGGCCGACGATCCTCGGCCACTCGCGCCGCGTTTTTGGGACGCTCCGATTGTGCAGCATACTGCTGCGGGCAGTCGAACGTCGAACTTAACGCACGCCGCTTCTCTTCTGCAAGGGGGTTCAGCGCCGCGGCCCGAAGCGTTACGATGAACGGCTCTACTCGCCGATCGAAACCGCGTATCTCGAGTCGCCCTGGCCGCCCGCCGTTCGCTCCCCGCGAGCGTCTCGCGCGCCATCACCGGAGGAAAGAGCGTTATGGATCGAGTGTTGGCCGTCGTGCTGGCAGGTGGTAAGGGAACGCGACTCGAACCCCTCACGCGCGACCGCGCCAAGCCCGCCGTTCCCTTCGGCGGCGCGTATCGCATCATCGATTTCACGCTCTCCAACTGCATCAACAGCGGCATTCGCCAGCTCCTCGTCCTGACGCAGTACAAGGCGATGAGTCTCGATCGCCACATCAACATGGGGTGGCGGAGCCTGCTCTGCCGCGAATTGGGCGATTTCATCGACGTCGTCCCCCCGCAGCAACGCATCGACGAAAACTGGTATCAGGGCACGGCCGACGCCGTCTACCAGAACATCTACACCGTCGAAAAAGAAAAACCCGACTACGTCATCATCCTGGCCGGCGACCACATCTATAAGATGAACTACGCCCGGCTGCTCGATTACCACAAAGAGACGGGCGCCGACATGACCATCGGCGCGCTCCGCGTGCCGGCCAGCGAATCGCGGCATTTTGGCGTCATGCAGGTCGACGCCGACCAGCGCGTGATGGGCTTCGAAGAAAAACCCGCCGTGCCGAAGACCATTCCCGGCGACCCCGACAACATCCTCGCCTCGATGGGCATCTACGTCTTCGGGGCCCGCTACCTGTTCGAGCAACTCTGCCTCGACGCCGCGAACTCCGAAAGTCAGCACGATTTCGGTCGCAATATCGTCCCCTCGCTGGTGGGCACCGATCGCATCATGGCCTATCCCTTCGTGCAGGACGAAAATCGCAAAGCGCAGGCCTACTGGCGCGACGTCGGCACGATCGACGCCTATTTCGAAGCGAGCATGGATCTCGTCGCCGTCGATCCCGAGCTGAACATGTACGACGAGAAATGGCCCATCCGCACCTACCACCCGAATTTCCCGCCGCCGAAGTTCGTCTTCGCCGACGAACAAGCTGGGGGACGCGTCGGCTGCGCCCTCGATAGCATCGTCTGTCAGGGCTCGATCATCTCGGGCGGACAGGTCCACCGCTCGATCCTGGGTCACAACGTCCGCGTGAACAGCTACTCGCGCATCGAAGATTCGATTCTCTTCGACGACATCGATATTGGCCGCCACTGCCGCATCCGCCGCACGATCATCGACAAGGGCGTGCGCATTCCCCCCGGCACCGAGATCGGCTTCGATCACGACCTGGACCGCCAGCGCGGCTTCACCGTGAGCGAGGGGGGCGTTACCGTCATCGCCAAGGGGAACGGACTGGAAGAGCTCCTCGGCGTCGAACGTGCCGCCACGGCCTGACCCCGCGGCCAGCACGCGATGCCGCGTCGCGGCGAGAATCGCGTGCCATTCGGGAAAAAGTTGCGTCCGTGCTAGCACTGTCGCAGCACGAAAACGCGAGTCTGACGCGTTCACCCTCATTGCAGCCCTGGTACCGAGTCCTATAATTTTTGCGGGCCCCGATCGAGCTTCTGGCGATCGGCACGAAATGGATTCGCTGGTCCAGGCGCGCCGGCAATCGAATACTCAAATGGGGACGTCCATGGCCATGTTTCCCTCCGACGACGTATCGTCCGACGCGATAACGTCGCAACCGACCCTCGAGCGGTTGCAGAGTCGTAGTCAGGTCGATTTCGACCTCGAGTTCTTCGGCCGGATTCTCTCGCGTGCCCCCGAATTCGTCGACGTGCTGCGCTGCCAGGGAGAGTTGCTCACCCGCAAGGGGTTGCACGACGACGCGCTACGCGTCGATCGCCATCTGGCACGCTTGCTCCCCGACGATTGCATCGTCCGCTACAACCTAGCCTGCAGTCTCGCCCTGGTGGGCGAGACGGTCGAGGCGATCGACGAGCTCCGCGCCGCGTTCGAACGCGGCTACAACGACCTCGGTCACCTCGAGATCGACAGCGATCTCGACGGGCTGCGCGAGCTGCCCGAGTTTCAGTTGCTCCTCGACGAATTTGGCCTGGACAACTGAACCGTGCTGCACTTCTACGATGAGATCGAAGCCGCCGCGCAGGCGATTCGCGAGCGCTGGACGACCAAGCCTCGCGTGGGCCTGATTCTGGGCACCGGACTCGGCGGACTCGCCGCCGAGATCGAGCATGCCACCCCGATCGATTACGAGCAGATCCCGCACTTTCCGCGATCCACCTCGGTCAGCCACAAGGGTCGCCTCGTCTGCGGCACGCTCGAAGACGTGCCCCTCGTGGCCATGGAAGGACGCCATCACGCCTACGAAGGCTATCCGCTCGATCGCATCACGTTTCCGGTGCGCGTCATGCAGGCCCTCGGCGCCGAGACCCTCATCGTCTCGAACGCCTGCGGAGGTATGAATCCCCTTTACGCCGCGGGCGATGTCGTCGTCATCGACGATCACATCAATCTGCTGCCCGGCAATCCGCTGGTGGGCGTGAACGACGATCGCCTGGGTCCCCGCTTTCCCGACATGTCGTGTCCGTACGATCGGGCCCTCTCGGACGAAGCGCTGGCCATCGCGCGGCGCGAAGATTTCGCCGCCCATCGTGGTGTCTACGTCGCGGTGCTCGGGCCGAATCTCGAAACCCGCGCCGAGTACCGTTTCTTGCGCACCATCGGCGCGGACGTGGTTGGCATGTCGACCGTGCCCGAGGTGATCGTCGCCGTACACGCCGGCCTGCGCGTGTTGGGCTTGTCGATCGTGACCGACCTGTGCCTGCCCGATGCGCTCGAGCCGGCCAGCGTCGAGGCGATCCTGGCCACCGCCGCCCGGGCCGAACCAAACCTGCGCAAGATCGTGCGTGGCGTGTTACGCAGCAAGGCCCTGCTCGAGCCGGCGGCGAAGGCCCCCGGCCACCACTAGACAGATGCACACGCAGGGGGATTCCGCCTACCTGTCGGCCGCGCCCCACCGCGTCCAAGCCGATGCCCCTCCGGCCGCGTGAGAAGCCCTGCGGAAGGCCATTTTTCAGCGGTTTCTGCCCTGAAAACCGTCGCCGGCCACACAATTGTTCACGAGGCTAATTATCTCGCTTGACTCCCACTTGGTGGGGTCTAAGAATGCTTTTCGGGTCGACGCCCCACGTAGCAATCTCGCACGATTCGCCACACGCTCCCCCGCGTCGCGTCGACGAAGAAAATCATCCCGAATTTCTCGCCCAACGGTCCCGCCGGTATGCCTCGCCTCTCTCGCCTTGCGTTGGGGACCGTTCAACAGGGTGCTGATGCCCAGCCTGCCACCTGGGCCCTGCTGGGGCTGCTCACGCGGGCCGGCCTGCAGGTGCAACACTTCCTCTCGCGGGCCTGCTTCGCTCCGCTCGATGGAGCCGCCGTCACGACCGGCGTCAATTCGCGACATCTCGATTCGTGGCTCATGAGCGAAGACCTCTGCCGCGAAACCTTTACCCGCGACGCCGCCACAACCGACGTCGCCGTGGTCGAAGGTCGCTTCGATTCGGCCGTGCCGTTCTACGCTCGCGACGGCGGCAGTCTCGAAACGCTCTGCCAGTGGCTCGACCTGCCGCGCATCGCCATTGTCGATGTCGGCCGCATGGGGCCCTGCCAGTTGCCCGCGTGTCCCGCCGGGATCGATGCCATCCTTCTCGATCGGCTCCCCGATCGCAGCAGCTTCTACCGCTGGCAAGTCGAGCTCGAATCGCTGTGGCGCACGCCGGTCATAGGGGGCCTGCTCGACGATCCCGTGCTGCGGGCGATCATCGACAAGCTGCCGCGCGGCGCATCGCCCCATCCGCAGATTTGCGGAGAGCTGGCCGACAGCCTAGCCAGCTTCACGCCGACCGAGCGCTTCCTCGAGTTGGCGTCGCGCCGCGATCAAATCTCCGCGCCATTACGACCGGCTCTGATGGCGCCGACGGACGAACCGGTCACGGTCGCCGTCGCGTACGACGAGGCATTCCGTTGCTACTTCCCCGACACGCTCGCCCTGTTCGAGCAGCTCGGCGCCGAAGTAGTCGATTTCTCTCCGCTCCGCAGCGAAGTGCTCCCCGAGCACGCCGACGTCGTCTACCTCGGCTGTGGTCATCCCGAACGCTATGCCGATGACCTGGCCAGCAACCACTGCCTGATGATGGCCCTGCGCGAGCATGTCTGCGCGGGCCGGCGCATTTATGCCGAGGGGGGTGGTCTGGCCTACTTGTGTCAGTCGCTCGAGACGCCCGACGGTCGCCTCGAGCCGATGTTGGGCGTGCTTCCCGCCGTGGCCCGTTTGGGACGCACGCTCCGCCCCCCCGAGCCGGTCGAGTTGCACCTTTCGCGCGGCAGTTGGCTGGGCCGTGCCGGCGGACGCCTGCGTGGCTATCGCAGTTCGAATTGGCAACTCGAACCGACCGGCGATCTTCTCTCCTTCGCGCATGTCGTCGGTGAAAGCCGCTTCTCGGAATACGATCTCGTCGGACGCCATCATGCCATCGGCAGCCGCGTGCATCTGAACTTTGCAGTCCAACGCGAGTTTCTGCGCAATTTCCTGCGCCCCCATGCACCGTGCCTCGAAGTGGCGCGGAGCACCTCGACAAGCGGTTGCGGCTGACCCACGGCGAGCGCCCCTCGCGGCCGCTCGCTCGAGCAACGCCCGATCGTCCCGCCAGCACCCCCTCGGCGAACATGCCCCAGGTGCTACACTCGTGTAGGCGACGGCTCCGCCACGCCCCCTCATTTCCGCTCCGCCTCGCCCCCAACGCGCTCGCATGACGAATACCCTCTACCTGCCGGAATTGCGCGAGGCGCTGGCCGAAAACAACACGGCCGAGCTGCGCGAATTCTGCTACGCGCTGCATCCCGCGCGAACGGCAGAGTTCATGGAGGGGCTCACCCCGCTCGAATCCTGGGAGGTTCTCCGCCACGCCGATCCGGCGCAGCGGGCCGAGATCTTCCACTACTTCGATCTCGACAAGCAAGTCGAGATCATCGAGAACGTCGATCGCGCGGAAATCGGTCAGTTGATCGGCGACATGGCGCCGGACGACCGGGTCGACCTGCTCGAAGAGGTCTCCCCCGAGGTGGTCAGCGAGGTGCTCCCGCTCGTCGCCCCGGAAGAGCGCCGCGACATTCTCCGCTTGCAGTCCTATCCCGAGGGGACCGCCGGCGCCGTCATGACGACCGACTTCGCGCGGCTCAGCGAGAACCTGACCGTCAGCGAAGCAAT
Organism: Pirellulales bacterium; assembly: GCA_019636335.1. Lineage (NCBI taxonomy): Bacteria > Pseudomonadati > Planctomycetota > Planctomycetia > Pirellulales > Pirellulales bacterium. Next base: position 221,498 of record JAHBXR010000004.1, read on the forward strand.
CGAGTCGGTGCGCAACCAGGCTGAATCGTCCGAGACCGTCTACTATCTCTACGTGGTCGACGACGAAGACCACCTGCACGGGCTCGTCAGCTTGCGGCAGATCCTGCTCGCCCGGCCCAACGTGAAGATCGCCGATATAATGGAGCGGACGGTCGTCTCCGTCGGCGTGCTCGACGATCAGGAGGTCGTGGCGCAGACGATCGCCAAGTTCGACTTTCAGGCCATTCCGGTCGTCGACGAAGAACACCACCTGGTGGGCATCGTCACGCACGACGACGTGATCGACGTGGTCGTCGAAGAGGCGATCGAAGACGCGCACCGCTTCGGCGGTATGCAGCCGCTGGTGATGGGCTACCTCGAGACGCATCCCCTGACGATGACCTGGAAACGCGGCGTGTGGCTCATGATCCTCATGTGCGCCTCGCTCACGACGGCCATGGCTCTGAATCGCTACCAGGGTCAGTTCGAGGCCATTGCCTGGCTCGTGCTATTTTTGCCCCTGGTGATCTCGAGCGGTGGCAACTCCGGCAGTCAGGCTGCCACGCTCGTCATCACGGCCCTCTCGTCGGGCGACATCACCAGTGCCGATTGGGGGCGCGTCTTGCGCCGCGAGCTGTTGATGGGCGCGCTGCTGGGAGGGTTGCTCGCTTCGATCGGGTTGGTGGCCGGTCTGGTCGTCGCGCCCGATGTACGAGGCGCCCTCGTCTTGCCCCTCACGCTGACGCTGGTCGTGGCGGTCGGCACCCTCATCGGATCGGTGCTGCCGCTGGTCTTCCGCCGCCTCGGGCTCGATCCCGCCTTGATGAGCAACCCGATCGTCGCCGGGATCATGGATATCCTCGGCATCATGATCTACGTCGAGGTGGCCCTGTTGCTCCTCTCGCGCGAGATGCACGTGCCGTAGCGCGTGTCGAAATCGCTTCTACGGGTGGGCGTCGAGGCGATCCACCTATGCGTGGCCGCTTTCTTCGAAGTCGGGCGTGGGAGCGTCACCGTCGATCACGTCCTGCTCGAAATCGGTCGGCTCCCCTTCCAGCTTTTCTTTTCCCGCCCCCGTGCCACTCTCGCGCTTGCGCAGGTAGAGCTTGATCGGCACTTCACCGAAGGGAAGGTGATCGCGCATCGTGCTCAACAGGTAGCGGCGATATTGGTTCGTGATCGCCGTGGGGCTGTTGCAGAAGAGCACGATCGTAGGAGGCTGGATGCCCACCTGCGTGCCAAAGTAGATCTTCGTCTCGCGCCCCTGGGAGGCCGGCGGCTGCTTATGCTTCACCGCAAAGCGAATCACCTTGTTCAACTGGCTCGTCGTGACCCGCTCGAGCGACTGCTTGAACAACATCTGCGAGTGGTTCAACAGCGCCTTCATGTTCTTGCCGGTCTGCCCGGTGACGAAGGCGATCGGCACGTGCCACATCGAGCGGAACGTCTCGCGCAGATAGTTGGCCCATTTCTCGGTAGGCATGGTACCGGCGTACAGGTCCCACTTGTTCACCACGAACACGCACGGCTTGTACTGCAGCTCGATATAGGCCGCCAGTTGCTTGTCGACCTTGCTGATGCGCTGACTGGCATCGAAAAACAGCAGCGACACGTCCGCGCGGCGAATGCTGCGTTGCGCGCGGTGCGTGCTGTAGAAATCGAGGTCCGTGACGACGCTCTTGCGGGCCTTGATCCCCGGCGTATCGATGGCCACGAAGGCCTTCCCATCCAGCTCGAAACGCACGTCCACGCTGTCGCGCGTCGTGCCCGGCACCTCGCTCGTGATCATCCGCTCGGCCTGGGCGAGCGAGTTCACGAAGGTGCTCTTGCCCGTGTTGCGCCGCCCGACGATCGCCACCTTCATCACCGGCTCTTCAAGCGGCAGCGACAGGTCGTGTTCGGGCAGGCGCTCGAGGATCATGCGCACGAGCAGGTCCCGGCCGCGATTCTGATGGACGCTCGTCCGCACCAACTTGCCGCGTCCTAGCTTGTAAAACTCGTCGGCCTGCGGGTCGAGCGATTCGGCGTCGGCTTTGTTCGCCACGCACAGAATCGGCACGTCGGCGTAGCGCAAACGGCGCGCCACCTCTTGATCGAGGGGGACCAGGCCGTCGCGCGTGTCGACGACGAACAAGATCACCGAGGCTGTCTCGAGCGCCGCCTCGATCTGGCGCTCGACGTCGTCCGTCAGGTTGTCGACGTCCTCGACCCCCATGCCTCCCGTGTCGACCAGCTCGAAATAGCGGTCGTCGACGCACATGAGATAACTCTGGCGGTCGCGCGTGACGCCGGCCTGGTCATCGACGATGGCCAATCGCCGACCGGCGAGCCAATTGAACAGGCTCGACTTGCCGACGTTCGGCCGCCCGACGATTACTACCTGAGGAACGCCCATCGCCACCACTCCGCCAATCGCTCGTCCACCTGCGCCCCAAATTCCATGAACCCTTCATCATAGTTCAGCAGAGGGGAGCCGGACAGCAGCGGCGCGTCCCCCCTGGCGGCGAAACAACGCCTGCTTGCGAACTGTTAAGCCGGGCCGTTTGGCGTATACTGCGGACCACTCGCTCGCCCCATTGCCAGCCACCCCAGGGAAACAAGGACGTGACCTCGAAACGCACGCGGACGCAGAATCCCACGGCGCGCGGGATCGCGCAAACGCTCGAGAGCCTGCAACGGGCCGGCGTCACGCACGTCTCCCGCCGGCGCGGCTCGTCAAGCGCTGCCTCGCCGCCACCACCTGCGGAACCAGCAACCGCCAAGACACCACCCCTCGCGGTGGCCGGCAAGCCTGCCGCGACACCTCCACCCAAGGTTGAATCGGCGCCCGTTCCCCCCGCGACGACTCTCGCCAAGCGCTCGGCCGATCTTTTAGCGGCCCAGGATCCTGCCGTTCCCGCCCTGTCGCGTGCCGAGCGCGTCTCCGCGCTGCAAGTCATCCAGCAGGAAGTGAAGGGGTGCGTTCGCTGCCACGAGTTGGCCACTACGCGCACGCAAACCGTCTTTGGCGTCGGCAATCCCGAGGCGCGGCTCGTCTTCTGTGGCGAGGCCCCCGGCGCCGACGAAGATCGCCAGGGCGAACCCTTCGTGGGGCGAGCCGGACAACTGCTCAACAAGATCATCGAGGCCTGTACCCTGCGCCGCGAGGATGTCTTCATCCTGAACGTGCTGAAGTGCCGCCCCCCGGGCAATCGCAATCCCGCGCCCGACGAAGTCGCGCATTGCCGCGGCTATCTCGATCGGCAGCTCTCGATTATCCGCCCCGAGTTCATCTGCTGCCTCGGCTCGATCGCCGCGCAGACGCTCCTCGAAACGAACGTCTCGATCGGCAAGTTGCGCAAGAAGTTTCACGCGTACGAGGGGATTCCCGTCCTCGTCACCTACCACCCTGCCTACCTGCTGCGCAACCCGGCCGCCAAACGCGATGTCTGGGAAGACATGCAGGTGCTGATGAAAGAGATGGGCATCGAGCTACCCAAATAGGTCAGGTACTCCGTACCTGACAATCGATCGAGTTGGCCATATCGAATCACTGTCAGGTACGGCGTACCTGACCTACTTGCCCACCGGCTCCGCCTCGGCCGGTGTCGCCGCGAGTTGTTTGTCGAGCCAATCGGCGGCCACCTTTACCTCTTCGTGAATCGTCGGCCAGGGGTGCCCGCCTCCCGGCTTCACGATCAGCTCGCACGGCACGCCCACTTTTTCGCACGCTTCTTTCATCGTCTCCGACTGCTGCAGCGGCACCAGCGGGTCGGCGTCGCCGTGAATCAGCAACAGCGGCGGCCCGGCGCTGTGGACCAGACGCGCGGGCGATATTTTTTCCACCTGTACGGCAATCTCTTCGTCGCTCTTCCCTTCAATCCCCTCGGCGAACAGTAGATTGCCCAGCATGCGGCCGAGCCGGCTCTTCGCCTCCGAGATGTCGCGCTGCCTGCCGCCATAGGTCAGAAAATCGGTGGGCGGAAAGAAGGCGATCGCCGCTTTGACGTCGGTACCGTAGCGGTCGAGTTCGTTCCGCGCTTCGGGGCGGCCCGGTTCGGCCGTCATCACCGTCAGGCAGGTCAAGTGTCCGCCGGCCGAAGCCCCCGCCATCGCCAGCCGATCGGGATCGATGCCGTACTCCTCGCTGTGCGACTTCACCCAGCGAATCGCCCGCTTGAGGTGACGCACCATCTCCGGCGCGGCGAACTTCGTGATCGAGCCGGGACGCACGGCAAACACGGTGTATCCGCGGCCACACAGAATGTCGAACATCTGCGCCTGCTTGTGATCGTTGATCTTCCCCCGATCCGAGTGCCACGCGCCGCTGGCCACGTCGACGATGCCCAGGCCGTTCGAAGGCCCCGTCGGTGTGAAGATGTCCATCACCAGCGCCAGCCCGTCCGTCTCGCCATAGACCACATCCTGCTGCTGCTTGTAGGGCGGGTCGTCCGCACGGGCCGAGCGGGGCATCGCGGCCAGCACCAGCAGCACGAGCGACCACGGCACGAATCGAACGGAGCAAGCGGGCAAACCATAAAACGGCGGCATGAGCGAGATCTCCAGACGGGCGGCGCGGTTGGCAAAGCGCCGCTAGTGTACACCATGCCCGGCCGAGCGGGGCAAGACCGCCCTACTTTCTGACTCCCCGCCAGGTGGTGTAAACTCGGGCACGAATCGTGAAAGCCGCAGCTTCGACCGCTTCTACAGGCGCACCAACGATGACTCAACAAACGCGACAAGGGGATGTGACCGTCTTTCAGCTCGATCGCGAGTACGATGCGCTCGACGTCGCACGGTTCGAGCCCTTTGCCGCCGAATTGTTGGCCGCCGCCAAATCGGCGAATCCCCCGCTCCTCGTGCTCGACTTTGGCCACACCGCCTACATCGGCTCGAGTTTCATCGAAATGCTCGTGCGAGCCTGGAAGCGACTCAACGAACGCGGCGGGCGGATGGCCCTCTGTGGCGTGGCCGGCTTCTGCCAGGACGTGCTCCGCGCCACGCAACTCGATACGCTGTGGCCCATCTGCGACGACCGTGATGCCGCCGTCGCGCTGCTGCAGGAACCCGCCTCGTAATCTCGCGCCCCAGCGCCCCCCAAAGACAGTTACCGCAGCCGAATTTCAAGCGCGAAGCGTCCGTTTTGAAGTGGCGCTTTTCGCGGAATCATAACCCGACGCATCAGCGAGGGGACACTTTGCTCGACGTTCTTTGCAGGAATTCCCTCGCTCACGCTTCGGGGTAGGGTGGGCTGATTGGCCGAGGATCGAGGTTCCCGAACTTCTGACTTTGACAGACTGTTAGGGCTGATTTGCCTCGCGCGCGAGAAACCTTCCCTCGCGCAAGAAACGCAGCGTACATTCGAGCGTCTGCTTGTTCGACATGATGAACGTGTGGCTCGCCGGCACGACGATGAAGTCCGCCGCCCCGTCGAGCCGCGTCTCGTCGACCCGCACCAACCCATCGTCATCGCCGGGCAGGAGCGGATTCCAACCGTTGCCCGAACGCGTGCCGCCGGCGATCACGCCGAACTCGCACGAGGGGGTGGCCAACTCGAGGTTCAAACGGTCCCATTCACGCGAAATCTGGCGCGCCGGCTTCCCCCCGATCGTACGAAAGGCCACGTTCACCACCGCCGCCTGGGCCAACAGCGCCCCCTGATTGGGCGGCGCCAACATCACGAAGCGCCTGATGCGAGGATCGGGCCCGCGGCCACTCGCTGGATCGTGCAGGTCGGCCAGGTAATGGCGCACGACGATACTGCCCAGGCTATGTCCGACGAAGTTCAACTCGGTCGCCTCGGGCATGCCGTCGATCACGCGCGCCAGCGTGGCGGCATGTTCCGCCACCGACTTGCGTGTCGTCGGGTAGCAGAAATCGACAACCGTGTAATCGCTCTGCTTGCGCAAATACTTCACTAGCGGGCGCATGGCGTCGCGGCTGCGCATCAGCCCGTGCAGCACGATCACCACGCGGCCCCGCGTCGGCTCGAGCTGCCGCTCGGCGATCAACTCGTCGAGCTTCGCCTGGCATTGTTCGTACGTGCCCCAGGCATAGCGGAGATCGCGCGGGCCCAGCAGCCGGTAGTGCCCATCGACGGCATGCTGTTGGATGCGCCACGCGCCGTAGATCAGCTCATCGCCCCAAAGCTGCGTGCCGCCGAGCGTGGGGGTCACCAGGTTCGGATAGCCGGTCGGCGTGGCCAGTGCCTCGGGCAGCAGCTTCGGCTGCTCGTCGTCTGGTTCTTCATCGTCCGACTCGACGAAGCTCTCGGCAGACTCGACGCCTGCCGGTTCATGCGCCGCGGCGGAGATCGGTAGTACGACCGTGCCAACAACGGTGAGTAAGAGTCGCAGCAACAAGCGAGGCATGGGCCAGTTCCTTCCTTGGATCGGGCCGATGAACCGAGGAGCGTCCGCCAAGAAGGGCGAACCTGCGGAGAATACGTATCCCGCGGGTACGCCCACAAGAGCAACGCCCTCGAATCGTGCTAGCGTCTCACTTGCTAGCAGCCGGCCGCACCTGGATCCGCCAGTCGAGCCCGGCGCGGTAATTCATCTTGGCCATAGGCGAGGCTTTCAACTCGGCGATTCCGTCGGAGTTCAAACGATACTCGAACTCGCCGCCGCCGACCGGATTCTTCGGAGCCGCCGGCTCGAGCTCGGCCAGCGCCGCGGGAAGCTTGCCCTCGTGCCCTGCCGCGTAGAGCCCTAGCGCCCCGACCGCCTGCAACGCATCGAGGCGTCGATCGAGCTTGAGCTGCGCCTTGACCGCCTGCTCGATTCCGGGCACGAAGAACTGCGCCAGCGGAATCATCTCTTTCACCCGCCCCTTGGCAAGCTGCTGGCCGAGGGCCGCGGGTTCGTTGGCCAGGTGCGGCAGATAGGCGGCCTTCGCCACCCCATCGTAGAAGTAGTAGTAGACCAGCACCGTGTAGCGCACGGTGACCTCGCCCTCGGACATGCCCTTCACGCGTTCCGGAGAAAAACCGGCCTGATCGATCAGAAAGGCACGTGCCTCGTCGACGCTCGGCTTCTCGGCGCTGTCCCACAAGGTCGACCACTCGAAGCTCTCCAACTCCTGGCGCATCTGCTCGGCGGTCGATCGCATCTGACTTTCGAGGCGCGACCACTCCTCCTCGCTGCGCGGACGTTCCAGGTCGCGCAGTTCAGGAAACTTGTAGAGCAGCAACTCGCGCTCGAAGTCGAGCGAGCCGCGCACGTCGATCAAGGGGCGCGGCAACGACGCCAGGGCCCAGTACAGATTGGGCGCGCCGGGCTGCGTGATGAACTCCTGCACCTCGTCGAGCAGCAACTCGGCAATCGCCACGCCCGTCAGGCGATTCACCAGGAACGGCGCGTTGGCGACGTGCCGCGCAAAGGCCAGCCCCGTTTGCAGCGTATGGACGGCGTCGTCGAAGCGGCCGGCCTGGACGTCGCCGCGAATCTTCACCGCCAGCAGGCGCCCGTACAATCGCATTTGCGTAATGTCCGGCAGACGGAACTCCAGCGGATCCTGACCGTCCTCGCCGTAGGGATACTCCCAATCGCACGTCTCGCGACGCGCGCCGACTTCCAATTGAGAGAGCACGTATGCGTAGCTCTCGAGCAGCTTGTCGACTTCGTCCGCCTTCAACTCTCCGCGCGGCACCGTCAACAGTCGCTGGCACTCTTCGATGAGATGCTTGTTCCATTCGTCGTGTTTCTCGTGCCGCGGCCGTAGATAGAGAGGCGCCGCGTTCCCCGGACGCAAGTCGGTCAGGGGCGGAAGCAGCCGGTATTGGAACGCCGGCACGGGCTCGCGTCGCGCATCCATGACGAACGTCTCGACCGGCGTCGCCGGTGGCGATGCCGCTTCGTCCGAGTATCCCATCCAGCCTGCCGCCATCAAACTCGTGACCATGACTAGGGAACGCATCGCACGGTTCCTTTCCATTCGTAAGGGAAGCGAGTGTCGCCGCCCGGTGCGGAGACACGTTGCAGCGGATGAGAAGTGTTTAGGGCGTCATCCCCCCGCGCCATGCCGCGGCAGGCAGATCAGCTCGATGCCCTGCCATTCAGGTGGGCGTCCACAGTTCTTCCAACAGCGCCTTTTCCAAAGCACGCCGCGTCGGCGTGGGAGGCGGAGCGTTCGTTTCGACCGGCCTCGAGGGTATGGACTGCTGCTCAGGTTCCGGCAAACCCGCTGCCGTCATGCGAGTCCGTTGCACGAGATAACTCGCACCAGAACGCGCCGGTCGCGCGTCGGCGGACAATGGCTCGCGATTCGTGGGTGGGTCCACTTCGGCGAGATTCGCACGCACCTGCTCGGCAGGAACCGTCGATAACTCGAGCGAGGGCGCTTCACGACTCGTGTTGGTAAGAGTCCACGCCGCGACGGCGGCCATCGCGCAGGCAGACAGCAGCGCCGCAAGGTTCCACTGCCGAGCCTGGCGCCGGCCGGCGCGGCGGCCTGCCTCGAACAAGATCCGGTCGCGCTGCAATCCTCCCGCGTCGGGAACGAGGTGCGCAAGCCGCGCGGCCAGTTCGTTTAGCGATTCGTCGTGTGGATCGTGTTCGGACATGAGGCACCCAAGATCTCGCGCAGCGCGGCGATCGCTGCCTGGTAACGCCGGTACACGGTCGCGAGCGACGTGGCGTGTACTTCGGCTATCTGTTCGAAGGTCAGTCCCCCCCACAAACGCGCGACGACAATCTCGCGCAGCTCGCCCGGCAACTGCTCGAGCGCGGCCGATGCTACCTGTCCATCGAGCGAGTCCGCCCGGGGAACGAAGCTGCGATCCTCGCGCGAGACCGCCTGCTCGCGACGTTTCCGCCGCCAGAAACTGCGCCGCTCGGAAATCGCCGCGTTACGCGTCACGCGAAAGAGCCACGGTTCGATCGGCTCGGGCCAGGGGCGCAGGTCGACCAGCTTGATGAACGTCTCTTGCACGACATCTTCGGCCGATGCCGTCCATTGTCGCGCGTAGAGCACCAGCGGACCGCCGTAACGGTCGACCAGCCTCCCCAGGCGGTCCGGCAACTCTTCGCTCATCGAGCTCGCGTCTCCCTGTTCCGTCTAACAGGATAACGCCACGACCGGCACGGTTTTTCAGGCCGAAAGTTGGAATCTCGACATTTCCGTCGAGGAAGCATGTCGCGGCTAGGGCGTGCCAAATCCGCCACCGCCGGGCGTTTCGATCGTCAGCACGTCTCCCGGCTCGGCCACGAACTGCGCCGCGCCGGGGAGCGTTTCTACTCTGCCATCCCCCCTGGCCAGCGAATTGGTCCCCAGCTTGCCTGGCTCGCCCCCCGCCAACCCATACGGCGCGTACGGCCCCCGGCGCTGCGTGAGCAGCGAGACGTCGAGCCGGCGCAGAAACTCGAGCCGCCGCACGATGCCATCGCCTCCCCGGCGCCTCCCCCTTCCTCCCGAACCGCGACGAATCGAAAACTCGCGCACGCGCACGGGATAACGGCGCTCGATCACCTCGGGATCGGTCAGCCGCGTGTTCGTCATGTGCGTGTGTACGGCGTCGGCGCCGTCGGCCTCGGGCGTGGCGCCACTGCCGCCGCAGATCGTCTCGTAGTAGCCGAACGTCGCGTCGCCAAACAGCAAATTGTTCATCGTCCCCTGACTGGCCGCCGCCACGCCGAGCGCCCCCAGTAACGCATCGACCACGCGTTGCGATGTCTCGACATTCCCCCCCACGACGGCCGCACAATCGGCGGCCGCCTCGCGCTCCGGGGGATTGAGCAGGCACTCGGGCAACACGATTTCGACCGGCGCGAGCACCCCCTGGTTCAACGGAATGTCCTCGGCCAGCAGGCAGCGCAGGCAATACAGCACCGCCGCCGTGACGATCGCGCGATTGGCGTTCAAATTCCCCGCCAGCACGGGCCCCGTGCCGCTGAAGTCGATCGTGGCGGTCTCGCCATGCACGGTGATCGCCACGGCCACTGGCGAGCCGTCGTCGAGATGCTCGACGAACGCGTGTCGCCCGCGCGGCAGGCGAGCGAGCGCGCGGCGCGTCTTTTGTTCGGCGGCGTGCTGGATGTGCCGCATGTACGACTCGACGACCGGCAACGTGTAGCGCTCGACGAGCCGCGCCAGGTCGCGCGCTCCCTGACGATTCGCCGCCACTTGAGCCGCCACGTCCGCCAGGTTGTCTGCCACCGAACGCGAAGGATATTCTCCCGAGCCAAGCAGTGCCGCCAACTCTTCGAAGCGCGAGCGTCCCGCGTCGACGAGCTTGAAGTTGCGAATCAGCACCCCTTCTTCCGCCAGGTTGCGCGAGAAAGGGGGCATCGAGCCTGGTCGGATGCCGCCAATCTCGGCATGATGAGCGCGGCTCGCCGTGAAGAAGAGCAGCCGGCCGCTCGACGAGTCGTGGACCGGCGTCACCACGGTCACGTCGGGCAGGTGCGATCCACCGCGATAGGGATCGTTCGTCACGTAGACATCGCCCGGCGACATCCGCGGATTGTCGCGACGAATGCGCCGCACCGTTTCGCCCATCGCTCCCAGGTGGACCGGGATGTGCGGCGCATTCACCACCAGATCCCCTTCCGGCGTAAACAGCGCGCAACTGAAATCGAGCCGCTCCTTCACGTTCACGCTGCTCGACGTGTTGCGCAGCGTGATCCCCATCTGTTCGGCGATGCCCGCGAACTGATGGTTGAACACCTCGAGCATCACGGGATCGGCGTCGGTCGAGACTCGCTCGCGCGCGTGAGGCGCCTCGTCGGTGAGCACGAGCTCGCCACGTTCGAGCACCTCGACGCGCCAACCTGGCTCGATCACCGTCGTCGCGACCCGTTCGTAGATCAACGCCGGTCCGTGGAGCACATTGCCCGGCACGAGCAGTTCCCGATCGTAGACGGGCGTCGCGTGCGCCACGGCGTCGAAATAGACCTCCGCCGTGCGAAGAGGCTGCGCCGCCACGAGTGGCAATCGCCGCGAGGGCGCCGGGCGTTCCGCCGTTTGTCCGCGTGCCTCGACACGCGCCGCGACGATCTCCAGCGCGCGCCCTTCGTGAATGTAACCGTATAGCTTGCGATGTTCCGCCTCGTAGGCCGCCTGGTAGTCGCCATTGTCGGGCAGCGCGATGTTGAGCGCCGCGTCGAGACCTCGATAGCGCAAGTCGAGCGAGCGCGTGATCTCGATGCGATCGGCCGGAACACCCTCTGCTTCGACTGCACGTCGCGCCGAACTCGACAAGGCGGCGAACGTCTCTTCGAGCTCGCTCACCACCGCAGCGTCATACGGGCGATAGACCCCTTGCGCGCCATGTCGCACGACGTCGGCCAGCCCGATGCCGTAGGCGCTCAGAATGCCGGAATCGGGATGATTCAACACCTCGCGCATCGCCAACTCGCGCGCCACGGCACACGCGTGCTGTCCCGCGGCACCCCCGAACGCCACGAGCACATAATCGCGCGGATCGGCGCCGCGCGCGATCGAAATCGAGCGAATCGCCTGGACCATGCTCGCGTTCGCCACGCGCACGAAGCCGTCGCACAGCTCGACCGGCGAATATCGCTTGCCCCTCGCTTGGGCGATCGCTTCGCTCAGCTCGGCCAGACGAGCCTCGACCGCGCGGCGATCGAGCGGAAAAGGAAAACGCTCGGGCGGGATGCGTCCCAGGTAGAAATTTAAATCGGTCACCGCCAGCGGACCGCCGCGACCGTAACAGGCCGGGCCTGGATCGGCGCCGGCGCTAGCCGGTCCGACCGTCAGCTTGACGCCGTCGAAGCCGCAGACCGATCCTCCCCCCGCGGCGACGGTCTCGATCGACATCATCGGCGCCACGACGCGCACGCCGGCCTTCTCGGTCTCGTATTCGAGCTCGTAGCGGCCGTCGAAGCGGGCCACGTCGGTGCTCGTGCCCCCCATGTCGAAGCCGATCGCCCGCGCGAATCCCGCCGCCTGCGCCACTTGCGAAAAACCGACCACGCCTCCGGCCGGCCCCGAGAGGATGCTGTCCTTGCCGACGAACTGATCCGCGGCGACGAGCCCTCCGGCCGAGGTCATCACGCGCAGCTCGCTGCCGGCAAGTGCTCGCTGCAAGCTGGCGACGTAGGTGCGCAACATGGGATTGAGATACGCGTCGACCACCGTCGTATCGCCGCGCGAGACGATCTTCACCAGCGGCGCCACCAGATGGCTGACGCTGATCTCGCTGAACCCCGCCGCGCGGCACTGTTCCGCGACGGCCTGTTCGTGCGCCGGCTGACAATAGGCGTTCAACAGGCATAGCGCAATCGATTCAACACCCGAGGCGCGCAGCTCCTGCAACTGTTGCTCGACTACGCGCGGATCGAGTGGCTCGAGGATCGTACCATCGGCCGAAACGCGTTCGCCGATCTCCAGCACTCGCTCGAACAGGGGGCTCAGCTTCTTAATGGCCAGATCGAACAGTCGGGGGCGATTCTGATAACCGATGCGCAGGATATCGCCGAACCCGCGCGTGGTAACGAGCGCCGTCCGCGCTCCGCGCCGCGTGAGCAGCGCGTTCGTACCGCGCGTCGTGCCCAGCCGCACCACAACGGGAGGAATCGGTGCGGCGCGCGCGAGTCCGAGCAGATAGCGAATCGCCACGAGGGACGCTTCCTCATCGCTGCGCAGTTCGTACGCCTGGCCGAGCGTGGGGGGATTGCTCCACGGTTCCGCCAGGTGCAGCAGGCCCCGGCTTGCGTCGAACTCGGAGACGTGTCGCGACTCGCACGGCGCGCCCGACTCGTCGAGCAGCGTCAGGGTGTACCCCTCCCAAAAACCGGGGGGATCGTGCCGTCGCAACGGATCGACGAGCACCGCGCGGGTCGAGCCCGCGCCGGTCGACCCTTTCGTCACGCCGCTGCTGAGCAGCTTGTGTCGCACGAGGCGGCCGTCGGGCCAGCGCGCGAGACAGTCGGTAAAGGTGCCTCCGACGTCGATCCAGAATTCCACGCGAGCGGCTGTCATGCGGAGCAATGTCGCCGATCGCCGCGCCCAACTCAAGGACTCGTCGGTCAGGTACCCTGTACCTGACCATCAATTGAGTAGGCCACGTCGAACATTTGTCAGGTACGGCGTACCTGACCTACAGGTATCAACAAAAAAACCGTGCCGCCTGGGCTTTGAACCCAAGCGGCACGGTGGAGTCGTCGCGCGAAGCTCACCCCCGCGGGCGAGCGGAGCAAGACTAGTACGTGATGATCACGTCGTTGCCCCACAGGAACTGGCTGGCGTCGCTGCCATCGTCGTACGGCAGGAAGCCGTTCGTGTTGGCCGGACCGTCATACCAGTCCCAGCGAAGTTCCGAGCGGACCAGGACGTTCGCCGTGGCCTGGAAGTTCACGCCACCGGTGATCTCCCAGAAGTTGCCGGCGAACCCCGGGCCGTAATTGGCGAAGCGGGGCGAACCATTGGCGCTCTCGCCGACCAGGTTCATCACGCGGACGCCGTCGTTGTCGCGGAACCACTCGAAGCGACCACCGAGCTTCCAGCGATCGTTGATGCTGTAGAAGAGGTATTGGTTGACGCCGTACCAATTCGCGGTGCCACCGTTGGCGTTACCGCCTTGCTGGATACCATTGTCGTGCTGGATCACATAGGTCCAATCGCCGACGGATTTGCTACCCACGATGCTGTACATCGTGAGGTTGCTATCCTGGCCGCCCGAATCACCGGTCGTGATTCCGAAGGCCAACGAACCCCCCTCTTCGCCGGTGAACGTAACGCCACCGAGGAAGTCGAGATCGTCGTTGTTGTCTTCCCATACGTCCCAGCCGCGAGTAAAGCCGCCAGACACGCTGATTTTGTCAGACAGCGCGTACGACGCCAACACGCCGGTGTGGGTGAACGGCTCGCCGTATTGCATCGTATAGGCGTGCGAGAGGAAGAAATTGCCGGTCGCGGGCACCACTTCATAACCAATGATGGTGAAGAAGTGACCGATCTTGACGCTCAGGTCGTTGTAGCCGAACTCGGCGTACAACTGCGGCAAGGCCAGACCGTAGAAGCGCTGGCTGTTCCAGCGGTTGCCACCATCACCGGTGAGTTCCAGGCCCAGAGCCGGCGTGAAGCGCCAGTCCTGGCCGTAGATCGCGTCGAAGCGACCGCCCCAGGCGAAGCCGCAGCCTTCGGTGTCGGCCGATTTCTCGCCGTACAACCAGAGTTGGTTGAGCATGTAATCGTTCGAGCGGTCGTTGAACGTGACCGGGCCGTTGAAGCGATCGGCAGGGTTGTCCGGATTCCAGGTGAAGCTCTGATCGAGCCAGCCACCCAGGCTCAGACCGTGTGCGTCGAAGAAGCAGCAATCGAAGAGCTTCTTCGGGTCGCCCAGCTCGCAGCAACACGAGTCGCAGCAGCTATCGCACGAATTGCACGAGTCGCAGCTATCGCACGTGTTGCACGAGTCGCAACTGCCCCCGTAAGACGGGGCGGGCGCGGCCGCTGCACCCTCGGCCGCCGGCGGAGCAGGTTGCTCGTCCTCGGCGTAGTAGTCGTTGTACTCGTAGGCCACCTGGTTCACAGGCGCCGCCGCTCGCTGGGGTTGCACCTTGGCAGACTGGCCGTACGCCAATCCACACGGCAATCCAGCAATGGCAATCGCAATCGCCAACTTGGAAAGTCTCATGGGTCAAACTCCGAATCCTGCGGGGAATGATCTTTGCGCGGCGGGCTGTTTTTGCGACCAGGTTTGCGCGGCCGTCCTGGCCTTGATTGGCAGGGGTTCAATGCGGGGTGAAACTGCCCGGCCTAAGCTGGTCAATGGTCGTATCGGCCTCGCGAGTCGGCGCAATTGATCGGAAAACATGGCGAATGCTCGCCCTCACGCCCCCCGGAGCCCCGGTTTTGGGAAACCTTAACGGCTAACGAAACCCTGCTGCCCACCTTGCGGGGAAGGGGTTGGGGGGAAGCGGCTCATTCGGGGTTTTTACCCCGTGGCGCCACACAAGAACTGTCCGAGAAGACAGGGGATTTGGACCAAGACTACGGCCCAGAAAGGCCGACCGACCCCCGCGGTCACCCTTTTTACTGGGGCACGGGCGGCGAACGCGCCCCCCTATTTCGCCGCGCCCGCCGGCGACACGAGCTCGTCGAAGAGGGCCTCGACGAACGAGTCCGCGTCGAACAGCGTCAGATCTTCCGCCTGTTCGCCGACGCCGACATATTTGACCGGCAGATCCACCTCCTGGCGGATGGCGACGACCACGCCTCCCTTGGCGGTGCCGTCGAGCTTGGCCAACACGATGCCGCTGCACTGGACCGCGGCCGTGAAGTGCTTGGCCTGGCTAATGCCGTTCTGTCCCGTCGTCGCATCGAGCACCAACAGCGTCTCGTGCGGAGCGTCGGGCACGAGCTTGCCGATCACCCGGTGAATCTTGGTCAGCTCCTGCATCAGGTTCTGTTGCGTTTGCAGCCGCCCCGCCGTGTCGATGATGCAGACGTCCGCCTGCCGCTCGAGCGCCGTCGAGACCGCCCGGTGCGCCACGCTGGCCGGATCGCTCCCCGGCTCTCCCTTGACCAGGTCGACCCCCAGCCGCTGCGCCCAGATGCTCAACTGCTCGACCGCCGCGGCGCGGAACGTGTCGCCCGCCCCCAGCACCACCTGCTTGCCACTGGCCGAGAACATGCGGGCCAGCTTGGCGATCGACGTCGTCTTGCCGCTGCCATTGACCCCGGCCACCATGATGACGGTCGGCGGAGTGGCGGCAAAGCGAATCGGCTCCTCGGGCTGCTGCATCAGCCGCTTGAGCTTGGCCTTGATCGTGACCAGCACCTCCTCGATGTGGACGACGCGACCGCGGAAGTTCACCGCCACCTCGTCGACCGAGGCCTTCGCGGCGGCCACGCCCATGTCGGTCTTGACCAGAATCTCGAGCAGCTCGGCCAGGAAGGCCTCGTCGACGAGCCGACCTTCACGCTTGAACAGGTCGCGAATGTCGGTATTGAGCAGTTGCGTGGTCTTCTTCAGACCCTGCTTGAACTTGTCGAAGAATCCCATGCGCTCTCTGCCTTCCTGGCGCGCCCGGCAAGGGCGCGCGACTTACTTTTCCTGATGGCGCGCGAGGAACCGGTCGAGGATGCCGTTGACGAACTGGGCGCTATGGGCAGAACCGTAACGTTTGGCCAGCTCGACCGCTTCGTTGATCGCCACGCGATCGGGGGTCTCGGTATACAGTATTTCGAACGCGCCCAGCCGGAGCACATTGCGGTCGGTCGCCGCCATCCGCTCCAGGCTCCAGTTGTCGGCCGTCTTGCCGACCAGCTCGTCGAGCTCCTGCCGGTTGCGCCGCACCCCCGAGACCAGCGACCGCGCAAACTCGATCAGCTCGGGCTGCTTCAAGCGCTCCTGGAGGAACTGATCGGCGTCGTGCGGACTGGCGCCGGGATTCAGATCGTCCTGGAACAGGACTTGGAGCACTACTTCGCGCGCTCGACTTCGACGGGACATGAATCTTGGTGGGTGCGGGTGAGGCGCGAGGGTCGCTCGCCAGGAGGAACTCGCGCCGGAGCGGGCAGGCGGCGATCCTGCTCGAACCGCTCGCCGGGAGCCATCATGAGCCCGACGATAACCGGTTCAGCTTGCCGAGCAAGCCTACCATTTCCAAGGCGGCCGCGGCGCATTCGGCTCCCTTATTGCCTACGTTGCCGCCGGAACGGTGGATCGCCTGTTCGAGGGTATCGCAGGTGAGCAATCCGAACAAGACGGGTAGCTGGTAGGTTCGGCTCATCTCGGCCAATCCCAGGCTCACCGCTCGGTTGATGTGCTGATCGTGCGTCGTCTCGCCCCGGATGACCGCCCCCAGGCAAACGACAGCCGCGTGACCGCCCCCCCGGGCAAAGTACTCGGCCACCACCGGAATCTCGAAGGCGCCCGGCACCCACGCCACGTCGATCTGGCCGTCGGGCACTCCTTGCGCCCGTAGCGTGTCGACCGCCCCCCCGAGCAGACGTTTCGTGACAGTCTCGTTGTAGCGCGAGACGACGATCGCATACCGTCCGCTCGCGCCGTCGGCCGGATCTCCGCTGATTTCCTGGGGCATACGATTCCTTACGATCTGGCTGCCTGACTTCCCCGCGCCGCGGCTACGACTTCATGCTCATGAGGAACTCGGCATTGGTCTTCGTCTTCGCCAGACGGCTGACCAGCAGTTCCATGGCGTCGGGGGGATTCATGTCGTTCAACACGCGCCGCAGGATGCAGACGCGGCGGTGCTCTTCGGGATCCATGATCATCTCTTCGCGCCGCGTGCCGCTGCGATTGATGTCGATCGCCGGCCAGATGCGCTTGTCGACCAGCTTGCGGTCGAGCACCACCTCGAGATTGCCCGTCCCCTTGAACTCCTCGAAGATCACCTCGTCCATCTTGCTGCCCGTATCGATCAAGGCCGTGGCGATGATCGTGAGCGAGCCTCCCTCCTCGACCTTGCGCGCGGCGCCGAAGAAGCGTTTGGGCCGCTGCAGGGCATTCGCGTCGACGCCCCCCGAGAGAATCTTACCCGAATGCGGCACCTCGGAGTTCCACGCCCGCGCCAACCGCGTGATCGAATCGAGAAAGATGATCACGTCGCGGTGATACTCGACCATCCGCTTCGCCTTCTCGATCACCATCTCCGACACCTGGATGTGCCGCGCCGAAGGCTCGTCGAACGTCGAGCTGATCACCTCGCAATTCGGCCCCTTCACTTGACGTTCCATGTCGGTGACTTCTTCCGGGCGCTCGTCGATCAAGAGCATGATCACGTACACCTCGGGGTGATTGACGAGCACGCTCTTGGCCATGTTCTGCAGCAGGATCGTCTTGCCGGCGCGCGGCGGGCTGACGATCAGCCCGCGCTGCCCGAACCCGATCGGCGAGACCAGGTCCACCACGCGCATGTTGATTTCCTCGGGCGTCGTCTCGAGCACGACCCGGGCATCGGGATGCAAGGGGGTCAGGTCGTCGAAAAAGACCTTCGACGAGAGCAGATTCGGATCCTCGTAGTTGATCGCCTCGACCCGCAACAGCGCGAAATAGCGCTCGTTCTCCTTGGGCGGGCGAATCTGTCCCGACACCGTCGCCCCGGTGCGCAACCCGAAACGCCGAATCTGGCTCGGCGAAACGTAGATGTCGTCGGGGCACGAGAGATAGTGATAATCGGGGCTCCGCAGGAAGCCGAACCCGTCCGGCAGCACCTCGAGCGTCCCCTCGCCGTACATCAGGCCATTGAGCTTCACCCGCTCTTTCAGGATCTTGAAGATCAGATCCTGCTTCTTGATGCCCATGTAGTCGGTGAGATTCTCGCGGCGGGCCTCCTCGATAAGCTGCGGCATCGTCATCCGCTGCAGCTCGGCGATGTGGATATCCCCCTGCTTGATTTGTTCGTAGCGGTCGTCGGTATCGTCGCTCGCGAGGATGCCTTCTTCGGCGATCTCCTCGGCCAGCGACAGCGGCTCCGACTCGCCGTTCTCGTGCGCCCCATCCTGGGCGGACCGATGATCGTACGAGCGGCGCTCGGGACCGTGCTTGCCAGAGCGCTGCGGACGCGTAGGGCGGGTTTCGGACATGGCTGACGGCTCCTGACGTGGGGTGGGCGGACACGCTGAAGGTGTCCACGGAGGGGGAGTGTGTGTGGTGGTCGTCGTGCGGCTCGTTCGTCCGTTCGGGCGGGGCGCGAGATCGGCCTGCCAGCCAGGGTTGTCATCGCTCGCACGCCGTGCAGGGGCCTGGCGTGTCGCAGAACTCGACACGCCAGGCATTACAGCGACAGGCCCAGGCCCCGCCAGAATCGTTCGACTTGTGCCCGCGTTTCCTCAGGTGTTCCGGAATTGTCGATCGCCACGTCGGCCTTGGCACGCTTGGTATCGAGCGATACCTGGGCCGCCTCGCGACGCGCGAAATCTGCTTCGCTCCAGCCTCGCTGTCGGGCCCGCGCGAGACGCAATTCGCTCCGAGCGTCGACGTAAACCATCTTGTCGCAAATCTCGGACCAGCCCGCCTCGAGCATTACGGGGGCGTCGAGGACGATGGCCGGCACGTCTCGATCGTCGCGCGCCTGCTGCAGTTGGCTCACCAGCATCTCGCCGATGCGCGGGTGCGTCACCCCTTCGAGAAACTCCAGCTCGCGGCGAGCTTCGTCCGTCGGCTGAAACACGCGCTGCGCCACGGCCGCGCGGTTCACTTCTCCGGCATCGTCGAACACGTTGCTGCCCCAACGCTCGCGGAGCGCCGCCTTGACCTCGTCGAGCCGCAACACCGCGTGACCGGCACGATCGCCATCGAGCACCGTGGCGCCAAGGTCGGCGAACTGCCGAGCGACGAGGCTCTTGCCGCTCGCCACTCCGCCCATCAGGCCGATGACCGGCGCACGACGCGGCAGGGCCGCCGCGCCAGGCGCGAGAGCCTCAGCCGCACGGGGGCCGCTCGAGGAAACCTCGCTCATCGCTAGATATGCTTTCGTCGAATCACGGCGCTACCCGGGGTGCCGACGTCGCGGCGCGGGCGTGCCAGAGCCGAACACCATCGAAGGGAAAACGGAACGGTATGCGTGGATACGCCGGCGGGCGCACGATTCCTTTCGGCGACCGACGGGGCCCCGTGATGGGACACCGATCGGGTATGCGTCGTACGAACTCTCGAGGTGGGGGGAGCCAACCGACCGGTCGTCAGGCCCACGCCTCGACCTCGGACCAGTTGCGGCCCGATTTCAGATCAACTTTCAGGGGAACGTCCAGAGCCAGCACGCTGCTCATGTCACGCTCGACGAGTCGTGCCAGCGGCTCGAGCTCGCGCGACGGAACCTCGAAGACCAACTCGTCGTGAATCTGTAACAGCAGCTTCGCGGAGAATCCCTCTGCGGCAAGGTGCCGGTGGACCGTGATCATCGCCTGTTTGATCAGATCGGCCGCCGAGCCTTGGATCACCGTGTTGATGGCGGTCCGCTCGGGGAGATTCCGCTGGCGGCCGGGTTGCGGTCGAACACCGCTGATCGCCCGACGCCGCCCCATGATGGTTCTAACATACCCCTTGCCCCGGCATTCTTCCAGTAGATTCGTGAGAAATTCATCCACGCCGGGGTATCGGGCGAAGTACGCATCAATAAACGCCGCCGCCTCTTCCGGCGAGACGTCGATCTGTTTCGCCAGCCCAAACGCGCTCTGTCCGTAGATCACCCCGAAGTTCACCGCCTTCGCCTGGCGACGCATCTCCGGCGTGACCGACTCTTGCGGCACGTTGTGTACCTGCCCCGCCACCAGCGTGTGAATGTCCTCGTCGCGCTGGAACGCCGCGCACAGCGTCTCATCGCGCGAGAAATGCGCCAGCACGCGCAGTTCGATCTGCGAGTAATCGGCCGCCAGCAACAACCAGTCGTCGTGCCCCGGCAAAAACGCCGAACGGATCTCGCGCCCCGACTCGTTGCGAATCGGAATATTCTGCAGGTTGGGATCGCTCGAGCTGAGCCGCCCCGTCGCCGCGACGACCTGATTGAACGACGCGTGTACCCGACCCGTGCGCGGATTCACCATCGCCGGCAGGGCATCGACGTAGGTGTTCTTCAATTTCGAGTACTGTCGATACTCGATGATCTTCGCCGGCAACTCGTGCTGCCGCGCCAGTTCTTCCAGCACGTCGGCATCGGTGCTGGGGCCCGTCTTCGTGCGCTTCAACGTCGGCAACCCCTGCTCGGTGAACAGCACCTGCTGCAACTGCTTGGGCGACGCGATGTTGAATTCGTGGCCAGCAAGCTGATAAATCGCCCCCTCGAGCGTCGCCAGCCGCTCGCCGTATTGTCGACTCAACTCGGCCAGCCGCGCGGTATCGATCCGAATGCCGTTGAATTCCATCTCGGCCAGCACTTCGATCAGCGGCATCTCGAGCTCGCGAAAGATCGGTTCGAGATCTTGCTCGACCAGCTTGCCCGCGAGGATCGGTTGCAGACGCAGCGGCACGTCGGCATCCTCGGCCGCGTAATCGGTGATGAGTGACACTGGCACTTCGTCCATGCGCTTCTGCTGTTTGCCGCTGCCGATCAACTCCTCGATGCGAATCGTGCGATGCGCGAGATAACGCTCGGCCAACTCGTCGAGATTGTGATTCCGCTCGCCCGACTCGAGCAGGTAACTCGCCACCATCGTGTCGAAAGTAAGCCCCCGCAGGCACACGCCCGCCGCGCGCAGCACGAGCAGATCGTATTTCAGATTCTGTCCCAGCTTGCCGATCGCGGGGTTTTCGAAGATCGGCCGCAACGCCTCCAACGTCTCGTTGCCATCGAGGCATGGCTCGCCGTGCGGCGCGCACACCGGCACATAATACGCCTCGCCCGGCTCCCAGGCGAAGGAATACCCCACGATGTCCGCCTCGGTCGGGCGCACGCTGGTGGTCTCGGTGTCGACCGAGACCAACTTCTGCCGCGACATCTCGGCCACGAGCTGCGCGAGCGCTTCCGGCGTGGCGACGGTGTGATAGTCGGCCTCCCACGTCGAGCCCCTCTCCTCATCCGACAGACTGCGCACGCGTTCGGCAAAACTGTGAAAGCCCCAGCTCGTGAAGTGCGACAGGATCTCGGGCGCGTGCAGTTGTCCCGCCCGGCCGGCCGACCAGTCGATCGCGATCGGCACCTGGCGATCGAGCCGCACGAGCTCGCGACTCAGCAGCGCCTGCTCGCGATGATCCTTCAGCAACTGCCGACGCTTGGCGGCGCTGATCTCGTCCGCCCGTTCGAGCGCGGCATCGAGCGTGCCGAACTTTTCCAGGACCTCGGCGGCCGCCTTCGGGCCGATGCCCGGGATGCCCGGCACGTGATCGACCGAATCTCCCACCAGGGCCTGAAAGTCGACCACCTGCTCCGGCCGCACGTGCCAGTCGGCCGCCAGCGCCGTGGCGTCGTAGACCTGATCTTTCCGCACGTTGTAGACGCAGACGCGGTCCTCGATCAGTTGCCGGCAATCCTTGTCGCTCGTGACGAGCCGGCACTCCCCTCCCGATTCGGAGGTGATCCGCGCCACCGTCGCCAGGATATCGTCCGCCTCGAACGACTCGAGCTCGAGCACCGGCACGCCGAAGGCCGTCAGCATCTGCCGGATCTTGGGCAACTGCGGCACCAGTTCGTCGGGCATCTCGGCGCGATGCACCTTGTAGTCGCCGTACAACTCGTGCCGGAACGTCGGCCCCTTCATATCGAACGCGGCGAACAGATAGTCCGGCTTCTTCGTCTCCAGTAGAAAGAGGATGTCGCGGGTAAAGCCATACACCGCGTTGACCGCCTCTCCCTGCGGGCTGGTCATCGTCGGAATGGCATGGAACACCTGAAAGATCAGGGCGTTCGCATCGATGATGTAGACCGTCTTGCCCGTCAAATCCCCAGGGCCGGTGCCATCCCCCTCGGCCCCGATCGGCGCCCCTGCGGAAGTCGCCCGGGTGGCTGGCGGCGCCCCACCGGCGTACCCGATCGCCGCAGGTGGGGTAGCAGGCTCGACGACCGAGACTGTAGCTCGCGAGCGCTTCTTCGGGGGTGGGGCCGGAAGATCGTCATCCATTCCGGGCAGCGAGACTTGGCGGCGGCGGTCGTTCATCGTTCTGAATACGGCTCGTCTAGGGACGGAAACAAGGGGGTACGGAACGAGCCGCGTGGCGTCCGGCAAGCACTTGCGAACCGATCCTAGGGGGCATGCGCGCGGGGTGTCAAGCAGCCGGCTCCCCCTACAACCCGACGCGGAACAGCCTCGACCGTGGCACACGGCGTCAATTTCGTTGACACTCGGATCTGGGCTGTTTACGATCGACGTAGGTCGTTGATAGCGTTGATGTTTGGCTCGCCGCGGCGCCTTGGCGTCCCGCGCGGCCAGCCAGCGTCCATCTTGGCGAGATCTCCGTCGGAACAGAGACCGCCCCAACGCGTCGATTTTCTCGCGCAGGCACGCAGTCTTGCTGCGCCGCAATTCGAGGCTTCGAGATCACCATGGCAGCCAGCGAAAACCAGGGTCTACAGATTGCCCTGATCGTCTTCGTGATCCTCACGATCATCCTGACCGTGACGACATTCATCTTTTACCGCCAGGCGGACAGCTACCGCGTGCAATCGGAAAAAGATAAGGCCGACGCCGCCACGGCGAGCACGAATCAGCGCGCTGCCGAGAGCGAGAACGCCGAGCTGAAAAACATGCTCGGCTTCGAGCCGACCACGAAGGTCGACGAGTTGAAGACGACGTTTGCCAACGACATGAAGGCCTTCGCCGGCACCTTCCCCCCCGAACGACAATTCTACCGCCCCGCGCTCGAGTACCTCGTCACGTCTCTGCGCGACACCCAGACCAGCCTGGCCGATGAAAAGGTCGTCACGACCGATCTCTCGACGCGCAACGAAACCCGCGAGCAAACCAAGGAAACGCAAATCGCCGAGCATCGCGCCGCCGTCGAGCAGGCCAAGAGCGATGTTTCGAACGTCACCGCCGAATACCAGCAGGATCGCGAGAAGCTGCAGCGGCAGAATGCCGACCTCGCGCAGCAAAAGGCCAAGTCGGACGAAGACTTGAAAAACCTCCGCGCCCAGCTCGCCGCCGACGTGAAGAAGCTGACCGACGAACTGCACGACACGCGCCTGCTGCTGGCCGACACTCAACGCAAGCTCGCCGACTTGACGAATGAAACCTTCGCCACCGCCGACGGCCGCATCATCGACGTCAATCAACGCAGCGGTACCGTGTGGATCAATCTGGGCAGCCAGGACGACCTGCGACAACAAGTCACCTTCAGCGTCTTCGGTCCCGATGAGCACAACGTCAACCGCACCAAGCGCAAGGGCAGCATCGAGGTGATCGCGATCCTGGGCTCGCACATGGCCGAGGCCCGCATCGTCGACGATAGCGTGACCGATCCCCTCTTGCCGGGAGACAAGATCTATACACCGCTGTGGCACCCGGGCCGCATGGAACGCTTCGCCCTGGCCGGCTTCATGGATCTGGACAACGACGGCTCGAGCGACCGCCAGATGGTCCGCGATCTGATCACCATGAGCGGCGGCAAGATCGACGCCGAGGTCGACGACGCGGGGGTCCGCACCGGGCAGATGTCGATCGACACCCGCTTCCTCGTGATCGGCGCCGAACGCGACTCCGTCAATGCCGAGTTGGGCAGGATTCAAGGCGAGGCGACCAATCTGGGCGTCGAGAAAATCACCCTCGACAAGTTCCTCGACCACATCGGCTGGAAGGACACGAAGCGTCTGCTTCGCTACGGGGTGACCGAACCGGGGCGTTTCTCGCCCGGACCTGCCGATGGTGGCGCACCCAGTTCGTCAGGGAACGTCACCGAGCGTTTCAAGAAACGTCCACCGCGCTCGAAGCCGGTGACCACGCCGTAGCGATCTCGCGGCCTACAGTCCGGCTCGCGACGTCGTTCCGCTCGACGGCCGACGGCGCTCGTTCGTCGTCTCGCGCGACACGACCCCCGGCTCGGCAAAGAGCCGATCCCGCAGCGACGCATAGCGCCCCTGTTGCGATTTGAGCGCCGGCCCCAGGCTGGCGGCTTCAAACCGCTCGGGTTCGAGAAATAACCGTGCCGGATCGGCCAGGCGTTGCTGCCGGGCCAATTGATCGAGCAGCCGCCGGCTGGCATGGTCGAGCCCGTGCGCCCGGCACAACGCTCGAAACAGGGCCCGTGGGTTGTTCTGCTGCCGACCACTTCCGGCACGTACCTGACGTGCCCACAGCGCCAACGCGGCCAATCCCGCCACGGCCAGCGTCAGCAGCACGAAATGGGTCGCATTCCAGCGGCTACCCCCGCCACCGACCTGACGCGTCAGTTGCTCGAACCAGCCGATCCGCGCCCAAAGCAGGCTCGATCCCAGCAGCTCATTCATGGGCGGGCTCCTCGATCTGCTGGCCGTTGCCACCGGGCGTAAACTCGAGCGGCGTGCTGAAACATTGCAGGCTCCGCTCGGCAGCCTCCTGCACCAGCGGACTCGAATCGGCCAGCGCCGCTTCCAGGGCCTGCTGAGCCGCCGGAGTCACGCTCTGAGCCAACGCCGTCGCCGCCTCGATCCGCACGACGTAATCCTCGTCTTCCAAAAGCTCGATCACCGCTTCTTCCACCTCGGACACCACGCCGATCGTGCTGGACACGTCGATCGCCCGCAAACGCCTCGTGCGGGCGGGCGAATTCAACTCCTTCAACAATAGCGGTACCGTGTCGAGGTCCGCCTTGCGCACCAGCATGCCCGTGCTGTGCCGCGCCCGCTCGTCCAGCGTGTCGTACGCCGCCATGAAACGCGGGAAAGAAAATTCCCCCAGATTTTCGCGCGCCGCCTGTTGGACTACCGCGTGCGGGCTGTCGAGCAGATCGATCAAATGCTGCAGCGCCCCGGGCACACCGCGGCTGCGTAACTGACGCGCCCCCTGCGCCTGCACCTCGGGATCGAAGTCTCCCAGCGCGGCCAGCGCCAACACGTCGGCGTCGGGACCCGAGAATTCGGCCAGCGCCATCGTGGCCGCGCGACGGCCGAGCGGCTTTCCCTTGACGAGCAAATGCTCGATCACCTGGAAGACGCGCGTGCGATTCACGCCCGACCAGAGCAGCAACTTCATCGCGTTCTGCTGGCCGATCTCGTCCAGCCGATCCAGCGCCGTCCCCTCGAGATCGAGCCACGGAAACAGCTCGATGCGTTTCAAGTTCTGCTGGGCGACGGCCGACGAGTCATCGCCGACCTTGTCCAGCAGATGCTCGACGAACTTGCGATCCGAGCGCCGCGCCAGCACGTTGAGCACCGCCAGCGGCGGACGGGGATCGTCGAGGAAGCTGAGAATCAAGCGGCTGACGCCGCCGTGATGGTTTTCGGCCAGGGCATCGATCAACGGCAGATAGCTGCTCTGGTGCGGCTCCATCAAGATCTGCTTGAGGGTCGCGTTCTCGCGATGCACCAGGATCAGGAAGGCGTCGAGCACCTCGCGGCGCTGATGACGCGAGTAGCGTCGCACGGCCGGCTCGAGGCTCCCCACCACGTTGCGGCGCACGACCTGCGGATCGCGGCGGTTGCCATAGTCGCGCGGCGCGGCCAGCTCTTCGTACAGCAGCTCGGCCAGCTCGAGCACCGTCTGCGCCGCGCGATCGGCGTTCGGATTGCTCGTGTCTTCCAGCGCTGCCACGAGCTGCCCCATCAGGCTGTACTCGCGCTGCCAGACGATCGCCTTGCAGGCGTTCTCGAACAATTGCGTATCGCGACTGTTGATCGCGTCGCGTAGCGCTTCGAGCATGCGGCCGGGACGCTGCTCGATGATGCCCCGCCAGCGGCCGTCGACCGTGTGCAGCCGCTTCAGAATCTCGCGCTGCGCGACGGGACTGTGGCGATCGAGCAGCGCGCGCAGCGCCCCCGATTGGATCGACCAACGGCGCGAATCGAGCGCCGGCATCAAGGCGCGTGTCGCGGCCTCGTTGCGCGTCTTGGTCAGCAATTCGAGCGTGGTCTTGAGACCTTCACTCACGTTCGTGCAGCTCGCGAGAAAAGATATTCGGCGTCATCCGCACACGTGGACGACCGCAGAAATCTAGGACAAGCCGAGCGCAAAGCCAGCCGCCGACCAGATGTTACTCTCCGCGTGCCGACTTGCTTTTCGTCTCCCGGCAACGGACACTGGAAGGTAGGAGTTGCCGCCACGCGCGACGCAAGTCGAAGCGGGCTTATGAGTTCGCGTTCTCCGACCCACCGCTCCCCCCGCGACACCGAGTTCCGATCATGCCGAATGCTCCCACCGCGCCAGATCTGCTGAATCGCGAGTTCTTGCAGATTCGTGCAAAGCTACTGGAGCTGGCTGCCGCCTTCGACCGCATTGGCCGTGCGCCGGGGAGCATTGTCGACGATCCGCGCCTCGTGCAAGTCCACCGGGCGCTCGAGATTCTGAACAGCGAAAACCCGCATCGCGCCGAGCAGATCCAGCAGATCTTCTCCCGCGAGTATGATCCCGCGTGGCGCGAACAGTTTGGTCTCTAAGCAACGCGCTCCCATCCCTTTTCGACTCCACCACGATTCACGAGCGAACGACAGACCTGCCTCATGTACTACCTCGATCCGCACATTCACATGGTCTCGCGCGTGACCGACGACTACGAGACCCTGGCCAAGATGGGCTGCGTCGCCATGAGCGAGCCCGCCTTCTGGGCCGGCTTCGACCGGGGTAGCGTCGATGGCTTTCGCGACTACTTCCGCCAGCTCACCGAATTCGAGCCGCAACGCGCCGGCTGGTATGGCATCGAGCACTACACCTGGCTCTGCATCAACGCCAAAGAGGCCGAAAACGTCCGCCTCTCGCGTGAAGTCATCGCCATGATTCCCGAGTTCCTCGATCGCCCCGGCGTCCTCGGCATCGGCGAGATCGGGCTGAACAAGAACACCCGCAACGAGGCCACGATCTTTCTCGAGCACATCGATCTGGCCATGCGGACCGATGAACAGATCCTGATTCACACGCCCCACCTGGAAGACAAGTACCAGGGAACCAGGATGATTCTCGATATGCTCACCGGCGATCGCCGCATCGATCGCAGCCGGGTGCTGGTCGATCATGTCGAGGAGCACACGATTCGTCCCGTGCTCGACGCCGGCTTCTGGGCCGGCATGACGTTGTATCCCGTCTCGAAATGCACGCCCGAGCGGGCCGTCGACATGATCGAGTTGTACGGCCCCGAGCGCCTGCTGGTGAATTCCGCTGGCGACTGGGGGCCTTCAAAACCGACCGCCGTCCCCGATTTCATTCTCGCCATGCGCAAGCGCGGTCACAGCGAAGCGGCCATTCGCCGCGTGGTCTACGAGAACCCGCTGCAGTTCTTCAGCCAGAGCCGCAACTTCCGCTTCAAACCGCCGGAAGTGCCCGAATTGGCCGGCCTCTAACCCGCATTTCTCATAGCGCAGGTTGCTTTCGTCGGGGCGCGGGCTGGGGTGAGGCAGAGGGGGGGTGGGGATGCAGGGGGCGGGCGTTGGTTGGCGGTTGTCGAAGGCTGTCGCGCCACCCGTTGGCAGAGTTGATGCGCCGCCGGCGCAGACCCTCTTCGACGTAGCCCGCGGCGGCGTCAGCACCCGGCGGTTGAGTGTGCTCTTGCCCGCTCAGGGCGCCCCCGTCGCAGGCCGCTCGACTTCATGGCGCACGAGCAATGACCATGGTCAGTATCTTTCAACTAACAAAAACAACCAGGCTTCTCCTGGCGCACCAACGGCCCGACGCGGAGTGGCAGACAAGAGCTTTCTCGAACAGCCCTCAATCCCCATCAACAATCACTGGTGTGGCGAACTCGATTGATTGTCAGGTACGGGGCTGCCTGATCTACGCCGGTTGCTCGCCGATGGCCAGCGCCAGGAGCAGCGCCACGGTGCTGGCGGCGTTGAGCGACATGTGCAGCGCAAGGCCCGGCCAGATGCGGTGTGTGCGCGAGTAGAGATATCCCAGACTCAGGGCCAGGATGAAGATCGGCACGGGATCGGGGCCGTGCCCGGCGTGCAGCGCGGCGAAAATCACCGACGAAATCAGAATGGGCACTAGCCCCACGGGCAGACGGCGCGGTTCGTCGACGTCCTGGGCGCTGAACCGCTCGAGCCAGCCCTGCAGGAAGACGCGGATGATGAGCTCTTCGGTCAGCGGCGCCACGATCACGATCAGGAACGAGAGGGTCGCCAGCATGAACGGCGTCGGTTTTTCCTCGATCAGCTCGAGCATCGGGTGTTGTCCCGGAAAGATGTACTGCAGCAACCCCTGCAGCGCATAGACCGGTGGCGCGATCGCCACGAAGGCCAACACACCCAGGCGCAGGTCGGAGCCAAGACGTTCCGTCGAAAAGCCGAAGTCGTTCCACGTGGCGCCGGAACTGCGTTTGAGAAATGCCAGGGCCAACAGCGGCCCTAGCAGGCGGCCGATCAGCAGCGGCGGCACATCGTCGAACGAGATGCCCGCGGCCGAGCCGGCCTCGCTCTCCTCTTGAACCAGCGGCATCGCGACGCCGGGGACTTCGTGAATCGTGCGTGCGTCGGGCGCGCGAATATCGATCGGGAGAGCGCCGTCGCCGGGCGAGCGACCCGGATTCAGCCAGTAGGCGGCCACGGCGGTCGTCCCCTCGGTCGCGGCCAGGATCAACAGCACGACGAGCAGGTCGAGCACGCTCCAGGGGACCGGCGTGCGCGGCTCGAATGGCACCGCGGGCACGCCGCGGCGCCACGAGCGGCGGCATGCGCCCCAAACCATGATCGAGCCGACCACGATCGAGATCATCGCCGCGAGCAGCAACAGACTGGCGAACGCGGCGGGCATCATCTCGGGCTGCACGCTAGCAAACTCCGACGAGTGGCACCGGCCGCCGGCCGGCGGAGAGTGGATATAGAATCGCGAGCGAGCATCTTGCCCAGGCTGGCAGCCTGGGCCTCGGGTAGCCAGGAATGCCTGCCACTACGACATCAGCCGCACGGCCGCTCGCACGTAGGCCACGCCCGAGTAAATGGTCAGCACGATGGCTGTCCAGGCCGTAATCAGCACGGCATACGACGTGATTTCTTCGATCCCCCCCGCGGGTCCTTCGCGCTGCTGCAGCAGGTAGAGATAGAAGAGCGACAATCCCGCCGCGAGGCATTGGACGAGCATCTTCAGCTTGCCCGACATGGCGGCGGAGAAATCTTTGCCCTGCTGTTCGAGAAAGCTGCGCAGCGCCGTGACGAGCAACTCGCGCACGACGACGACGACGGCCATCCAGGCGGCGATGCCCGAGCCGGGAATCGATCCCAGGAAGATGAACGTGCCGCAGACGATCACCTTGTCGACGATCGGATCGAGGATGCGCCCCAGCACGGTCACCAAGCCATATTTGCGGGCAAAGTAGCCATCGAGCCAATCGGTCGAGGCGGCCACGATGAACGTGATCGTCGACGCGAGATACCACCCGAACGCAATCAGCACGAACAGCACGATCGACAGCACCAGCCGCGCGATGGTCAACTGGTTCGGCAGATTGAAGACGGTCGTGCCGGGTGGTTGGGTGGTGGTCGTCATGATCGCGAACCGTTCTCTGCGTGCGCGCTGCCGTCGGGATCAGCGGGCCGGTCCGACCGGCGCCGCGACGAGATCGTAGCCCTGGGCCGAGACGATTTCGCACGGCACGAACTTGCCCGCTCGCAATTTCTTGCCCGTCACGTAGACGATGCCGTCGACATCGGGGGCATCGGCCGTGGTACGACCGATCCAGACGTCACGTTCGCCCGGCACCGGGCTATCTAACAGTACCTCACGCCGCTCGCCCAGTTGCGAGGTATTCCACTCGAAGGCGATTTCCTGCTGCACGGCCATCAGATGGTCGCGGCGCTCTTGCTTGACATCCTCGGGCAGATGGTCGGGCAGCCGAGCCGCCGGTGTGTCCCCTTCGAACGAGTAGGTAAAGACGCCCATCCGCTCGAAGCGCTGCTCGCGCACGAAATCGACCATCGTCTCAAACTGCTCGTCGGTCTCGCCCGGGAAGCCGGCGATGAACGTGGTTCGCAGCACGAGATTCGGAATGCGCTCGCGCAGCCGGCCGAGCAGGGCCTCGGTATCGGCACGGTTCACGCGGCGCTGCATGCGGCGGAGCATCGTGTCGTCGGCGTGTTGCAAGGGCATGTCGAGATAGGGCACGATGCGGCGGCTGCCGGCGATCGTGTCGATCAATTCGTCGTCGACGTACATCGGGTAGAAGTACATCAGGCGGATCCAGTCGAGTCCTTCGACCTGATCGAGCTCGCGGAGCAGTTCCGCCAGACGCGTGCGACCATAAAGGTCGAGCCCGTAGTAGGTCGTGTCCTGGGCCACGATGATCAACTCGCGCACGCCGTCGGCGGCCAGCTCGCGGGCCTCGGCCACTACCTCTTCGATGGGCTTCGTGGCGTGCTTACCGCGCATCTTGGGGATCGCGCAGAACGTGCAGAGCCGATCGCACCCCTCGGAGATCTTGAGATAGGCGAAATGCCGCGGCGTGATCCGCAACCGCGAACCGTCGGGCAGCGGCTTCACCGGCGCCGGCTGAAAGACGGTTCGCTGCTCGTCGAGCCCCGCGATCAGTCGATCGGCCACGCGAGTCACTTGCTCGCGACCGAACACGCCGATGAGATGGTCGATCTCGGGGCATTGTTCGAGGAGCGATTCTTTTTCGCGCTCGGCCAGGCAGCCCGACACGATGACCCCCCGGGTACGACCCTGGCGTTTGAGCTCGAGCATCTCGTGGATCGCGCCGAACGATTCGTCGCGTGCCCGTTCAATAAAGCCACAGGTGTTGACGACGACGAAGTCGGCCCCGTCGGGATCGCTGACCAGATCGTAGCCATCGATCCGCAGCAGCCCGAGCATCCGCTCGCTATCGACCAGATTCTTCGGGCAGCCCAGGCTGACGAAGGCATAGGTGCCCTTCGTAGGTCGTTCGGCCTGGGGGGTCGCGTAACGGGCGCTCAAGCAGCGTTACTCCTCGATCTTGGCACGCAGCCGGCGTGTTGCCGCCGCGCGCACGGAAAGCCCGCTCGTGGGCCTGGGTTCGCCAAAACTCATCGTATCGCAAGGCTCTGCGCCTGACGAGTGGTCTCCTGGCCTGGCGTCTCTCACCGCAAGCTGAAAGTTTGCGGCACGCCGACGAGCAAAATCTGCTTGTGAATCGCCACGGCAGGGATAATATACGCATGTATACTTATGGGTCATGTGGAACCTGTGTGGGCAGATGGCGATGCTTCCCGATCTCCCTTACGAGCAACTCCTGGCGGCCATGGATGCCGTGGTGGTCGAGTTGTTGGATGCCGCCGGCATCGACACGCCGCCGGTCGATAGTCTCGAGCTGGCACGCCGACTCGATATCGATGTAGCTCGCGACGATCAGCAGAGGGGGCGCGCCCGCTTCGTGCGTCTGGCGGGGAGGCATGGGGGGCGCAGTCGGGCCTCGATTCTGGTACGGGCCGAGCCGCGGAATGAACGTCGCCAGTGGGCCGTGGCGCACGAGTTGGGAGAATGGTCGGCGGCGCGCCTGTTTGCCGAGTTGGGCACGACCGCCAGCGAGGCGCCGCTCGCTGCGCGCGAGGAGGTGGCGAACCTCTTCGCGGCGCGGCTCTTGCTTCCCGAGTTGTGGTTCGTGGTGGCGGCCGAGGCGTGCGACATGGAGCTCGTCACGCTCAAGGAATCGTTTCGTACCGCCAGTTACGAACTGATTGCGCGGCGCACGCTGGACCTGTCGGCGCCGGCGATCGTGACGGTCTTCGATCAGGGGAACGTGACGTGGCGCCGCTCGAACGTCGTCGCGAATCCGCCGGCACTTTCGTCCGCCGAACGCGTGGAATGGCGCACGACGCACGAGTCGGCCAGTTATGCCGAAGGCATTTCTGGCCTGGGGCGCCTCCGCTGTTGGCCCATCCACGAAGAAGGCTGGCGTCGCGAGATCCTGCGCCAGGAACTGGAGGCCGAATTATGACCTGTCGGCGACAGGTTCCTGCGGCAAGCCGGGACGCAATCGTGCAACGATATGCCAGCGGAGATCGTCGATGAGCAGCGGTTGCGCGAGCAGCACCTGCACGCCGGCGTCGGTCCAGGCGGCGCGATCTTCGAGGCGTGGAAAGCTCCCCACGCCGATCAGGGGGACCCCCTGCCAGGCACGAGCCCAATTCCAGGCAGACTCCGGCGCGTCGCACCGCAGCGCCTCGACTTCGAAGATCACGAGGTCGCAGGCGGGACGCATGGCGGCAAAACCGGCGCGGGGCGCAAGCGTTTCTGTGGCGAGCCCCAGACCCCGGCACACATCGGCCAGCCAGCCGGCGGTGGCATCCGTGGCGACGATGGTCGCGCGGCCCTCGAGCTTTGCCAGGGGCTCGTCGGCGGCCTGGAGCAGACGATCGTCCTCGGTGGCGGTCATGGGGAGCGACCAGGCCGGGCAGGTGTTCTGCTGCCAACGGGCCAATTCCTGCTGCCAGCGCGCAGTCCACTGGTGCCAGAGGATGCGCGTTGCTCCCGCGATCGGCAGCCCGCTGCGCATTTCTCCCTCGCACCAGCTTCCGGCCAGCACGAGGACGCGGGCCAGTGGCGCGCGGGCCAGGAGCGGTTCCAGATCGCCGCCGCGCAGCGCACCGCTGTGCGGCTGGGCCACGACGATGAGATCGACCGGCGCGTCGTCCGTCTCGTAAGCCGCGAGCGCGGCGGGCACGTCGGCCGCGCGCTGCAGCGTTGAGGTCGCCGCCAGCAATGCGACCGCGGCATCGAATTCTGCGTGCTCCGCAGGGCCCAGCAACAATACTCGCGGTGGAGGAGCCATGCGATCTCTTCGTCAGCCTCTGGCGGTCAATCGCTCAGTCGTTGTTCGCGCTCGGCGATGATCTCGCGCACCGTGACCGCGTCGGGCGCCGCGCGCAGATCGGCCAGCAGCGCCGGGTCGGCGATCAAGCGGCTCAGCCGTGCGAGCGTGCGCAGGTGCCCCTGATCGTCGACCGAACAGATCAAAAAGAACAGACTCGTGAGCGAACCTCGTGCGCCGCCAAATGGAATGCCGCGGTCGGAGCGCCCGAGAGCGAGAAACGGTTCGGCCAGGATCGAGGGCAAGGGACGTCGCGGGTGCAGCAGGGCCACGCCGGTGTCGAGCGCCGTGGGATACATGTCTTCGCGCTGGCGCACGGCCTCGGCCATTTTGCCAGGGTCCCACAAGAGACCGGTGCCGGCGGCCAGATCGACCATCGCGGTGATGACCGAGCTGCGGGTCTTGGCGGCCAGCGGCGCGGCGATCGCCTCGAGCGGCAACATCTCGGCGATCGAAATGCGCGCCTCCGCCAGCACGGGGCGCGAGCGGCGCAGCGCCCCTTCGAGCTGCTCGAGCTCGGACTCGTCGAGGGCGCCCATGCGACTTTCGAGCCAGTGATGAATCTCGGCGCGCGAGAAACGCCAGACGCCGGCGACCTTGCGCCCCGGCACGGTGCCGCGATCGGCCATCTTCAGCACCTGCGGCGTTGCCAGGTGGAGATAGCCGGCCAGGCTGTCGATGTCGAAATCGTCGTCCCCCATGGCGCGGCGCCCGCTCAAAGAAAAAGGTTGTTCCCCCGCGAAGTGCCTACATTGTCGGGTTGCACGAGGCAATGTCCAGATCGCGCACACGAATCTTTTGCCGGCCGCCGCGCCGAAAGCTTGGCGGGCGAGCCGAGCGCAAACTATGATTCGCGGACGGGTCAGCCACCTCCGAGGATAGGGCACGATGCTTGTTTTCAGTCATCGCGGATACCACGAGTCCCTTCCCGAGAATACGCTGGCGGCCTTTCAAGCGGCGGTCGAGCTGGGCGTCGATGGGATCGAAACCGACGTCCGGCTGAGCGTCGACGGTCAGGCGGTCCTCTTCCACGATCGCCATGCGCCGAATGGTCGCACGGTAGCCGAATTGACGCGCGACGAATTGTCGCGCGCGGTGGGGCACCAGATTCCCACGCTGGGCGAGATCCTGGCGCGCTGGCCCGATCTGACCTGGAACATCGAGATCAAAGTGCCCGAGGCGGTACCGCTGGCGGCGCAAATCCTGAACCAATTCCCAGGCTCGCGCCGCCCGCTCGTCACATCGTTCTGGCACACGGTGGTCGACCAGATGCGCCGGGTGCCCCAGGTCGATTGCGGCGTGCTCGTGGCCCATCGGCCGATGGATCTGGCCATGGTCGAGTCGGGCTGGACGCCAGGATTGCCGCGATTGACGACGATCGTCTGGAAATACGACGTGGTCGATCCGCAACTCATGGCGCTCGCGCGCCAGCAAGGCTACCTCAGCCTGGCCTACGACGTGGAGTCGCAAGCCGAGCACGACGCGGCGGCCGCGCTTGGCCTCGACGGCATCATCACCGATCGGCCCGACTTCGTGCTTCGCTCGAAGTGATGCTTGTTCTCACGTGGAGGCGCGGAGCCGCGGAGAAAGCGCAGCTTTTTTTCTCCGCGCCTCCGCGTGAGAACCGTTTTGGGAAACGGCTATGCCAGCAGTTGCTTGACGACGTTGCCGTGGACGTCGGTCAGGCGGAAGTCGCGGCCTTGGAAGCGGTAGGTGAGCTTCGTGTGGTCGAAGCCCAACAGGTGCAGGATCGTGGCGTGCAGGTCGTGGACGTGAACGCGGTCGGTGGCGGCGTTGAAGCCGAGATCGTCGGTCGTGCCCAGGGTGATGCCCGGCCTGGTGCCGCCGCCGGCCAACCACATGGTAAAGGCGTTGGGGTGATGGTCGCGGCCGTCGTTCCCCCCCTGGACCATGGGGGTGCGGCCGAATTCGCCCCCCCAGATCACCAGCGTCTCGTCGAGCAGACCGCGCTGCTTGAGATCTTGCACGAGCGCGGCGCAGGCCTGGTCGGTGTCCTGGCAGTTTCGTTTCAGATCCCCCACGAGGTTGCCGTGCTGATCCCAGGCCTCGTGGAAGAGCTCGACGCAGCGCACGCCGCGCTCGATCATGCGCCGCGCGAGCAGGCAGTTGTAGGCGAAGCTCGGCTTGCCCGGCTCGACCCCGTACAGATCGAGCACGTGTTGCGGCTCGCCGGAGAGATCCATCAACTCCGGCGCACTGGTCTGCATGCGGAAGGCCATCTCGAACGAGTTGATTCGCGTGGCGATCTCGGGATCCCCCGTCTCGGCCAGCCGCCGCTGGTTCAAACGGTTCAGCGTGTCGAGCGACTCTCGTTCGAGCTGGCGATCGGCGCCGCGCGGGCTCGACAGGTAAAGCACCGGATCGCCACTGCTGCGGAACTGCACCCCTTGGTAGACGGTGGGCAGAAAGCCGCTGCCCCAGTTCGAATTGCCACCGCTGGGCCCCTTCTTGCCCGAGCTGAAGACGATGAAGCCAGGCAGATCCTTCGATTCGCTTCCCAGGCCATAAGTGATCCACGAGCCGAGGCTGGGCCGGCCGAACTGTTGCGAGCCAGTATTCATCAGAATCTGCCCCGGCGCGTGATTGAAGGCGTCGGTCACCATCGAGCGGACGATGGCGATGTCGTCGACGACCCCCGCCAGATGGGGCAGCAGCTCGGACAATTCCGCGCCGCAATTGCCGTGGCGCGCGAACTTGAACTTCGGCCCCAGCAGCTTCGAGTTCGGATTGATGAACGCCGCGCGATAGCCTTCGAGCAATTCCTTCGGCGGCAGCGTACCGTCGAAACGGGCCAGCTCCGGCTTGTTGTCGAACAGCTCGAGATGGCTCGGCGCCCCGGCCATGAACAGAAAGATGACGTTCTTCGCCTTCGGAGCGTAATGCGGCCGCTTCGGGGCGAGCGGGTCGGCTGCCGAGGTCGTGGCAGCAGCGGCGCGAGCGGTCGACGAACTCGATCCGAACATCTGCGCCAACGCCAGGCCACCCAGGCCGATGCCACACTCCTTGAGGAACCAACGCCGGGCGACCGCCTCCGGCGGCAGGCCCTGATAGCGCTGGCGATGCTGATGGTCTTGACAGTTCACGGAGCGGATCCTGAATTATTCTTTGGTGATCGTTTCATCCAGATTCAACAGCACGCGCGCCACCGCCGTCCAGGCGGCCAGATCGGCCGGTTCGGCCCCCTCGGGCAATTCGGGCGGATACTGCGGATCGGCGGCAGCGAACTTCCAGGCCTCGAGCTCGCCACGGGCAAAGCGGTCGCGTTGCGATTCCCACAACGCCACGAGCTCGTTCGTCTCGTCCTGGCTCGGCGTCCGCGCCACGCAGCGGCGGAAGGCGAACGCCGTGCAGTCGGTGGGAGTGGCGCCGCCCTCGCGCAACGTGGTCAAGGCCAGCGCCTGCGCACATTCGACGAAGAGGGGCTCGTTTAACGTCGTGAGCGCCTGCTGCGGCGTGTTCGAACGTGGCCGGCGCACGCACGAAAAGTCGCCATTCGGCGCATCGAAAGCTTGCAGGGCCGGATAGGGCACCGAACGGAAGCGGAACGTGTACAACGCGCGACGATAACGATCCTCGCCCTGGGACAGGTTCCACACCTTCGGCCCATAGCTGGCAGGTGGTTCGAAGAGAAACTCCGGAGCGGGGGGGCAGACGCTCGGTCCGCCGAGCGCCGGGTTCAACAAACCGCTCGCAGCGAGCGCCACGTCGCGCACCAATTCGGCTTCGAGCCGCAGTCGGGGGCCGCGCGCCACCAGGCGGTTGTAGGGGTCGGCCGCGAGCAATTCGGGAGCCACGTGCGACGACTGTCGATAGGTGGCCGATTCCACGATCAGTCGATGCAGGTGCTTGAGGCTCCAGCCGGAATCCATGAATTCGACCGCCAGCCAATCGAGCAACTCGGGATGCGAAGGAGCCTCGCTCTGCGAGCCGAGATCCTCGCTCGTCGAAACCAAGCCTACGCCGAAGTACGCCTGCCAGACGCGGTTCACGATCGCGCGGGCCGTGGTCGGGGAACGTCGATCGACGAGCCACTGGGCAAACGTGAGTCGCGTCTCGGGCGCCCCCTCGGGCAGCGCATGCAGGAATGCCGGCACGCCCGGCGAGATCGTCTCTTGCGGTTTGAGAAAATCGCCCCGATCGAGCCGATGCGTCATGCGCGGCTTGTCGCGCTCGAGGAGCACCAGTTGTGCCGAGCCGGTGGGATGCTGTTTCCAGAGCGCCTCGATCTTTTCGTTCGACGCCGACCAGTCGGACACCAGCGAACGCCAACAACTGAAGAGGGCCTCGTTCTGCTCCGGCGTGCGCTCGTCGCGGGGGATGGAGACGATTTCGCGCACGGCCGCCGGCAGCGGATCGGCCACGGCATTTTCAGCCGACGTGACCGACAGACGGAACCGCCCCAGGTTGTGGTTCTGATTGTCGTCGCTGTTCCAGCCGCCGTGATTCTGCTTGAGCATCACGGTCAGAATCGTGCCCGCGGGAAAATCGAGGGGAGATTCGGGCACGAAGACGGCTTGGCGGGGTTGATTGCGGCGCCCTGGCCCGGCGTCGATGCCCCAAGCGGTGTCGTCGCTGCCGTCGAGCGCCATTTCGATTGGACCCGTCACGCGGCGCCGATCGCTACGATCGTGGTAGTACGCGGCCAGCGGCGTCTCGGCAGGGTTCACATCGGCCGTGGCACGGATGAATTTGATCCGCTGGCGCTGGTCGGGGGCGTCGGCCGGAGCGGCATCGACCTCGAACTCGGTGAGCGCCGCGGTCCCCTCGATCGAACGGCCCGGTCCGCCGAGCGGCAGGTTCGGATCGCACAACAGCTCGAGCCGAATCGCGCGAATCGGCCGCACGTCGGTCCGCAGGGTGACGTCGACGCGATGCTTGGTGGGGGCATACCCACCGGCCAGCACCGAGCCATCGGCCAGCACCTGGTATTTCTCGCCCCCCGTGGGGAGGTCGCTCGTCGTGAGGGGCGGAACGATCCACTCCTGTTGCGGCGTCACTTCCGCTTCCCACGACGCGAGTCGCTCGGCCCAGTCGGGATTCGCCTGGCGCAACTCTTCCTCGAGGGCGCGGATTTGCGCGAAGATCTCCTCGCGCTGCTGTTGTTCGGCGGGCGTGTAGACCGCCACGTTCGCCTCGTGCCCGTTGTTGAGGAAGGCGAATATCCGGTAGTAGTCTTCCTGCGAGATGGGGTCGAACTTGTGCGAATGGCACTGCGCGCATTGGATCGTCAGCCCGAGCACGCTTTTGCCGATGGCGTCGATGCGGTCGAACATGGCCTCCATGCGAAACTGCTCGGGATCGACGCCCCCTTCTTCGTTGGTCATCGAGTTGCGCAGAAAGCCCGTGGCAACCTGTTGATCTTGCGTCGCGCCCGGCAGCAAGTCGCCGGCGATTTGTTCGATGACGAACTGATTGTAGGGGAGATCGCGATTCAGCGCGCCGACGACCCAATCGCGATAGAAATAGACCTGCCGTGCCTTGTCCTTTTCGTAGCCGTCCGAATCGGCGTAGCGCGCCGCGTCGAGCCACAAGCGTCCCCAGCGTTCGCCGTAGTGAGGCGAGGCGAGCAGCCGCTCGACCTGCCGCGCGTAGGCATCGTGCGTATTGTCGAGCACGAACTCGTCTACCTCGGAAACTGCGGGAGGGAGTCCTACCAGATCGAGGCTCAGGCGCCGCAACTGCGTGACGCGATCGGCCTCGACCGAGGGCTGAAGACCTTCGCGTTCGAGTCGCGCCAGAATGAACGCATCGATCGGATTGCGCATCCAGGCCGAGTTCTTCACCTCGGGGAGCGCCGGGCGCTCCGGAGCGCGAAAGGCCCAATGTTCGTCCCACGGGCCCCCTTCGGCGAGCCAGCGGCGCAGGATCGCCCGTTGCTCGGGCGTGAGGCTCTTGCCCGAGTCGACAGGGGGCATCTGCTCGGCCGGATCCTCGCTCTCGATGCGGCGAATGGCCTCGCTCTGGTCGGGCCGGCCGACGACGAAGGCGGGCGTCCCGTCACGATCGGCGAAGGCGTCGTCCTGGCGGTCGAGTCGCAACTCGGCCTGGCGATCCCCTGCGTCGGGTCCGTGGCATTGGAAACAAGCGTTTGAAAGAATGGGGCGCACGTCGCGCGTAAAATCGAGCGGGCGTTCGTCCGCGGCGCGGGAAGGTGCTACCCAAACCAGGGCCAACAGTAGAATCGAGCGAATCGTGTGTGCAGCCAAGCGCATGGCAGGTGGGAGCCGGGGGCGTGCCGGACCAGGGGCTGGAGGGAGGCGGGAAGCGGGGCCGTATTCGATTGTAA
Source organism: Pirellulales bacterium (assembly GCA_019636335.1). Lineage (NCBI taxonomy): Bacteria > Pseudomonadati > Planctomycetota > Planctomycetia > Pirellulales > Pirellulales bacterium. The sequence goes on from JAHBXR010000004.1 coordinate 261,028, forward strand.
GTCGCCGGTCGGGTAGTTTCCAAGCGCCCGCGGGTGCGCCGACCGGGTTCCTGCCCGAGTAGAAGTCCCGCCAGCCGAAGATAAGATAGAGATAGCAGGGTGGATCGAAGCCCTTTCACCTCCGTTCCGCAGCCTGCGCCACCGCCGTTTCGGACGGCTCCACTCATGAATATTCTGTTGATCGAAGACGACACCGTCATCGGCAAGGCCCTCGTGCAGGGGTTCACCGAGGCGGGTCACCAGGTCCAGTGGGCCAAAGATGGCGTCGCGGGGCAGGGGCTCGCCTCGAATCAAGAGTCCGACGCCATCGTGCTCGACCTCAATCTGCCGGGGCTCGACGGACTCGATGTGCTAGGCAGCATCCGCGAATCGGGCATTCGCACCCCGGTCGTCGTGCTGACGGCGCGCGGCGGAGTCGACGAGCGCGTCCACGGGCTCAACAGCGGCGCCGACGACTACATGGCGAAGCCGTTCGATTTTGCCGAGTTGCTCGCGCGCGTCGTCGCGGTCTGTCGCCGCGTCGCGCCACGCCCTTCGATGACAATCCAGGCCGGCGGGGTCAAGCTCGACTTGTCGAATCGCCGCGTGCAGCAAGGAGATCGCGAGGTCGATCTCACGCCTACCGAGTTCAGCATTCTCGAGCTGCTCATGCGCAACGCCGGGCAGACCGTGACCCGCCGCATGCTCTGCGAGCACGTGTGGGGCTTCAATTGGGACGGCACCACGAACGTGATCGAAGTTCACATCAATCGTCTGCGTGGCAAGCTCGAGCCGCGCGACGCTCCGGCATTGATTCATACCGTCCGAGGCCGTGGCTATGCGTTTCGCGCGCCTGATGCGTAGAGCGCGCTCGCTGCGCATGCGCCTGACCATCTGGAACACGGCCGTCGTGCTGTTGGCGGTCGTGCTGGCGTTGCTCGGCGTGCGCAACGGTCTGCGGGTTTCGCTCGTACGCGAGACCGATCAACTCTTGCTCGACGAGGCCGACGAGGTCGGTCTCGCGATCCGGCAGTTGCATCCCAATCTCGAGGCGATCGAGCAGCAGATGAACCGCACGGCCGTGGGGCACAAAGAACTCGGCTGGTTTCTGCAACTGGTCGACGATCGGGACGAGACTTTCTTCTCGAGCGTCGACACTCCCGCCGAGATGCTCAATCTGCACCTGCCCCGCGAGGCGGCCGCGGTCACGGCCGTCGGCCCCTATCGCGTGGCGCAGCGACTGCTGACGGGACCGAACATGCCCGGCTACGCCGTGCGCGTGGGCACGTCGCTCGACTTCGTCGAACGCGACGTGTCGAGATTGACGCGGCTGCTCGTGCCGTTGGGCATCGTGCTCACCGCTCTCTCGCCGCTGGGGGGCTACTGGCTGGCGACCCGGGCCACGTCTCCCCTGGCGAATGTGCTGTCGACCGCACGGCGCTTGCGCCCCTCGAACCTGGGCGAGCGCCTGCCGCTGCGCGGCACCGGCGACGAGCTCGATCAACTGAGCGTGACCATCAACCGCTTTCTCGATCGTATCGCGAACTACGTGCAGCAACAGCGCGAGTTCGTCGACAATGCCGCCCACGAACTGCGTTCGCCCCTGGCAGCCATCCAAGGCTCGGTCGACGTGGCATTGAATTCGGACCGTTCGGTCGAGGAGTACCAAGAGCTGCTCTACTCGGTGATCGAGGAGTGCTCCGAGTTGCGCCTGCTGGTGAACCATCTCCTGCAACTGACCGAAAGCGACAACGACTCGGACCAGTCGACCCACGAGAACGTGGCCCTCGACGAAGTCGTCGGCCGGTCGCTCGAGATGTTCCGCGGCGCCGCCGAAGAACGGAACATCGAGCTCGAGTCAGGGCTGCTTTGTCCCGCCCCAGTGCGCGGGCATGCCGTGCAATTGCGACAGGTGGTGAACAACCTGCTCGAGAACGCGCTCAAGTTCACCCCTCCTGGCGGGCGCGTCCGCGTAACGCTGGCGCGCGCCGGCGACGATAAGATCGCCCTGACCGTGGCGGACTCGGGCATCGGCATCTCGGCGGCCGATTTGCCCCACATCTTCGAACGCTTCTACCAGGCCGATCGCGCGCGGCAGCGCCAGACGAGCGCTTCGCGTGGACATGGGCTGGGTCTGAGCATCTGCCAGGCCGTCATTCACGGGCACGGGGGTTCGATCGACGCGCGCAGTGTCCTCGATCAGGGTACGACGTTCCGTGTCGTGTTGCCGCTCATGCATGCCGAACGCCGCCTTGCCACCGCGAGCGAGTGACCTCCGCCCGATCGAGAGTGCCATTCTTCACCACGGCGGCACGACGTGCCGTCGTGCGAGACGAGTGCGGGAAGATCTTGCGCGCGGGGCTCAACCAATCTGACACGTCGTGTCGTGGTGGCGAGTATTTCCGTTTCGTCATTGCCCGGCTCGGGCATCTTGGGCGGCGCCGAATTCCGCCGAGATTCCTCTGGACAAGCTCACATGACAACTGTTATAGTTCTGTAGTCACTAGGCAATTCCAGCGGATTTCGCCATGTTTTTGCGGATCGAAAAAGGATCGGCGGTGCCCATTTCGCGGCAGCTTGCCGATCAGATCTCTTCACTTTGCGCCTCGGGCCTGTTGAAGCCCGGCGCTCGTTTGCCCTCGGTCCGCGAGCTTGCGCGCGAGTTGGCCGTGAACCAGAATACGATCCTCCGCGTCTACGAGCGGCTCACCGCCGAAGGATTGCTCGAAATGCGCCACGGCCAGGGGACCTTCATCGCCCTGCGCACGAAACGTGGGCAACTCGCCGCGCAGCGCGAGCGGATTGTCGACGAGTTGCGGCAGCTCGTGCGGCAGGCCATGGGGTTGGGACTTTCGGTCGAGGAACTTCACGAACTACTGGATGAGGCACGCCAGGGCATCGAGCCCGCGGTGTCCGTTACTTCTGGGGAGGCGACGCGATGAGCGAACCGGCGATCGAGATGCAGGCCGTATGGAAATCTTTCCGGCGGAACCGCGTGTTATGCGGGGTGAATTTGCGCGTCGAGCCAGGCAAGACGTTCGCTTTTCTGGGGCGCAACGCCGCCGGCAAGACGACCACGATTCGCCTGCTGTTGGGGCTGCTCAAGCGCGATGACGGCGCGATCCGCGTCCTGGGGATCGATCCCGAGCGCCAGCCGCTCGAGCTGCGGCGCCGTATCGGCTACCTGGCCGAAGATCAAACCATGTATGGCTGGATGCGCGTCGAAGAGATTCTGCGCTTTGTCGCCCCCTTCTACCCCACCTGGGATCAGGATCTCGCCCTGCGCTACGTGCGCGATTTCGAGCTTCCCCTGGGGGCAAAAATAAAGCACCTGTCGAAGGGGCAAAACGTGCGGTTGGGGCTCGTGCTGGCGCTCGCGCATCGTCCGCAGTTGGTGATCCTCGACGATCCGGCGCTCGGTCTCGATCCGATCATGCGCAAGCAGTTCAATCGCGATCTGATTGCCCACCTGCAGGGCGAAGGCCGCACCGTGTTCTACAGCTCACACCTACTGTATGAGGTCGAGCCGGTGGCCGACGAGGTGGCCATTCTCGACGCGGGGCGCGTCGTGCGCCAGGCGGAGACCGAAACGCTGCGCCGCGACGTGAAGCAGTTGATCCTGGCGCAGCCCGAATTGAACAAGGTCCGCGGCGAACTGGCAATCCTCGACGAACGCCACGAGGGAGAGCACGTGGCGGTGATCGTGGAACGAGCGGAGCAGGCGATTGAACATCTGGCGAAGCAGGCGATCGACGTGCGGGTTGTGGAATTGAACCTCGACGAGATCTTCGAGGCCTATGTCGCGGGCCGAAAAGATGGCGGCCCGGCTTCGCCGACGCCACAAGCCGAATTGCAACCGACCGCTTAGCCCCTCGAGCCCACGAGCACTCTCATGCGTAATATCTGGCAAAGCCTGGCCTGGAAGGAATGGCACGAGCACAAGTGGCGCCTGGCGGCGCTCACGGCGATTCTGTGTGGGCTAACGCTGTATGCTCTGACCGATTCCAGCAGCAATCGGGATGTCTTCGGCGGGGTGTTCGCGATGACCTTGATGGTCATCGGCCCCCTGGCCATTTTTGTCGGCGCCGGCACGGCAGCGAACGAACGGTCGCGCGGCACATTGGCATTTTTGCAGTCGCTGCCGGTTCCCTTGTGGCGTGTGGCCCTACACAAGCTGGCCTTCGGGTTGCTGACTTTGGTTGTGCCCACCATTTGTTTGATGGTGGTGATCGCCGTTTGGACGCAGGCACTCGATGCCCTGGAAATTCCCTATCATCCACCCCTCAATTATTATTCTTCGAGTCGCGAGAACCCCTGGTCGACCGGACATTGGATCAGCGATTGGGCGGCCGTGTTTGTCTCGCTCTCGATGAGCTTTTATCTCTGGACGATTGCGGCGGGGGCGCGCCGCAACGACGAGATTAGCGCCGGAGCGTTCGCCTTGCTCGCCATGGTGGGATGGTGGATCGTTCTGTTGTTGGTCGGATCGTTCATCTACGGCCTGCTGGGCAACCCAGGGGTACTCCCACCAGTTTGGCGGTGGGTAACCTTGTCGGGATGCGCGACGGCGCCGGGGGGGTTCCTGCCGTCATTCGATCGTGGCGGGGGCATGTACCCTTGGGCGGCGATTCCGATTGCCGTGGTCGTGCATGTTGGGCTGGCGCTGTGGTATGTCCGTCGCTTCAACGGCGCCGTCAATCTCGAGGCTCGCTCGCCGATTGCCGCGGTGCGCGAAGGGAAGCGATTCGATTGGCTGCGTCCTCCTTTCGCGTCGGCCTGGTCGGCGATCGCCTGGAAACAGTTTCGCGAAGCGGCGCCCGTCGCCATCGCCGGCCTGGTAGGCATCCTGGCGATCTTCGCCGTGCTGTGGACGAACCTGTGGCTTGAGTGGCGACTCCGCGCGACGGAAATCGGCAGGAATCAAAACCACATGGGGGAACTCGTCAAGTATTACGTCATGATGTATGCCGGTGTCAGCGTCTCGATCGGCATGTTTATTGCCGCGGTGGCCGGCATTGGCGTGGCGCTCAACGACACCAGCCCGAAGCTGAGCAACTTCTGGCGCTCGCGGCCGATGAACCCCGACCTTTGGTATTGGGCGAAGTTTGGCACGGGTTTGCTCGTCTTGCTAACCACGCTCTACTTGCCGGTGCTCGTGCTGGCGGCGATGTTCCATCCCGACGGTCTTCTCGGGCTATGCGAAAGCGAGCATTTGATATTTCCAGCGCTGCAAATCGCGCTCTTCGCATCGTCGCTGGCCCTCACTTGCCTGCTGCGTCAGGCGGTCTACGCGGCCGTGCTGTCGATAGGAGTGATCTACCTGGGGGTGCTACCCACCTGGTTCATCTGGGGAACCGATCCGCCGTACCAGGCTGTGGCGGTGTCGTTGGTGATGACCGCCGGCGTGATGACCGTCGTCGGCTGGCTGGCGATGCGCAATGACTGGGGCTGGCGCCGGTAGCCGCTGTCGAGCGCACATCATGTAGGTACCCCGTACCTGACACTTGTTCGACATGGCGAGCTCGCTCGATGGTCAGGTACGGGGTACCTGACTTCTTGCTGTGCGCAAGGCACTCAATGCTCGTCTTCGCCGTGCCCCACCGTTTCGTACACGGTGCTGCGACGCGTGCGCTGCCGGGGTCGATGGGGACCTCGATAGTGGAAGTGCCCGTCGGTCCCCTCGACGAAGTAGTGTCCGGCCATCAGGCGATAGAAGAGCAACAGGAAGAAGGATCCTCCCGTCGCTACCAGAAAGCCGAGCGGACTGATGGGCATCACGCGCTGACCTTCCCAGAAGAAGGCCAGCGTGCCACAGCCGATCACGCTGCCGCCGATCCCCATGGCCAACGTCGTGATGGTGCCGCCGGGATCGCGGCCTGGCATGATCGCCTTGGCGATCAGGCCGACCAGGGTTCCATAACCGATCCACGTGAGCACGACATTGGCCCACGTTTCGGCCATTTGGGCAATCTGATTGGGCTCCACGGGCGTGGCATCGCGGTTGGGGCGATGTTCCTCGAGCGAACTGTTGAAAAAATGGCCTTCGCACCCGAGTCCCCAACGCGCCCGCGCGCGGCGAGCGCGTCGGGGACATCGGGGCGAAGGCAGCCGTCCCCCCCTCGGCGCTCGGACCGTCTCGATTCGCCGTTGTCGGCCGGCGCCTGCAAGGCCAGCCAACCGTGCGAATCGCAACCCCGAGCGCTCAGCAATGAATCGATCGTCTCCGTACGTTAAGTGGCGGGAACAACGGGGTATTACTGTCCCCGGCGCTGGGCGTCGGCGCGATCGGCGGCCATGGCGGCCGCCTCGTTCGCGAGCTTGAATTCGTGGCCCGGCGGGAAGTACTGGACGTCGTCGCTCATGTAGTACGGACTGGGCAGCGTCTGGCCCCCAATATCGACCTGGCAGCCGGTCGCTGATAGCGTCGCCAGCAGCGACACGACCAACAACACGCCCCGTCGGCCTTGGTTCGGCTTGTTCGTGGCCATCCCTGCATTCCTTGCTCTGTGCGGGCGAATTCCATTCCTGGCGAAAGTGCCGCGCCAAACCCTACAACCGGCAGACTTGGCCCTCCGTATATCGTCTAGGGGGAGCGGGGTTCTTTGACCGGTTTCTGAAAAAGTCGGCGGACTTTGCCCAGATTCCGGCCGCCGGGATCACCGGAATGCAGGCGAAAGTTTGTTGGCACCATCGGTGAGCATCAGTATCGTGGTAAAGAGGGTCGAATACGCCTGCCGCTAGCATCTGCGGTCTGCTCGTTTCCCCTCCACTCTTCTCCCCCCTCTTCGAAGGATCACCGCCGATGCAGTTCGACCGGCGCCTGTTCCTGCTCGGCGGTCTGCTGTTCGCCCTGTGGCCGACGGGCAACGTGTTCGCTCAAGGCGCGAGCCCGCTCATGTCGCGCGCCGTGCCCGGCCCGCTTTACTTCGGCGGCTTCAATGCCTACTACGACGGGCAGTACCGCGACGCGATGCAAATCTTTCGCAGCGAAGGCCGCGGCGCCATCAAGACGGTCGAATCGCGCTGGATCGACTCGATCTGCTACCACACGATGGCGGGCGAGGCCTGCTACCAGTTGGGACAGAACGCCGAGGCGATCAATCACTACGACTCGGCGCTGCAACTCGTCGTGCGTTTTGCCGACTGGATGTTGAAGGTTCAATTCCCGCCGCAAGTGCGTCCCGCGCCCCCCACCGACCGCGTGCAGGTCCCCTGGGGCGCGACGACTCGACCCGCGCTGCTCGGCAACTACCCGTCGACCACCTCGATCGCGCAGGGACGCATCGACAACAATCAGCAGTATCGCCAAGGTGGCGTCGTCAGCGCGCCGGTCCTTTTTCCGATCAACTCGATCGAGATCGTGCGCACGGCGTCGATCGCCTTGCGCCGGCGCCGTGAGATTCTCGGTCCCGTGGCCACGCAGTCGCAGATCACCAAGGACGTGCTGGCCGTGCTCGAGCGTCAGCAGGCGCAACCGAATCATTGGTCCGAGACCCTGCAAGACGTGCAGCGCGGCATGGCCAACGCCGCGGCCGGCAGGGACGAGCAGGCCAAGACGATCCTCGAGCGGGCGATCGTCGCCTCGGGACAGTACGACCATCCCCTGACCGGACAGGTGCTGCTCGAATTGGGACGCATCGCGCTCGACCAGGGACAATATCCGCAGGCCGCCGAATACTTTCTCGAAGCGACTTACTCCGGGGCCCAATACAACGATCCTTCGGTGATCGACGACGCCTTCCGCTACGGTTTCCTCGTCCACCTGATGACGAATCAGCCGGGCATGTACGCTCCGCTCGAGCCGGCCGCCGCCTGGGCCCGTGTGAAGGGCTACCGCGCCTTGCAGGCCTCCCTCACCGTCTACGCCGCCGAGAATCAGGCGCATCTGCACAATTTCAACGACGCCCTCAAGCTGGCCGGCAGTGCTCGTTCGGTGATCGGCAACCGCCAGATGAGCGCCGGACGCATCGGCGCACGGCTGAACTACGTCACCGCCCTGGCCCAAGCAGGACGGGGAGACACGAATGCGATGCAGCAGGCGCTCGCGGCCGCCACGAACTTTCAACGCTCGGGCGGTTCGACCTGGCTCTACCAGATCAGTCTCGTCGACGAGATGTTCAGCAAGGGCTCCGTCTCGAGCCGCACCTTGATGAGCTTTTATCAACTGCTGCTGCGCGAGCCGACGCAGCGCGATTGGGCCTACGACCCGCTCGAGGCCCTCGGCGTCGTCATGACGCCCCACGAGCCATCGCTCGAAAACTGGTTCGACGTGGCGATCGATCGCCGCGAGGATCGCGCTGCCTTCGAGATCTCGGAGCTCGCACGCCGGCATCGTTTTCTGAGCACGTTGCCCCTGGGAGGGCGGCTGCTCGAGCTGCGCTGGCTGCTCGACGGACCGCCCGAAGCGCTCGATCAGGCCGGGGGACTCGAACGGCAAGACCTGCTCGCCCGCTACCCGCGCTACGCCGACCTGGCGCGGGCCATCGGCGAGCTACGTGCCCAGGATCGCACGGAACCTTTGATCCCGATCGATGCCGATGCGATCCGCCGCAAGACCGAGCGGGCGAACAAGCTGGCGGCGTTCACCGCCGAACAACAGCAGATCTTGCAGGCGATCGCGTTGGGTCGTCACGCGTCGGCGATCGTCTTTCCGCCGAAGCGCACCGTCGAACAGGTGCAGGCCGGCTTGCCCGACCGCCAGGGAATCCTCGCCTTCTTCGGCACGAAGCGCAAGCTGCACGGGCTGTTCGTCTCGAAAGACGAGTTCATGATCTGGCCCGTCGGCACCCCCGCCCAATTGCAGAAGCGCACCGTGGCGGTGCTGCGCGAACTGGGGCACGTCGACGGCAATCGCAAGCTCGACGCCACGACACTCGCGAGCAATGGCTGGCGCAAGCCGGCGCGCGAGCTGTTCGCCGGCTTGATCGAGGGTGGCAAGTCGGACTTCGCGGCCAATCTCGATGAGCTGGCGATCGTGCCGGACGGCCTGTTGTGGTACGTGCCGTTCGAGGCCTTCCCCTCGAGCAATGCCGAGGAGAGCCCCCCCATGATCTCGCGGGTGCGGATTCGCTATGCACCGACGGCCGGCCTGGCCGTGCCCGACGGTCGCGGCCGACGCCAGTTGCAGCACGCCGCCGTGGTGCTGGGACGACTCTTCCCCCGCGACGCCGATGCCGTCGCCAACGAGGCCTTTGAAGAACTGAGTCAGATCGTGCCGGGCTGCGTGGCGCTGCCGGTGTCGTCGCCGGCGGCGGGCAATGTCTCGGCGCAGTCGCTCGACGCCGCGATCGTCTTTCAAGACCTGGCGAACACGGGCAGCCCCTACGATTGGTCTCCCTTGCCCCTCAACGGCGGTTCGCACGCGAGCTCGCTGGCCGACTGGGTGTCGCTGGGCGCCGCGGGTCCGCAGGTCATCATGCTGCCGGGCTTCCACACGCCGGCCGAAAACGCCCTCAAGGGGGCCGGCAACGCCAATGGCGACGATCTCTTCCTGCCGCTCTGTGGCCTCATGGCGTCGGGCGCGCGGACCATCTTGATCAGCCGCTGGCGCACGGCAGGACAATCGGGTTACGACCTGGTGCGAGAATTCACGCGCGAGCTTCCCTTCAGCTCGGCGGCCAGCGCCTGGCAGCGCTCCGTCGAATTCGTCACGAGCGCCGACTTGAATCCGACCGCCGAACCACGCGTCGACGCCAAGCCCGACGCACCAGTCACCAGTGCCGAACACCCGTTCTTCTGGGGCGGTTATATGCTCGTCGACTCGGGCGAAGGTGTACCGTCCGACGAAGAGGACGACGATCCCGTGGCCGAGGTGCTGGTGCAGTAGCCTCCAGTGCCCCACACCCGCGATGGCTCATTCGCCGCGTTACGAAACGCCGTGGATGACGACCATCTTCATCTCGGTCATTTCCTGCACGGCGTAGCGGGGACCTTCCTTGCCCATGCCGCTGTCCTTGAGCCCCCCGTACGGCATCAAGTCGGCGCGCCACTGCGGCCCCCAGTTGACGTGGATATTGCCGCTGTCGACATGCTTGGCGAACTTGAGCGCCCAGTTCAGGTTCTCGGTGAAAATCGCCGCGCTGAGGCCATAGCGGGTATCGTTGGCCACGGCGATCGCCTCATCGATTGAACGGGCCTTTTGCACGGCGACGGCAGGACCAAAGAGTTCATCGCAACTGATCTTCATGTCGGGATTCACATCGGCCACGACCGCCGGCTCGACCAGCGTGCCGCGGCGCTGCCCGCCGGTCAACAACCTGGCGCCGCTCGAAACGGCTTCGTCGATCCATTGCACGACCCGCACGGCATCGCTTTCGCGAATCATCGGCCCCATCTTCGTGGCCGTGTCGAGCTGATTGCCCGTCTTGAGCGCTTGGACGCGCGGCGTGAGGCGCTCGAGAAACTCGCTGTAGACCGGTTCCATCACCACGATGCGCTGCGCGCTGATGCAGACCTGACCGGCGTTCGAAAAACCGGTCGCGACGGTGGCCTCGGCTACCTTGTCGAGGTTGGCGTCGGGCATGACGATCAACGGGCTGTTCGAGCCCAGCTCCATCGTCACCTTCTTGAGCCCCGCCACGCGGCAGATGTGCTCGCCGATCTCGCGGCTGCCGGTGAAGCTGATCTTGCGCACGCGAGGGTCGGTGCAGAGCGTATTGCCCACGTCGCCGCCCGAGCCCGTGACGCAGGCGATGGCCTCGGGGGGCAGCCCCGCCTCGAGCAGAATCTTGACCAGCTTGAGCGACGAGAGGGGCGTATCGCTGGCCGGCTTGATGATGACGCTATTGCCGGCGGCCAGGGCCGGCCCCACCTTGTGGCAGACGAGGTTCAACGGAAAGTTGAAGGGCGTGATCGCCGCCACGACTCCGCAGGGAACGCGCAGCGTGAATCCGAAGCGATCGGCCCCCCCCGGCGCGCCGTCGAGCGGCAGCACCTCGCCGGTGATGCGTTTGGCCTCTTCGGCCGAGAGCTCGATGGTCTCCTTGGAGCGCGAAGCCTCGAACACGCCCTCGCCCAGGATCTTTCCTTCTTCGCTCGAAATGGTGCGGCCCAGGTCTTCGAGCTGTGCCTGCATCAATTCGGACGCGCGATGCAGAATCTTGTAGCGCTCGTGCCCCGGCATGCGGCGCATGATCTCGGCGCCGCGCACCGCTCCGGCGACGGCTCGCTCGACGTCGGCCTGCGAGGCCTTCGGCACGGTGTCGATCACCGAGCCATCGAAGGGATTTCGGACCTCGATCTTTTCCGGCCGATCGACCCATTGGCCGTCGAGGAACATCTGCATGGCAAACCTCGCTGCTGCAATTCCGCCGGTCGAAGGTGCCGGGGAAGTGGATTCCGGTGACAAAGAGTGCGCCCCACGCGCAGCCTACAGTTAAGGGCCCACCAGCCCGGCGGTCAACTGGCTAGCGGGCCGAAGATGCTCGACGGGCGCGGCAGCCCCGCCAAGAGGCCCACGGAATCCAACGCCTGGCAGCTTCGTCCCGGCCTTACCGACGCAGCGGCAAGCCTGGCACGGCGGCCTGCGGGGTCACGGGGCGTGACGGCGAGCGCAACACCGGCTCGATCGCCACGTCGTCGAGGTAGGCCTCTCCCAACCCAGAAAGGGCGAACGTGAGGCGCAGCTCGCCACGTGCCGGGGCCGTTCGATAGAGAATGATCTCCTGCCACCCGTCCGTCTTGCGAATCCGCTCGGCCAGCGCCTCGCCGCCAAAGGAGTCGAGCACGAGCAAGCCATCGACGCTCCCCGTGATGGGCGCCGGCACGCGGACGAACGCACGCAGGCGGAACAATTGCCCTGCCTCGACCGGAATGCCTGGCGTCGTGATCCAAACGGGCGATGTTTCGACCGTGCCGGGGGGATTCTTGGGGTCGCTCGCGCGGGCGGCCAGCTTCAGGCTGAAACGGCCCGAGTTGGGTGTCTGTGGCGAGAGCTCCGCCGACGATTCGATGCCCTGATGGTCGTGACGATAGTGATGCCAGCCGGCGTCCGAAAGCGTTTCGAGCCGTTCCAGATTGCCCCCCACGAGTTGATTGCGTCCGAACTCGGCCGAGCCGAGACTTCCGACGAGCACCCAGTGCTGCGGCAGCAGGTCGTACGTCACGGCAAAGGGGCTGGCCGTGACCGACTCGAACGTCTGCCGTGCCTGCTCCCAGCGGGCACGCTCGAGCATGCGCAAGGGGCGCATCGCCCGCCGCGCCTCGGCAAACGCACCGGCATAATCGCCCGCCGCCAGTAGCTGCTCGCTCTGACTTACGTGACGCGACGCATCGCGCAACGGCGAGGCGGTATCGTTGATCACGGGCGCTCGGGCGGCCAGGGTCGTCTCCATGCGTTCGACAAACAACGACCGCGCAATGGCCAACTCGCGGGCAAGCTGCGCCGCACGGGGCGCCCGGGCGCGCAGCTCGCGCTGCAGATGTCCCAACGTCAACGAATCCTCGGTCAGCACGACCATGGCGCTCACGCCGAACTCGTCGAGCGTGACGCGGGTACCCCCGGCCACGCGTTTCTTGTCGCGCACGCTCGCCAGTCCCGAAGGGGTCAACTCGTACGCGCGGTGCGAGTCGGGCACGGCCGGCACGGTGAACGAGATCCCCGTCGCTGAAACCTGCGCCGGCACGAACTGGGCCCCGCGCCCCGCCCAGAAAGGGAGCAGCAGACGCGAGCGATCGGTGCGAAAGACGATGCCGCGCGAGCCCGCCTCCGTCCCTTCGATCGTGGCCACGAGTTGCCCCGAGGCCGTCCACGGTTCGATCAGCGCTAACTCAGCGTTGAGTAGTTCGAGGGCGAGCGCGCGCTGCCGGGCCGCCGCGTCCGACCCATCGAGTCGCGTCCGCGTCGAAAAGTAGAGACCGCGCGGCGCGGACGAGAGTGCCGTGTAGACCAGCAGGCGCAGTTGATCGGCGGTTACGGTATCCCCCGGGGGCTCGCGACCCGTGAAGGCGCGCCACTGACCGACCACCGCCGGCGCGAGATGCGTCTGCACCTCGGCCCAGATCGGCGTGCCGGGCCGGGCCAGCCGCGAGCGCGTCGCCAGCCAGGCGGCGTATTCCGGCAATTCGAGCGTGCTGGCCAACGGCTGTCGCCCCACGGTGAGCACGTCGATCGCGCGACTGTACGCGCCAAGCTCGGCCAGTGGCGCACCGATCGTTGGCCGCGTGTGCTCGCGATCGGCCAGGCGGATCGCGCGGGCCCACTGGTTGGTGCGCTCGAGTTCGGGCCGGGCCAGATTGCTGCCTAGGTGCCACATCAGCACGCGATTATAGGCCGAGCCGATCTCGACCGGCCTCTGGCCTGCGCCCCGACCCTGCTGCGTGGCAAATTCGGTATCGAGCGGCGGCGGACAGACGAGCCACATATCCAGGCGTGCCGCCTCGTCGAGCAACTCGCGCGAGGGAACAGTGTCGATGTGTACGACGTTGAACCCCAAGCCCTGCAGGAACTGGAGCGGTTCGCCCCGATACTGCACCACGCGCGGAAACATGGGCACGTCCCCCACGGTCAGCAGGTCGCCGACGAGCCTCACCGCGGGGCGATCGGGCGCGACGGCGACGGCCCCCTGCTCGTCCGTGCGGTAGCCGGCCTGGAGCACCGTGGGGCGGTAGCAGCCGGTCATTTCGAGATCGTCGATCCAGATCTCGCTCGTGCCCTGCCCGCCGTAGACATTGATCAGCACGCGATCGACGAAGGCCTCGCGCGTGTCGACGTCGCGCCGCAACTCCGCGCGCAACAGGCGGGTCTGCCGCTCGAGCAGCAAGGGCACGCGCTCGAGACGCAATTGTTCCCACGCGCCGACTTTGGCATAGCTACTGCCGGGAAGCAGCGTGACGACGGGCCGACCGCTGCGAGGGTCGGCCGTGCGCGGCAGCACGACCCGGGCAAAGATCTGCACGCCAGCATGCCCTGACTTCACCCAGGCGCCGATCTGCAAGTCCTCGATGACACGCGAGGATGGCACGTCGTGGGCATAACGGATGTAGGTGCCGTTGCCCGCCGAGAGGCGCAGGTATTCGGCCCCGCTTCCCCAGTGGACGTTGTCGTGTACGCGGGCATGTTGCTCGACGCGAAACGGGACGTTGCCGTCGAGTTGGCGCCAACTGGGAACGGGCGACTCGAACTCCTCGCGGAAGTCGCCATCGGCGCGCGCAGCAGTGGCGATCAGCGCCCAAAGCGCAGCGCAGACCAGTGCCTGGACGAGGCTCAGCCAGCGACGAGGCATCGCGTTGGTTCCATCCTCCCGCGAGTCATCCCGGACGAAACGCAGCCCGATTGTGGTAAAAAAGCCACGGGGCCGCGCGTGTGGTTTTTCGACGTAAAGCGAGCTTGTAGCGAGATTTGCGATTTGCGGCCAGATCGCTTGTCGGCTTTTCGCCACAGGGGGCCGGATGAACCGTTTGAAAGTGATTCGCGTAAAGTTAGGCATCGCTTGCAGTTGCGCGTCTGCATTCGCGGCGCTCGCCCGTTGGCACACCTTCTGCTAAACAGAATGTGACCAAGCACCTGTGAGCCTAGGAGCCAACATGTCGAGCCCGTCCCGCATCGTCCCGTCGAATTCCGAGGAACTGCCGCAGGATGTGGAAGCTTTGGGCGCGGCGATCAGCCGCCTGCCCGTCGAGCACCGCCAGGAGCTCGAGGTCGCTTTCGCGCGAGTCGTGGAGAGTACGAAACGCCGTCGCCGCATCCTGACGCTCGTGCAGGACGCGCTCAGCCAGTTGCGGCTCGATATGAAGTACCTGGTCTTCGATCTCGAAGCCACGCGTCGCGAACGCGACGATTTCCGCCGCAAGGTCGAAGGGGTGTAAGCGAATCACCCTTGGCTGCCTCGCGCGGCACTACCAAAAAACTTGCTTGATCGGCGGACCGCAGCCGCCGGTCGGACCTCGGCATCCCGTCTTCCCTCCTCCGGAAGCCGGGATGCCTTTTTTCTTGCACCAACCCGACGCGTGAGCGAGGGCTGGTTCGATGGCGACTCATCCTGCGATTGATACTCGACTGCAACAGTTCCCTCGCTGACGCTTCGGGTTGCGATGGCGCACGAGCGTTGTGTCGTGGTGAATATAGAGAGCCAAGGAAAGAAACCACGACGATACTAAGGCACCACGGGAATGGTCGCAGGTAACGTCCTGGCACTCGTTGTTGTCAGGCAGAGGCTGCCTGAACGACGACCGACTCGATGTACTTGACCAACTCGCGCTCGAAACGCTGCGCAGAAAAGCGTTCGGCCTGCTCGCGCGCGAGTTGCGGACAAAACAGCTCGGGCCTGGCCTCGAACATTTCGATGGCCGTGGCGAGCGAATCGACGGTCGGCTCGCGGAAGAAAAAACCCGTTCCGAGCGAGTTCTCATCCCCCGCCAGAATCGTTTCCGTGGCGCCGCCGCGCTCGAGCGCGATCACCGGCGCGCCGCAGGCCGAGGCCTCGAGCGGTACGATACCGAAGTCTTCATGCCCGGGAAACAACAGCGCCCGGCAGCGGCGCAAATGCTCGCGGATCTCTTCATCGGTTTGCCAGCCCAGGAATTCAATGCTGGGGCCGGCCAGTGTCTTCAGCTTTTCGGTCTCGGGGCCGCGGCCGATCACGATCAGTCGCTTGCCCAGGTAATTGCACGTCGCGATGGCCAGATCGATCCGCTTGTAAGGCACGAGCGCCGAGACGACGAGATAGAAGTCCTCGCGCGGCTGCTGCGCCGGCGTGTAGAAGTCCGTATCGACCGGCGGATAGATGACCGTGCTCTCGCGGCCATAACACTCCCGAATCCGCGCGGCCACCGTGCGGCTGATCGCCACGAAATGGCTGACCCGTTCGGCCGAGCGCCGATCCCAGTCGCGCATCCGATCCAAGAGCGTATCGCGGGCGAACTCGACGGGACGGCGAGCGAGCTTGCCGCTGAAGACGCCATAACCCGGGCGGCTGAGCTCGGTGTCGCGCTCGACCGCAACTAACTCGTCGGTCGAGCGAAAATACTCGCCACGCAAATGCCAGGCATAGCGCATCGGAGTGAAGCAGTACGAAACGTGAGGTACGCCGACCGGCACGCGCACTCCCTTGGCCACGGCATGGCTGAAACTGACCACGAGATCGACATCCGCGGGAATCGCGAACCGCTCGACCGCTTTCGGCATCAGGGGGAGCAGGTAGCGATAGCGTGCTTCGACGCCCGGCACGTGCTGCAGAAAGCTGGTCGTGATCTGCATCCGCTCGATGTCGGGAGACGTCGAGCCGGGGGCGTGCAAGAGGGTAAAAAGTCGCGCATCGGGAAAACGCCGGCAGAGCGCGGCGAGGCACTTTTCGCCCCCTCGCATGCCGGTCAGCCAATCGTGAACCAGGGCCAGTTTCACTTCGCGCTCCCTCGCGAGTCGATCGCCCCTCCGCTCCGCATCCGAGCAAGGTACAATCACCAGGCCGATCGTCCCACAATCAAGCTCGCCGGGTCAAGACGAGTACAGTCAAGCATTCGATGCCAAATTCCATTGCCGGACTGATCTTCGATCTCGACGGCACGCTCGTTGATTCGGCGCTCGATTTCGAGGCCATGCGTGCCGAGATGGAGCTACCGCCACGGCAGCCGATCCTCGAAGCGCTCGATCGCCTGCCGGAGGCCGAGGCCCTCCGCTGCCGCGAGATCCTGGCGCGCCACGAATGGGCAGGGGCCGAACGGGCCGTCCTCATGCCGGGCGCCGCCGAGTTTCTCCTGGCTCTCGAACCGCTCGGCCTGCACCGGGCCCTGCTGACGCGGAACAGCCGGGCCATCGTCGAGCGAACGCTGGCACGGCTGGGGCTGGAGTTCGAGTACATTGTCGCCCGAGAGGACGCCCCGGCCAAACCCGATCCCACCGCCATCCACCAGATCTGCGCCACGTGGCGGCTGCAACCTCAGCAGGTGGCGATCGTGGGGGATTATCGCTTCGATCTCGAGGCGGGCCGCCGCGCCGGTATCCACACCGTGCTCTACACCGCGGGCCGGTCGATCGACGCGATTCCCTATCTCGATCTAGCCGACCACCTGTTGCCCTCGTTTCATGACTTTCAGGCGTTTCGTGCGTGGCTTGGCCATGCGTCCTGACGCCTTGCCGGCTCCGCGAACCACGATGTTGCCTGGGTTGTCCCACCATCGCGCGGGGCATAGACTGCTTTAGTGGCCGCACCCCTCCGGCACCGCCCTCGGCGAAATCGCACCAAGCCCTTATCCGGCGTGCCTTTACGATGCCTGCCGACGAAGAAGAACTGTACCAGGAGCACATCCTCGATCATTACGAGGACCCCTACCATCGTGGGCATTGCGCGCATCCGACGCACGCCCATGAGGACGACAATCCGCTCTGCGGCGACGTGGTCAGGATCGAGCTCGAAGTCGCTTCCGAAGGGAAGATTCGCGACATCTACTTCGACGGCGATGGTTGCTGCATCAGCCAGGCGGCCGCCTCGATGCTGGTCGAGAAGTTCGACGGCCAGCCGGTCGACGCGGCCAAGCAGTTCACCGCCGAGGACATGCTCGAGCTCTTCGGTGCGAAGCTGACCCCCAACCGCCAGAAGTGCTGCCTGCTGTCGTGGCGCGTGCTGCAAAGCGCGCTCTACTCGCCCGTTCAGGGTGGGTCCGACGGCTCGGCCACCGGCGACAACAACCAATAAACACCAGGCGATCCGCCATGTCTGCCACCGACACGCGTTCGGCTCTCGATCCCACGCGGCTGCGCCCCGACTTTCCCATCCTATCGATGGTGCTGCCGGGGGGGGCGCCGCTCGTCTATCTCGACAACGCCGCCACGACGCAGCGTCCGCGCGCCGTGATCGATTCGCTTGTCACGACGTACGAGCAGCACTACGCCAACGTTCATCGCGGCATCCATTGGCTGAGCGATCAGAGTACCGACCGCTACGAAGAAACCCGGGAAAAAGTCCGCCGTTTCATCAACGCTCCGCACCGCGAAGAGATCATCTTCACCGATGGCACGACCGAGGGCATCAACCTGGTCGCCCGCAGTTGGTGCGATGCTAACTTGAAGCCGGGGGACGAGATCCTCCTCACCGAGCTCGAGCACCATTCGAACATCGTCCCCTGGCAGCAGGCCGCCGCGCGGACGGGCGCCGTCGTCCGCTTCGCCCCGGTGACCGACGAGGGGCTGATCGATCTCGATGCCTTCGACAAGCTCCTCTCCGAGCGCACGCGCATCGTCGCCGTGGCGAGCGTCTCGAACGTGTTGGGCACGATCAATCCGATCGCCGATCTCGTGGCTCGCGCGCACGCCGCCGGCGCGTTGTTCCTGGTCGATGCCGCCCAGAGTGTCCCGCACGAAAAGACCGACGTCGTCGCCTGGGGTGCCGACTTTGTCGCCTTCAGTGGCCACAAGATGATGGGACCCTCGGGTGTGGGCATCCTGTGGGGTCGGCGCGAACTGCTCGAGGCGATGCCCCCCTTCCTTGGCGGCGGCAGCATGATCCGCCGCGTCACGACCTCCGGTTTCGAGCCGGCCGATCTGCCGGCGAAGTTCGAGGCGGGGACTCCCCCCATTGTGCCCGCCATCGGGCTGGGCGCGGCCATCGACTATCTGGAACAAGTCGGCATGCAGGCTATCCACGAGCACGAGCGCCTGCTCACCGAGCGCGCGCACGAGGTGCTGGCCACGGTCGGCGGCGTGAAGATCTACGGGCCCGATCCGAGCCACAAGGCGGGCATCGTCAGCTTCACGATGCAAGGCGTTCACGCCCACGACATCGCGCAACTCTTGGACCGCAAGGGGATCGCCGTTCGCGCCGGCCACCACTGCGCCATGCCGTTGCACAAGAAAATCGGCGCGAACGCCACGGCCCGCGCCAGCTTCTATCTCTACAATACGCTGGAAGAAGTCGAGCAACTGGCCGCAGGCCTGATCGCGGCACAGAAGACGCTACGACGGCGATAGTGAGCGATTCCCGTTTCGACGAAGCTCATCGGGCTGTTCAACTGAACAGACCTGCGAGACACCTGTGACCGACGTGGTCATCGCCCGTATAAATCGCCGTCGGCGAAGTCGACGTTGGGTAGCGGGACGCGACCTCGAAGTTCGTAGCTGCTATGAGAATTCCCGTGGGCAATCCGCGAGTCGTCTACTCCCGGCACTACAACATCAGCTTCTTTGGCATGGAGAAGCTGCACCGGTTCGATTCGTGCAAGTATGGTCGTGCTCGCCGGCGGATGCGTGAATTGATGGGGAGTTCGCTGCGGCGGATGATGGTGCGGCCCAAGCGCCCTGCCGGCATCCGCGAACTGATGACGGTCCACACGGGCGATTACCTCGGCCGGCTGCACGATGTGGCCTGTGTGGCCCGCGCGCTCGAGCTGCCCCCGGTAGCCAGGCTCCCTGCGTGGCTGGTGCGTTGGCGCATTCTGCGCCCCATGCGTTGGGCCACGATGGGCACCATCGTCGCTGCGCGCGAGGCCATCCGTCACGGACTGGCCGTGAACCTAGGGGGCGGTTTTCACCATGCCAAGCCCAACTCGGGCGAAGGCTTTTGCCTGTACAACGATATCGCCGTGGCCATCCACGCCATGCGCGCCGAGGGACGACTCGCGACCGATGCCCGCGTGGCGTATGTCGATCTCGACGCGCACCAGGGGAATGGCGTCTGCCACGCCTTCTTGCACGATCCACGCGTTTTCATTTTCGACATGTACAATGCCGGGACGTATCCCGCGTACGACAGCCTGGCGCGCGAGCGGATCGATTGCAACGTTCCGCTCCGTGCGGGCTGCGCGGACGCAGAATATCAGGGCCTCTTGCAACAGCGACTGCCGGGCTTTCTGAACTCGATCACCAGCAGCGAGCGCGTGGGCCTGGCGATCTACAATGCCGGCACCGATATCTTCGCCGGTGACCCGCTCGGTGAACTAGCAATCAGCGCCCACGGCATTTCGCAGCGCGACGAGTTCGTCGTGCGTGAACTGCGCGAGCGGGGTATTCCAACGGTCATGCTGCTCAGCGGGGGCTACACGCGCGACAGCTACCGGCTGGTTGCCGACTCGGTGGTGCGACTGTTGCGCGAAGAGACCTCGCGCCGCCCGATCCCAACCCAGGTCGGCTCGTAACCGGCTTGGAAAAACCGGCTGTCCGTTTGTGGCAGGCGAGTGGTGCCGCGCGATCCTTAGCCATGCCCCAGTTCGGCAAGCTGTGCCCAGCGCGCCCGTGCCGCCGTAAGCCCCGAGATCGGCTCGCGGCACTCGAACCCCTGGCAAACAAAGACCGCCGGCTCGTCGTCGCGTAACGTCTTCCCTTCAAAGATCGGCCCCAAGGCGGGCGAGCGGTGAGCGGGAGGCACGTTCGGCGAACGACACAGCAGCACTCGATTCGGCACGTAGCGACCCCGCAGATCGGCCAGGGCCTCGGCCGTCGGGCCTTGAGTTGGGTCGCCCAACACGACGATCTCGTAGATCGGCCCCAGGTAGGCGTCCATCGCCAACAGCATTTGCCCCATCGCCGTGGGCGCGCGGTCGAAGAGCCCCGAGCTGGCGATCAAGGTGCCTTCCGCTGCAGTGGCGTAGTTGGGATTGCCCGTGATGTTCGCCAGACGCAGCAGGACCGTGGCGGCCAGTCCACTCGCGCTGGGAACGGAACTGTCGAGCACCTCTTTCGGGCGCGCGATGAGTCGCTCGTGATCCGAGGCGGTATAGAAGAATCCGCCACCGCCACCGTCGGCAAACTGCTGCACGATCGTTTCGGCCAACGAGACGGCCTCGGTAATCCAGACCTCATCGAACGTGGCCTCGTAGAGCGAAACCAGCGCCTCGGCCAGGGCGGCGTAATCGTCGAGAAACGCATCGATCTTGGCCTGGCCGCGCCGCCACGAGTGTAACAACCGGCCATCTTCGCGGCGCATCTGCGCCAGAATGAAGCTCGCGCAAGCGCGGGCGGCGTCGAGGTAGCGCGGCTCGTCGAGCACGGCACCGGCCCGGGCCAAGGCATCGATCGCCAACCCGTTCCAGCTCACGAGCACCTTGTCGTCGAGTCCTGGCGGTACGCGTTCGGCGCGCACGGCAAAGAGCTGGGCTCGCGATTCGGCCAACTCCGCTTTCAGTTCCGCCAGATCGCGCTGCAGGATCAAGGCACACTGCTCGAGCGACTTGGGCAGATTCAGGATATTGGCCTCTTCGAAGTTTCCTTCTTCGCTGACGTCGTACACATAGGCGAACGTTCGCGCGCGTTCGGCCCCCAGCACGCGATTCAGCTCGCCGCGCGTCCAGACGAAGAACTTGCCTTCCACCCCTTCGCTGTCGGCATCCTGCGTGCTGTAGAAGCCCCCCTGCGGATCGGTCATCTCGCGCAGGATGTAGTCGAGCGTGCTGCGGACGACGCTCGCATAGCGCTCGTGGCCCGTCACCTGAAAGGCCTCGAGATAGGCCACCGCAAGCTGGGCATTGTCGTAGAGCATCTTCTCGAAATGGGGCACCAGCCACCGCTCGTCGACGGAATAGCGATGGAATCCGCCGCCGAGTTGATCGTGAATGCCGCCGTCGGCCATGCGGTCGAGCGTGCGCGTGACCATTTCCAGAACAGCCTCGCGCGGCTCGCGCTTGTACGCACGCAGCATGACGCGCAGCGCCGTGGGGTGCGGAAACTTCGGGGCGCCGCCGAAGCCGCCGTGCGCGAAATCGAAGCCCCGCTCCATGCCCGCGACGGCCGAACGCAAACGGGCGACGGACAATTCCGCGTCTCCCGGCGGCACCATCGATTGCGCGGCGCGACGCACGCCCGCAGTGAGCTGATCGGCCTGTTCCAGCGCCGCTTCGCGTCGATTCTGCCAGGCGTCGAGTACCGCCTGCAGCACCTGATCGAAGCCCGGCATGCCATGGCGCGGCGTCGGGGGCCAGTAGGTGCCGCCGTAGAACGGTTCGAGCGAAGGCGTAAGAAACACCGACATCGGCCAGCCTCCCCGGCCGGTCATGAGCTGCACCGCCTGCATGTAGATCTGATCGAGATCGGGTCGCTCTTCGCGGTCGACCTTGATGCATACAAAGTGCTCGTTGAGAAGCTGGGCGATCGCCTCGTTCTCGAAGCTCTCGTGCTCCATCACATGGCACCAGTGGCAGGCCGAATAGCCGATCGAAAGAAAGATCGGCTTCTGCTCCTGGCGCGAACGCTCGAGCGCCTCGGGTCCCCACGGGTACCAGTCGACCGGATTACCGGCATGCTGCAATAGATAGGGGCTCGTCTCGTCGGCGAGTCGGTTGGGCATGATGCGTTCCCTTGATGGCGCCGGCGAAGCAGAACCGCCTTACTTGAATGAGTGCTCGGGACCGGGGTAACTTCCCGCGCGGACCTCGTCGCGATAGCTCTCGACGGCCGTCCCGATCACGCGGCGCAGCTCGGCGTAGCGTTTCACGAAGCGAGGGACGTTGCCCCCGGTCAATCCCAGCAGGTCGTGCGTCACGAGCACCTGGCCGTCGCAGCCGGCCCCCGCGCCGATGCCGATGGTGGGAATCTTCACCTCGCGCGTGATCTTGGCGGCCAGCCCCGCCGGCACGCACTCGACCACCATGGCAAAGGCCCCCGCCTCTTCCGCCGCATGCGCATCGGCCATCAATTGCTCTTCGTCGCGCTGGACCTTGTAGCCCCCCAACACGTGAACGTTCTGGGGACGCAATCCGCAGTGGGCCATCACCGGGATGCCGGCCCCCACCAGGGCGGAGATCACATCGGCCTGATCGACCCCCCCCTCGAGCTTGACCGCCTGGCAGCGGGTTTCTTTCAAAATCCGGCCCGCGTTCTCGATCGCCTTGTGGACCCCCAGGTGATAGCTGGGAAAAGGCATATCGACGACGACCAGCGCGTGCTTGACGGCGCGACCGACCATCTCGGCATGGTAGATCATTTCGTCGAGCGTGACGGGCAACGTATCGCTATGCCCCTGCACGACCATCGACATGCTGTCGCCGACCAGGATACCCTCGATGCCGGTGCTGTCGATCAGCTCGGCCGTGGTGTAGTCGTAGGCCGTCAGCATCGAGATTTTTTGCCCCGCCGCCTTACAGGCAACGAACTTGGGCACGGTGATGCGTGCGTCGTCGGATCGGTGATGACTCATGGTCGCCTGCGTGCCGAAAAACGGTGTTTGCCCTGCTGTGGCGCATTGTTACGGTCGACCCGTTGGCTGGCAACCGGCGGCAAGCGGTTCTATGCTAGACTTTGAGATCCTGCGGACTTGGCGCCCGTACGAAACGCGCTACCCGTAGGCGACACCTGCTCTGGCACGGCGATTGGCGCCGCACGAACCATGCTCCATTCGACACGTCGGCCCGGTACGTTCGGCGGCCGTTTCCTGTGGTTGGCGGTGGCCGCCGTGGCCGGGGCGACCTTCGGCACACCAACGGCCGTCACCGCGCAGGGCAATCGGGGCGGAACGCTGGTCGAAGTGACGCGGTTCACCGGCATCAAAGGCACTTTCGTGGCGGCCAAGCCGGGCATGATCCAATGGACCGACTCGAACGAGATACCCTACTACGTCAAGGTCGTGCCCATGACGGACGTGCAGGTGCTGGGCGAGGCTGAGCCCGGCTTCTTGCGCCCGGGGCAGCTCGTGCAATTCCAAGGCAAGATCCAGGGGCGCGGCACAGTGGTCGAGCCCATCGACGAGTTGACCGTCTTCACCCCACGCGACGGCTACAACATCGGGGTATTCAAAGCAGACGAGAACGACAAGCGCGACGACGGACCGAAATTAATCGCCGGACAATTGCGGAGCATCAAGAACGGCAAGATCGTTGTCGTGGCCGGCAAGCAACAGATCAAGGCCGAGTTGATCGACGAGCCCCAGGTCAAGCTCGACATCAACGACTACAGCCTCGCGGCGCCGGGCGATGAAATCATCATCAGCGGCATCGGCTTCGATCAAACGAAGATCGAGGCCTCGGGCATCGAGATTCAACTCTCGAAGAAACTGCCCGGCATCGACGCGCCCAAGAAGCCAGGGCGCGGTAGTCGTCCCCTCGACGACGCACGCGATTGAAGCTGCCAGAAGACGCGCGGCGTTCTACCTTTGATGGCTCAGTATTCCCACACCCCCTTGGGCACGCGGTAGGGCTGCCGTTGTCGATAGAACGCCAGACGCTGATCGATGCCACGAATCACCCGATCGTCGTCAAAGGCGCCTTCGGCCCGGTAATGCGCGGCCAGGGAGCGTGCGGTCGTCGCTGTCTCGATGGCTTTTTCGAATGCGCCGATCTCGGCATACGCAGCCGCCAGTGTGTCGAGGAGAATGGGGTTCTGATTCTGTCCTTGCAAATTCGCCAGGCGAGCCGCGCGCACCGCCTCGGGGCCGTTGCGAAATCGCTCGTCGTCACAGGTGGCCAGGATGCGGGCGAACTCGCTGATAATCAACGCCTGCTCGGGATTCAGGGCGATCGCTTTTTGATACGCATTCAGGGCCTCACCCGTTTTGCCCAGGCGGGCCAACGACTGGGCAATCACCGCCATCGTGCTGTAGGAAAGGTGCGAAGCAGGCACGGCCTCGATCGACTGTTGTGCCAGGCGGATCGCGTCCTCGTAGTCGTTACGACGATAGGCCGCGGCCGCCAGCGCCGCGTAAGCCACATTGTTGCGGGGCGAATAACGTAGCGTGTGCTCGAAAAGCGTATCGTTGTTGCGCCAGTAGGAAACCTGCACGATCGAGAGAGCGATCAGCACGCAGAGCGCCGCACCCGACACGCTCAGTACCGCGCGGCGCCACACGAGCCCGCGGGCGGCCAACTCCTGCAGCAGCCAGGCAAGCATCACGTAGAGACCGATCATCGGCACATAGGTATATCGGTCGGCATGCGCCTGCTCACCGACTTGCACGATGCCGATCACCGGCACCAGGGTACCCAGGTACCAGAACCATCCCACGGCAAGATAAGGCCGGCGCCGAAACTGCCACAGCGCGACGAGGGTCGTCGCCAACAGCGCGATGCCCGCGATGATCGTCCAGGCCACTCCGGTCGTCCGCTCGACGAAGAGGTACGGCAAATAGAGGGGGTGCGGCAAGAACATCTGCCGGACGTAAATGCCGTACGAAATGACCACGTTTTGCAGTCGGATCGAGATAGGCAAATGGCTCATGCTGCCCGTCTGGGCCCAGACGGTCGTGGCGATGAACACCCCCACCAGGACAAACAGGGGCAATTTCTCGACCACAATCCGCCACGACGAGGCCGTCGGAAACCGCTGCTCGCTCGTACGCATCCAGGTCACGCGTCGCAGTGGCCAGATGTCGAGCAATAGCAGCGCGAAAGGAAACGTCACCAGCATCGGCTTCGACAGCAGGCCGAGCACGAAACTAAAGAGCATTGCCAGATAGGCCAGGCGACCGTGGTGCTGCGCATAGCGCGCGTAGCAGGCGAGCGCCACGAACATGAAAAACGTGCTCAATACATCCTTGCGTTCCGCGATCCAGGCCACCGACTCGACGCGCAAGGGGTGCCAGGCGAAGAGCGCCGCCACCAGCGCGCTCGGCCATAGCGCACCGGTCATGCGTCGCAGCACCAGAAAGAGCAGCGCCGCGCTGGCCGCGTGGAAGAAAACATTCGTGAAATGGTGCCCTCCGGTGGCCGTGCCGTAGAGCTCCACGTCCAACATGTGCGAGAGGACCGTCAGCGGATGCCAGTTGTTGCCGACGGGGTTGGTCGCCGCCCAGCGAGCGCTCCGGGCATTCAGCCCCGACAGTACCGCGATGTTGTCGAAGACATACATCGGATCGTCGAACATGATGAACTGGTAGGAGACGACGAACGTGGGAGCGTAGATCGCCGTGGTCACGGCGGCCAGCACCAGTGAGATCGCCAGGATGAGTCTCCCCTCGGAGGAAAGACGCCCACGGCCGTCAACCGGCGTCCGAGGCGCCGGCAGAGCTTGCGAGGGGGGCGATTTGCGGCGGGAGCGTGCCATCAGAGGATCGGCCTGCAAGCGGTGTTCGCGCCGTGGAGCGGCGTCAAATCCCCATGCGACCGAGGGCATCGATCACGCTCCCCACCGCGCCCGCCAGCGTGGGATGCGAGCCTTCGAAGCGATCGACCGCGTCGCGCAGTCCCTGCACGAGCGACTCTTGCTCTTCGCTCGACGCCGAGCCCCCCGCACCGCGGCGCTCGAGGGTGGCGTGGATCTCTTCCAGCGTGCTGTTGAGCAGGGCCCGAGCCTCCGGGTCCAGGGCATCGACCTCGTCGAGCTGCGTTCGCAGATCGGCGAGCGTGGCACGGAGCTTGTCGGCGGAGGCAGTCATGATGGAAGAACCTCTCGTAGCAAAGTCATGCGGTGCAATCCATTGCACTCGCGCCTGTGCGCGGTGTCAAGCCGGCGTGCGCGATGCCGCGCTTACTTGCCCTGAAATCGTGGCGGCCGCTTCTCGAAAAAGGCCGCCATGGCTTCCCCGACGTCGGAGGTGGTGATGAGCTGGCTTTGAGCCCAACGCTCCAGCGCCATTTGGGCGTGCCGCTCCAGGCCGTCTCCCTGGTCGATAATCAACTTGGCCATGCCGACCGCGAGCGGCGCGTTCGCGGCGATCTCGCGCGCCAGCGCTACGGTCGCTTCCAGCAATTGATCGGGCGGGACGACGCGGTTCACCAGCCCCCAGGAAAACGCCTCTTCAGCCCCCACGGACCGGGCCGTCATCAACATATCCTTGGCACGGCTCGGGCCGATGACGCGCGACAGCCGCGTCGTCCCCCCCACGTCGGCCACCAGACCCATGCGGGCTTCGGGAATGCTCAGTTTCAAATCCGACGTGGCGACCCGCAGATCGAAGGCCAGGGCGAGCTCCAACCCCATGCCCATCACGCCTCCCTGGAGGGCGCCGATCACGGGCAGTTCGGTCGATTCGATCGAGTGGAGTGCCTCTTGCAGGCGCTCGGCAAGCCGGCGCAGCCAGCGGCCGGGGTTCGCTTCGCCCACTTCGGCCCGCGACTGGGCCAGCGACATCAGGTCGATCCCGGCCGAAAAGATGGGGCCTTCGCCCGTCACGATCACGGCCCGCACCTGGGGCTGCTCGTCGGCCCGACGGATGGCCACGGCCAGCTCTTCGAGCATGGCGGGGGTGAGCGCGTTTCGCTTCTCGGGGCGATTGATGTGTACGAAGTAGAGGTCGCCTTCCGTGCGGGCTTGGATCAGGCTGTCGGACATCGTGGCAGGTTCTCCTGGGGATGGAGTGGCGATTGTACTGCGGCCACCGGCAACAAGAAATCATTGTCGCGAGCATGGGGGGAGGATAGGCTGAGCAGGTCGGGCGATATCCCAGAGTAGTCTCTAATAACCACTTCCGAGGACCCCCGGGTAGAACGGCGGGCAGATGCCGATTTCAGTGACCTGTACGCACTGCGGCGCGAACTTCGGCGTCAAAGAAAAATGTGCCGGCATGAAGGGGCGTTGCCCGAAGTGCAACGGCGTGGTTCAAGTACCCGCGGCGGCGCCGGCCAATTCGCTCGACACGAGTTGGCTCGACGACGTCGAGACCGACGCGCCCATCGAGCGCCCGGTGCCGAAGCCCGTCGCCTCGCGGCCTCCACGCCCTGCTCCGGCGGCGCCCGTGGCCGCCACAGCTCCGAGCCAGGGTTCCATCGAGTTTCGATGCAACAAGTGCGGAGCAGGCTTCAAGGTGGCCGCTTCGTTCGCGGGGCGCACGGCGAAGTGTCAGAAATGCGGCCAATCGCTACGCGTGCCCGCCGTGAGCGAACCTCGCGTCATTGCGCCGCCCGCGAAACCGGTCGCACCGAGCCGACCGCAGCCTCATTTCCCGAATCCGTTGGCGACGTCGGCCAAGAAGCCTGTGTTACCACCGGCAGAGGATGATTTACTGAGCGAACTAGGGGAGGGATTCGGATTGGCTGCACCAGCGCAGTCACCCGCTGCGCGGCGCGACCCGTTTGCTTCCACCAGTTTGCCGCCAGCGAAGGTGAAGTCGCGTCGGCAACGCCGCGGGCGAATTCAACTTACTTGGCCCGAATATGCCTTGCTGGCCTTCTTCGCGGTAGGGATCGCGATTGCGATTGCCTCCGGATTCTTGTCGCCGATCGCCATCGTTCCCGCAATTCTATCGCCCTACGTAGTCGGCGTGATGTGCTTTGTTCAAGGCCGACCCGTCATAGGCCTATGCTGTTTCGTCTGCAACCAATTTGTCTCTTTCATAGTGGGTTGGGTGACGTGCTCCGAATATAACATGGTTCGATTCATGCTCGGATGGACCCTGTCTATCTTCTTGGCGGTTTGCTTGTTCGTAGCCGATATGGCAAACCTAGATCCGAAGTTCGCAACCGACAGGCGTCCCCTGCACCAAGCATCATCCCCTGTGACCGCGCGGACCATCCCCACAGCACCATCCGACCTACTTGCCGGATGGCAATCGCTCATCTCGCCGCCCGGAGGATTCCGCCTGAAGCTGCCACATGGAGTGATCGAGAAAGAGAGAGAAGCGGTGCCCGGTTCTCATGGCGTGATGATCTCCGAGCGTGTCGTATCGGTAGAGGATCACGCAGGATACCTGGTGGTCTATTCCTCCCCAGGATTGTTTGCCAATGTTTCTCCTGAAGATGTCTTGCAGCAGACACGTAAGGCGATACTCGAATACCCTGGAACCAGGCTCGTTCGCGAGCACAATCAACCGATGCTGGGTCATCCTGGCCTTGCGCTAGGGATCTTGTTGGGAAGGATGTTTGTTGCCCACGGACGGCTCTACCAACTATTTGTCGAGTGCCCCCATGGGATTAAGCCCCCTGCGAATGCCGAGGCTTTTTTCAACTCGTTCGAGTTTCTTGCGCCAAATGTCTCTGACCCGGGCGCCACACAACCGGCGCCTTCGCTTGCGCATGGCGGCGATTCGGGCTCTCATCGCCTTCCATCCGAGACTACGCCAGCGATCCGGAACCTTGCTGATGGTGCCCCACCGCGTGCGACCAAACCCAACCGGAAGCCCAAGGATGAAAGCGAATTCGAAGAAGCGATCCGCGAGCTCGAAGCGGGGGATGTGAGCTTTAGCCTTTCGCAGCTCGCCGACATGAAGCCCAACGACCAGCGCAAGCGCGTGATCGTGGCGGCGCTGCCCTATCTCGAACATACCGACCAGCACGTGCGCAGCAATGCCATCCAACTATTGGCGAAATGGGGCAGCGAAACCGAACTACCGGTTTTAATCCAACGACTGTCCGACAGCAGCGTGTTCGTGCGTCACGATGCCATCCGTGCCGTATCACGCTTCAAAACCGCGATCGCGGCCGAGGCCGTTGCCGATCGGCTGCCGCACGAAGGCATGCAGGCCGAAAGCGCCCTGCGCAGCATGGGGGAAGTGGCCGAGCCCGCGGTGATGCGATACCTCCAGCACTCCGACAACTTCACCCGCGCTGCGGCCTGCGAGATCCTGGGCGATATCGGCACGCCCAAGTGTGCGCCCGAGCTGTTCAAGCTGGAGCGTGACTCGAGCTTCCACGTCGTGTCGGCGGCCGACGAGGCGTTGCGCAAGATTCGCTTCCGCCACAAAATCGACTCGACCCCGCCCAAGGGCGCCAAGGCTCGTTCCGACCAGCCTTGAAACGCCGCTCCTTCCGACGCGCGCGAACCGCCGGTGGTTACGGCTGCGGCGCGGACTCGCTCGCCTCTTCGGGCACCGGTGGCTGCTCCGAGGGATCGCCGGCCGAAGTCGCGCCCGACGCCTCCTCCTGCGGAGCCGCTTCGACCTCGTCCGCGGGATGCGTCCCCGGTTCACCCCGATACGAAGAGGGTTCGTGGTCCTCGATGATCTCCTGCAGGATGAAATCCCTGGGGAAGGGCTCGTCGAGCTGCTTGAGCAACTCGTGGTAGCGGACGATGACGCGGTACATATCCTCGCCGACCACGCCGTCGGAACGCATCTCGGGGAACTTGTCGAGCACGGTTTTCCAGTGTCGGAAAGCAGTCTCATAATCGGCGCGGGCGCCCTCGAAATCGGTATCGCGCACCTTTTGTTGCGCGCGGTGAATCAGCTCGCGGGTCTGGATCGCCTCCGAGGTCTTCTCGACTTCGCACCGCATGCGCCAGTATTCGAAGTTGACGATCTGGCGGTTCGAGCTGATCAGGCCCATGGTCGGGGCCTGCTCGTTGATCTTCTTCACCAGCTCGTCCGCCTTCGCGCGGTTCGACTCGTCGACGCGCTCGGCGATCTCCTCGACCGTCACGTCGATCTTGCGCGAGGCGACGGCGGCGAGCTCCTCTTGTTCGAAATTGCGTTGTTCGGCGGGCACGTCGAGCACCGCGCGTTCGGCCTCGGTAAGGGCCGCCAACTTCTCTTCATGAATCTGGTCGCGCAGGCCGGGCTGCAGGGCGTTCAATTCGTCGGCCGTCTTGCCCGTCAGCGCCAGCAGGCGTTCGAGATCGTTCAGGCGGATCGTTTGCCCGACGTGCGTCGGCAAGTCGACGTCGCCGAACTGACGCCATTCGCGGCCGCCACGTTCCCAGGCGATGCGTGCCGTATCGCCGAAGGTGCCGTCTTCCTCGATGGCGGTCGCGTAACTCATCTGGCTGCTGGCCGCCTTCGAGTAGAACACCAACGGCGACACGCCGAGAATCGGCACGTTGCGCTCGGCGACCAGCCGCTGCGCGTCGAGAAACCATTCCTTGCCGACGAGCCAGTTGTCGCGCTCGGCCAGCGTGCGTTCGCCGTGGATCTTGTCTTCCTCGCGGAAGAAGTCGTCATCCTGGCGGAACAAGCGGCGGTACTGCTTGCGCTCGTCGGCCAGGCCGATCTTGTGCGCGACGAACCAGCCGACGTCGTAGACCAGTCGCGTGTCGTCCTGGTTGTAGCGGATGCCATCCTTCAGGTAGTCGATGCCGCGAATGACCCAGAAGTACCGATCGCGGTAGTCGTCCCACTCGACCGAGACGTTGTACGAGAGATTCCAGGCCTGATAGCGCCACACGGCGACGTAGTTGGGCTGCAGCTTCGAGATCTGCTGCAGCGTGGCGGCAAAGTTGGTCCAATCCTCGGTGAGCTTATAGTGGTTGGCCTTGCTCCACAGGATGTTCGCGGCCACGCCGCGCAGACCGAGCGTGGCCAGCTTGATCGCTTCGCCCGTCGGATCGATCTCGCCCAGGTTGGCCTGGCTCAGGCGATGCTCGTCGCGCAGTTGAGCCAGGTAGCCTCCGCGGTGCGAGCGCTGGCCGCTCGAGTCGACGGTCGCCGGCTGGCTGAGCCAGGCCAGGGGCAACAGCAACACCACAATGACGACCAGATACTTGATCTTGCGGAGAAACCACAAGCGGAGGGTCATCGCGCCACCTCACGCGTCTTGAGGAAGAAGTGCCCGATCAACACCAGCGGCACGACGAAGCCGAGCGCGGTCACCGTGTGGACGAGCAGGAGTTCGCTGGGAATGTCGTAGCCGTACGCCACGTAGTCGATATCGGAGAAGCTGCCGAAGTTGGGCAGCACGCTCGACACGCGGGCCAGGATGACCTGGAACAAGCGGTCGATCATCTCGATGACGACCTTGGTCGGCCCCTGTTCGATCGGGACCACCACGTTCGACTGCGTCAGAATGCGATAGAGCGACTCGGCCGGTCCGCCGCCGCGAATCTGCCCGGTCGCCAATTGATAGATGAAGTCGGAAAAGAAGCCCCCCAACATGGTCGCGGCGGTGGCCATCATCGCCACCGAGCCATTGAGGAACGTGCTGTACACCACGCCGAAAGAAGTCACGAGCAGCATCTGCAGCCAGATGCCCGCGTAACCTTTGACGAAATTCGTGAAGAACGACGCGTCGAGTGCGCGGAGATAAACATCGGCCTGGGCGACGCCGAAGTACTGCTCGCGTTGCAAGCAACTGATCTCGACGATCAGTCGTCCGTTCGAGGCCAGGTCGTCGAAGATATCGATCTCTTCTCCCCCGGTCCCTTCGGCACGCACCTTGCGCGGGATGCGCTGCAGGTCGGTGGCGTACTCGCGGGCTACAAAATTGATGGGGGCCGAGCGCAGATTCGTGTCGGGATTCACGAGCACGATGCTGCCGAGAATGCCGCGCTCGATATCCCCCTTGTGGGTGCGGAAGACGCGCAGGTTGAGCTCCAGCGGCAACTCGTCGCCGAAGCGGCTCGCCACGACGTCGTTGAACTCCCAGATGGCGGCGGCGAGCGATCCCCCTTCGATGTAGCTGCGGTAGGTCCATTCGTTGCCGACGTTGATCCCCCGGCCGGTCGGCGCGCCGGCACGGTCCTTGAAGTGCAACTTGCCGTATTCCGGCACACGGGCGGTGAACAGGCCCTCGGGGGGTCCCACCGTATAGCGCGTGCGCCCGTCGCTCGCTTTCTCGGCCGTGATCTCGTGATGGTGACCGTGGCTGGTTTCGGCTCGCCCGCTGCCATCGGCGGCGACGTGGACTTCGTGGCGGTGCCCGAGCGCCGACTGGGTACGTCCGACGAGGGCGCCCGACTCGGCTCCGGCCGCGTCATCGGGCCGCAAATCGCGGTCGGTCAGCTCGTGCGTGTGATTGAGTCCGCGGATGACGAACACGTAGCTCACCGCGCCGGTGGCGATCAACAGCAGCGTGCCCACGGCCGTGAAGCCGAGGATGCGCCCGAGCACGATTTCGCTCGACCGCACCGGCTTCGTGACGATCGTGTAGATCGTGCGGCGGGTCATGTCCTGCGGCAGGCTGAAGACGCTCAAGAAGAGCGCGAGCAACAGCACGAGGTAACTCGTCGTCGTGAGGACGAAGCTGAGGTACAAGCGCGCCGGCTCGGGACTGTTCGTGTCGAGGTACCAGCCCGCGAAGAGCAAAATGGTGATGAACACCACGAAGGCCACGAGCACGCGGCGGTGAAAGGCCTCTTGCACGGCCAGTTGGGCCAGCGCCATGACGCGCCGCGGCGACATGCTGACGAGATCGACCAGCCCCTCGCGCAAGCGCCGGAAGAAGAGTTGCGTGGCGGCGACCGGTCCGTGCCGCACGACGGCGATCAGGTAGGAGATACCCAGCAGAAACGCCGCCAGGATGCCAATTACCTGCAACCACGCGACCAGCGCCCCGGTAACGGCGGGGGTGTCGGCGGTGGCAGCCTGGCCGAAAAGCCATTGCCAGAACGGGGGCAATTCCGTCTCGATAACCATCAAACCGTCGTGGTAAGGAGATTGCTGGGGGTGAGGAACGTCAGGGGGTCGGACGCCAGGCTCAGTTGTCCGAGGCCTGCGAGCCGACGACGCGACGACCCGGCCGGGCCTCGCTGTCGCGCACGATCTGCAGGAACAGTTCTTCCAGGGTCGTGGTCGGATTGCCCATGCGCACGAGCGTGCCGTGATGGCGCTCGACGACGGAGCGAATTTCGTCCAAGGCCGCGTCGGGCAGACCAGCCACGCGAATCTCGGTCTCGTCGCGAACCTGCAAGAGCGCGTCGACGCGGCCCAACTCCTTCAGCTCGCCCTGGTGCAGAATAGCGATGCGGTCGCACACGTCCTGCACGTCGGCCAGCAAGTGGCTCGACAAGACGACCGTCTTCCCCTGCTCTTTGAGCCGGATGATGAGATCCTTCATCTCCCGGGTGCCGATCGGATCGAGGCCGCTCGTCGGCTCGTCGAGCAGAATGAGCTCCGGGTCGTTGATCAGGGCCTGCGCCAAACCGATGCGGCGCGTCATGCCTTTGGAATACTCTTTGAGCGGCCGGCGCTTGGCGCCTTGCAGGCCGACCATGTTGATCAGCTCTTGCGTGCGCTGGCGGCGCGTCGCGGCGCTCATGTTGAACAAGCGGCCGTAGAAATCGAGCGTCTCTTCGGCATTCAAGAAACGATAGAGGTACGATTCCTCGGGCAGGTAACCGAGCCGCTCGTTCTTGTTCACGTCGGAGGCGGGCTGGTTGAAGACGAGCGCGTCGCCACTGGTGGGAAAGAGCAGGCCCAAGAGCAGCTTGATCGTGGTCGTCTTGCCCGAGCCGTTCGGCCCCAGCAGGCCGAAAACCTCGCCCCGTCGCACTTCGAGATCGAGCGCCTTGAGCGCCCGAACTTTTTGACGCCCCCAGAAGTCGCGATAAACCTTCGAGAGGTTTCGCGTCTCGATAACAACCTCGGGCTGCATAGCACAACCGCCTTGTGAAAAGGAAGAAAAGATCGCGCGTTGCCTTGAATCATTCGAAGGCGTTCGATCGCGACGAGTGGTCGCGGTACGCCCCCCGTCCGGCGATGACCCGCCTGGCGTGCGACGCTCGCGACCGCTGTTCCGGCGCCCAATATTCAGGTGGCCCGACGGCGGCGCGACGAAACGGTGCCTCACCGCTAGGTTTACGCACGCCCGCTGGTGCCTGTTCGCGGCAGAACCAGCCCCCGGCAGATCACTGGCGGGTGCCCCTGCACATGAAGTTCCATCGCGAACGAAACCCCCAAGATACTAGCACTTTAGGGCGTCTTCAAGCCGGCGAGCGACCCCGGCGTGCAGAAGCCATCGCATCCGTCATTCTTGATGGATGAAAGCCCGCATTGGCGACAGATGTGCCCTGGTAATGAGGGCACCTCGCGGCGGCCCACACTGGAAGCCCGTTACAGTTCATGGCAAGATGGCCCTTTCCCACGACTCGGACGAGCAGGCGCAAGCAAGGAGGCGGCGATGGCCAGACAGGTCGCGGTCGTTATGGCCGCGGGCAAAGGGACTCGGATGAAGTCCGAGCTGCCCAAGGTGCTGATTCCGGTCCTCGGGCGGCCGATGGTCCGCTACGTCGTCGACGCGCTTCGCGCCGGCGGCATCGAGCGGATCGTGGTCATCGTCGGTTACCGGGGAGAACTGGTCCGGCAAGAGCTGCAAAACGAGCCGGGGGTCGAATTCGCCGAACAGCGCGAGCAGCTCGGCACCGGACACGCCGTGATGATGTCGCGCGAGGCATTGGCCCAGCACCAGGGTCCCGTGCTGGTCGTGGCGGGCGACTCACCCATGCTGCAGCGCGACAGCGTCGCGCGGCTCATGGCGGAATACGAACATGGACATCCCGCCTGCATCTTGGGCACCGGCTACAAGTCGGACCCGCGTGGGCTGGGGCGGATCGTGCGGGACGAGCGGCGCCAGTTTCTCCGCATCGTCGAGGAGCGAGACGCCAGCGAGGCGGAACGGGCCATCACCGAGGTGAACCTGAGTTGCTACGTGTTCGACGGCCGCGAACTGTTTGGAGCACTCGATCAACTGAAGCCACAAAACGCCCAGGGAGAGTATTACCTGACCGACTGCCCCGGCCTCCTGCTGGCCGCGGGCAAAGAGGTGCGGGCGCTCGACGTGTTGAAACCGGTCGAATCGCTGAGCATCAATACGCCCGACGAGCTAGCGGTCGTCGAGGCGGCGCTTCGCGAGCAGAAATAGATTTACCTGCGATCGTTGGCCCCACCAGCATCGAGCGAGTGTGTGGCACTGCTGGACAAGCCGGCAGCGCCGCACGAAACATGACACCTTCGAACTACATTCCTTTCTCTCCGTGACTCTGCGTCACCGCGTGAACCAAACATGAACGACTTGAAGATCTTCAGCGGTCGAGCCAACGCCGATCTCACGCGCCAGATTTGCGACTATCTGGGTCTACCGCTGGGAGCGATCTCGATCGGCAATTTTCCCGACGGCGAGATCTCCTGCAAGATCGACGAAGACGTGCGGGGCCGCGACGTCTATCTCGTGCAGCCCACCTGCCCGCCGGTCAACGAGAACCTGATGGAGCTCTTGATCATGATCGAGAGCTGCAAACGGGCCAGCGCCGAGCGCGTCACCGCGGTGATGCCCTACTACGGCTACGCCCGGCAGGACCGCAAGGACGCGGGGCGCGTGCCGATCACGGCCAAGCTCGTGGCGAATATCATTACCCGGGCCGGGGCCGATCGCGTGCTGACGATGGACCTGCACGCGGCGCAGATTCAGGGCTTCTTCGACGTGCCGGTCGATCACTTGTACGCCGCGCCGGTATTGAACGATCACTTCCTGGCCATGCGGCTCAAGCCCGACGACATGATCGTGGTGAGCCCGGACGAAGGGAGCATCAAGCGCGCGCTCGGACATGCCAAGCGATTGGGAGGCCGTCTGGCGATCGTCGACAAGCGCCGTTCGAGCGCCACTGACACGAGGCAAGAGAACATCATCGGCGGCTCGGTCGAAGGGAAGGTCGCGCTGATGTTCGACGATATGATCAGTACGGCGGGCTCGATCTGCGGCGCCGCCCGCGCCGTGATGGAGGCCGGCGCCCGGGAAGTTCACGTCGCGGCGACGCACGGCGTGCTGTGTGGGCCGGCCATTCAGAATCTCGAGAATGCCCCGGTCGAAAGCGTGGTCATTACGAACACGCTGCCGCTGCCGGCGGAGAAGGCGATCGGGAAGATCAAGATCCTCAGCGTGGCGCCACTGCTGGGCGAGGCCATCAAGCGCATCCACCGCAACGAATCGGTGAGCCGGCTGTTCTCGTAACCGATTGCGCCGGCGCCGCTGAGGTCATTCAACTCGCGCGATACCGCGCGAACAACCAGGCCCGCTCCGGCAGGACCGAGCCCTTGGGTTGCTGCGAGATGTAGAACCACAGCCCCGCCGCGCCGACGAGCACGCCCAGGCTGATGTTCTGTGAAATGGTGAGCCCCGTCCCCCCGATGGCGCTCTCGTCGGTGCGGATCACCTCGAGCAGAAAGCGCGTGATGCCGTGGCAGGTCAGGGCCAGCGCCAGCAACTCACCATCGCGACGGCGGAACGGATAGTACACCGTCAGAAAAAAGGCCAGCAGCAGCGCATCGATGGCGCTGTAGATCTGCGTCGGCTGCACCGGCATGCTCCAGCCACGATCGGCGATGCTCCATTCGTGGATCTTCGATTCGCCGACGATCGAAATGTCGAGCGTTTCGCCCGGCTTGTCGACGTCGAGCAGGACGATCTCGGCGTCGCGCACGTTGTCGACGGGCTTGCCGTTGATGGCGTCGATTTGTTGTCCCGCGTGCAGTCCGGCGCGGGCGGCCAGCGAGTCGGGTTCGACAGCGGCGATCACCGGCGGGGCGCTGATCGGCTCCTGGAACTTCAGCCCGTGCAGGTAGAGCTCGCCTTCTTGCAGTTGGCGCATGTAAGGGGGGCTACCCTGAGGAAAGCAGACGGCCCAGGGGAGATCGCTCGGCCCACCGAAACAGCAGCCATTCAAGAAGCATCCCAGCCGGCCGATACCCATGCCCAGGATGACCGAGGGGGTGAAGAGATCGACAGTCGCCAGGGGGGGCAGTTTGTGTCGCCAGATGAACCAGGCTAGCGCCGCGCCGCCACCGATGAGCGACCCGTACACGACCAACCCTCCCTGCGAGACGTTGATCAGTTGGAACAGCGTGTCGCGGAAATCGACGCCGCGGAATTGATCGCGGTATTGGATCACGTAGAAGAGCCGCGCGCCGATGATGCCGCAGACGAAAAGCCAGAACGAGGCGCCGTAGATCAGCTCGGGATCGACCCCCATCTGCCGCGCGCGACGCGCGGAGAGATAGACGGCCAGCACGACGGCCAGCACCAGCACCGCGCCATAACCGCGAATGGCCAGTCCGTCGGCATCCG
The DNA here is from genome assembly GCA_019636335.1 of Pirellulales bacterium. Classification (NCBI taxonomy): domain Bacteria; kingdom Pseudomonadati; phylum Planctomycetota; class Planctomycetia; order Pirellulales; species Pirellulales bacterium. Next base: position 298,498 of record JAHBXR010000004.1, read on the forward strand.
ACATCGCCGGCACGATGTAGACGATAAACGCCCCGATGCCCAGCAGGATCGGCAGATAGGCGAACGTATCGGCCGTGAAGCCCTGCTTGCTCGCGAGCCACCCCAGAAAACCCAACGAGGCGACCAGCCAGACGTAGAAGAACAATCCGAAGCCGAACAGCGGAATGCCGAAGGCCTCGGGCGGAATATGAAAGAGTGTCGTAAACATGGCTAACAGGATTCTACGGGGATGGGGCCGAATGAGGAATGCACCCTACGCCCTGGGTCGCATGCGCTCGTTGACGTAAGGATGTCCGGGAATTCAATTCTCAAAGCGAGCGTATTTCGGTGGGTAGCACGGATGATTTTCCGCGTACAGGCCGCCACTTGGGGCAACTTAGAGTCGGAAAATCGTCCGTGCCGCGCAGTGGCAAGAGGAATCGTGCGCGGCCGAGACTTCTGAGCGCAACGCAACGATCATCCTCTTGTTGCTCCGCAACACCGACCATTTTGCGACTTGTTACCGTTCTGGTGGTTCGCTCGCACCGCAAAATGATCGGTGCTACCGCGATCTGGCCGCACGGCCGAATGAGAAATGCACCCCGCGCAAGGCAAAGCGGTCTATTTCGGCCCGAGCAGTCGGTCGAGTTGCTTGTTCAATTCACCCTTCAGCACGCTGCCGGCGGCGTTGCCGATGAACTGCGCGTTCGCCTGCGCTAGCGCCTGCTGGTTGATCTTGGGTTGATCGAGCGTGCCCCCGATCGGCAGACGAATCGTCTGCCCCTTGATCGCGTCCCCCAGGGGATTGTTGCCGATCCACTTGGGAGGCACCGGCATCTCGGCCATGAGCGCCAGAGTGCGGTCGAGCCCCACCGAGCCCTGGGTGCGAATCGTCAGGTCGGGAAAGACCAGCGCGAGATCGCGATGGTAGACGCGGCCGTCGACCAACTTGAACGGCACGACCGACTCCTTGCTCAGCTTGGCGCCCGAGGGCCGATTCAGCAGCACGGCCAACTCTTGCACCAGGGGCCCGGGACCGATCTCGACCGTATGGACCGTGAACTTGCCCTCGACGCTGCTCTGCTTGTAATCCGCCAGCGGCACGCGCGACGTTTCGAGATCGATCGAAAACTTGCCTTGCGCCGTGGTCACGCCCGACAGGACCGGCGCGACATACTGTAGCGCGTTGTTGCACATCTCGGGCGTGATGCGCACGTTCTGCACGATCCGCCCGCCGGGAATGATCAACTCGCGCGGATCGGGCGCCAAGCGAATGCGCGGCGCCACGCGGACGAGCCCTTCGTTCACGGGCAGCTCGATCCAGTTGGTTTCGAACATGCCATTGTCGATGTGGATCGTGGCCTGCCCTTTCCCGCCCTGGAAGCCATAGGCCGACAGGCTCGACCAGCCCAGCGAGGTATCGAGCCGCAGTCGTTCGAGCGATGACTTCTCGGGGGGGGCATTCGGGGCCGGAGTCGCCGCCGAGCCCATCCCCCATTGCAGGGCGATGTTACGCGTCTCGCGTCCGGCGATCTGTACCTGGGCCCCCAGATAGGGCTCGAGCATGGGACGCAGTTGCGCGAAGTCGTAGTTCAACTTGCCGGCCAGATCGAGGTAGCGCTCGCTCGACAACTTCGACAGGCTGCCCGACATATCGCAACCGAGTGCCTGCGAGGCGAGCGCGGCGCGTCCGATCTTCAATTGATCGGCCTCGCGGTCGTAGGTGCAGTTCAAGGCGAGATCCACCTTCGGCTCGCGCACCGTCTGGCCCGACTGGCTGGCGGCCACCAGATCGGTGATGGTCGTGGCGAGATTCGCGGCCAGGGCCTGGGGATCGTGCGTGAAGTTGAGCTGTCCCTGCACGCGTCCCCAATATTGCGTCGTGGGGGGGAGCGCCGGATCTTGCGTCCAACGCGCCAGGCGATGGAGGTCGCCCTGCCAGTTCAAGGCACCGGTGGCCTGCATGGGGGCGTCGGCCGGCATGGCCACGCTGATGTCCTTGGCCTCGGCCACGATCGCCGGAGAATGGAGCGTGGTGTTCGTCAGGCGCACGGCGCCGGTCTTCTGGTCGTAGTCGGCCGTGGCCTGAAGCTGCATCTGCGGCTCGTCGATGAAGAGGCCGCTTCCCCAGGCGTGGAAGGGCCGCACGTCGATCCATCCGCGCGTGAGCGAGATACGATCGCTCGAGTAGACGCCCTGTGCGGCCATCTGACAGGCGCCGGTAAGATCCCAACCGGCCAAGCTACCCACGAAGGGCTCGAGACGGGGCACCCAGTTTTCCAGGATGCCGTTCAAGCGCATTTCCAACGGCCAGGCGCTGGCGGCGCTTACGTCCTTGACCGGCGAGGCCAGCCACGCTTCGAGCTGGTCCTGTCCGCCGATCACCGTCAGCCGGGCGGTATCGAGCTGCTTGGGCGATCCATCGACCAGCAGGCCGCTGGCCGTGACCGCGACATTCAGTTTCTCCTCGCTCCAGGGATGCCAGTTCGTGGCGATCAGGCGAAACTTCTCGAGCTGTACTTCCGAATCGGCCTCGAAGCGGCCATCGAGACGGCGCTTCCAGGTGAGGTGGGCCCAACCATCGCCGGCCAGATCGACCTGCGAAAGATCGATGAAGCGGCCTGCTTCGGCCGCCAGCTTGTCGAGATCGAACGAAGCCGATGCCGTGACAAAATCCGACGCGCCGGAACCCTGCAGCTCGAGAAACTCCGACTGGCAGAAGAGATCGTCGACGACGAAGCCTTGCGGCGTTTCGTGCGCGGCGAGCGTCACTTCGATCGGCTGGTCCCAGGTGATCTGCCGCCCTTGGGCCATTGCCACGACGTTCGTCGTCACGAGATGGCCATTCCAGGTGAGCCCCTCGGCGCCCGGCGTGCTTTGCAACTGCAACTGCACGACACCCGAGGAGATCTGCGTGTCTTGCCGCAATCGCACCGTTTCGGGCAAGGCCTTGGCCAGCCGTGCGAGATCGACCTGCGCGTCGACCGAGTAGGGCTGGCTGGTCAGACTGGCCATCAGCCCACGCGCCGTATCGACCGTACCCTGAAACGATGCTTGTCCCAGATCGCACGCGGCGGCCAGTTGATCGACACGGAGTTGATCGCCGTTCCAGTCGAGCTGGCAGGGAACCTCGAGCCGAGCAAGCTGCAGTCGGTCGTGGCCCAAGGCGGGGGTGGCCAGCGCCAGTTGATCGGCCACCATGCGGCCGCGCACCGAGGTCCGCGCGGCGCTCTTGTCGTCGGCTGGTGCGTAGCTGGTCTGCAGGGCCACATTGATCGTGCCCGAGGTGCGCGTCCCCGGTGCGAAGCGGCGCGCCAGGGCATCGCTGATCGCGGCGGGCAGGTTCTCTGTCTGCAGCGTGATTTCAGCAGGCGAGGTGTTCGGCGTGCCGGCGACGATGGACCAGGGAACCGACAGCTCGGCTTGGACGCGGCCCGTCTGCACGTCCCCCTCGACGAGTGCCGAGCTCTTGGCCTTGAGCGGTGCGCTGGCAGGGTCGGGCGCCTCGAGCGTGAGCCCCCATTGGGCGATCTTCCAGGTCCGCGCGGCGACCTCATCGTGCAAGAGGATCGTTCCGTCGATAATCTCGAGACGCAGGGCCGGCGGCGGCGAGCTCGCTTCGGTCGAGGGCTCGCTCGGCGTGGCGTCCTCGCCAGCCACGCTGTTCAGCAGATCTTCGATGTTGCTGCCATCGGCGCGGAGCTTGACCTCCATCAGGGGGCGTTCGATGCGTACCGTGCCGAGATCGCTCTGGCTGAGGGCCAGTCGCCACAGTGCGCGATCGACGTCGACCGCCGCGACTTGCAGCAGCGGTGTCCCCTGGCGGTCGCTCACCTTGAGGTTCTCGAGCTCGATGCCCGATATCCAGCCGAGCGACGCGGAGCCGAACCGCACGTCGAGGTTGTAGCCGTCGGCGGCGCGGGCCACGGCCCAGTGCAGCAGCCCCGACTTGGCGATCAACCAGGGAGCGAACCAGAGCCCCGCGACCAGCAACCCGGCCACGATCAGCAAGATCTTTCGCCCGCGCTTGGGCGGCTGTTCGAACGACGAGGAGTCCTCCACGTCGCGCACCAACTTGCGACGACGATATTGCGTACGATCGGCGGTAGACATCGCGAGCCATCCTTGACTGCTGGCGAAGAGAGACGAGCGGGGGCGGCATTGTAGATACGTCGCCGCGCCGGGCCTAGATCGCTCGCGCCGCACGTTTCGCTTGCGGCGCGTGCGCCCGATCGCTAGCGTGACGTTGCTAGCACGACCGTCGACCCAACACCATTGCGCACCCTGTGACCCGTTCCACCATGACCTTGTTTCACGAACTGCCGCTGCCCCCCGGCCTCGCGAGCGCGTCGCTCGGCGAAGCTACGTCGCTCGCCTTTACCGAAGGTCCCGCCGTTGGGGCGGATGGGAGCGTCTACTTTTCCGACATCGAAAACAATTGCATTTACAAGCTGGCGCCCGATGGCGTTCGCACAGTGTTTCGCCAGCCCAGCGGACGGACGAACGGCCAGTGGTTCGATCCGCAAGGACGGTTGCTGCACTGCGAAGGATCGGAACGTGGACCGGGAGGTGGCCGGCGCGTGACGCGGACGAATCTGCAGACCAGCGCCTACGAAGTCCTGACCGAGACCTACGACGGCAAGCGTTACAACTCGCCGAACGATATCTGCACCGATGCGGAAGGGCGTATTTTCTTTACCGACCCGCGCTACGGCGATCGCACGGACATGGAGCTCGACGTCGAAGGGGTTTATCGCATCGATCTCGACGGCGAGGTGACGCGCATTCTCGGAAATGAGGAAGTCGATCGTCCGAACGGACTGGCGGTGACGCAGGACGGCCGGCTGCTCTACGTGGTCGACAGTTGCCCGCTGCCCGGTCGCCATCGAAAGATCTGGGCCTTCGATCTCGACGCCCAGGGCAATCCGGGACCGGGCCGCGAGGTGTTCGATTTCTCACCCGGTCGTGGTGGCGACGGCATGCGACTGGACGTCGAGGGCAACCTCTATATCGCGGCCGGCATTATGGCGCCGCGTGGCCCGCACGAAACGGCCGCGGTTCCGCCGGGCGTGTACGTCATCTCGCCGGAGGGCATGCCGCTGGGGATGATTCCCGTGCTCGAAGATCGCGTGACGAATCTCGCCTTTGGCGGTCCCGATGGCCGCACGCTGTACATCACGGCCGGAAAGACGCTGTTCACCACGCGGGTGCCGACGCCGGGCCAGGTTTCGTTTCCGCGCTGGACCACGTAAAGCACCTAACGCCGTCGTAAGCGTCAAGGATCAGAGCTGCACGCGCGGCGTGCCGTTGCTGGTGGTGCCTTCGACATTGGGCGCGATCCGGCCCGTGGCGGCGTCGTAGAACCAGCCGACGATCGCACCGTCGGCCTCGAGCTCCTCGTTCGGCGAGGCGGACGCCGGATCGTTCGACGGCAGGAAAGCGATCCCTTCGTTAAAGGGATTCGTCAACCCTTGGACGGTGACATACGGTCCATAGGGATAGCGAGAATTCTGGCTGAGCGAGATCTCGCCGTTGGCATTCGTGTAGAAGAGCAGATGTAGAAAGGGATGCCAGCCGTCGGTGCCCGGCGGATTGCCCTTGTGTTCGGCGCGGTAACGCTCGATCTGCAAGCGGATGTGCTTGACGTTGTACATCAGCGTGGCGTCTTTCGCGTCTTCCGACGAGTCCTGGAAGACCGGCACCACGACCGACGCCAATGCCCCGAGGATGACGATGATCGTCATCATTTCGATCATCGTAAAGCCGGCACGTCGGCCATTGCGGGCCCGCCTGGATGTCATCGGTCGCATCGCCTGATTCCGAGTCTTTGACGCCAACTGGGCACCTGGGGAGGAACGCGACGATCTTCCGCCTGGCAATGCGCACGGTTGCACGTGGCCAGCCTGATGCCTTCTATTAGTTACCTACGTCACGGCGGCGCAACGGCCAACAGCCCCCCAGCCATCCGTAACGATTGCATCGAACATACCGCTCTGTCGCGTTATGCCGCGCAGGGCCCGGCACGATCAGACTCCCACTCCCGACTCGCGTTGAATCGATATGCCAGAACCGCACCAGGCGGACACGCGAGGTAATTCGTGGGTCCAGATGTTTGCCCCCGGATTGCTCGTGGCCGCCACGGGGGTCGGAGCGGGCGATCTCATCACAAATAGCATCGTTGGCTCGACGGTCGGTGTCGGCGTGCTCTGGGGGGCGGTGCTGGGCGCCGTCATGAAGTGGTCGGCCGCCGAAGGGATCGCGCGGTGGCAGATGGCCACGGGCACGACCCTGCTCGAAGGCTGGAACGACCGCCTGGGCGCCTGGGTGCGATGGTGCTTCCTAGCCTACTTCGTGATTTGGTGCCTCAGCGTCGGGTCGGCCTTGGTCAATGGCTGTGGCATCGCCGGAGCCGCGATCCTGCCCGTCGGCGACGCACAAACCTCGAAGGTCGTCTGGGGCGTCGCCCATTCGCTCGTGGGTCTGGCGCTGGTCTGGTTCGGCGGCTTCAAGAGCTTCGAGCGCGCGATGTCGGCGCTGGTGGGAGTGATGTTCGTTTCCGTCTTGTTGACGGCGCTCTTCTGTCGACCCGATTGGTCGGCCGTCGCCGAGGGGCTCTTCGTTCCCTCCATGCCCACGGCGGGACGCCACCATCTACTGGCTGTGCTCGGAGGCGTGGGAGGCACGGTGACGCTGCTGTCGTACGGCTACTGGATTGCCGAGATCGGGCGCCACGGACAGCAAGGGCTGCGCACCTCGCGAATCGACCTGGCCGCTGGTTACTTGCTGACCGCGTTCTTCGGCGTGGCCATGATTGTTATCGGCTCGCGCATCCAAATGGAGGAAGGAGACGGCTTTGCCGAATTAGCCACGCGACTGGCCGAACAACTCGAGCTGGTGCTGGGGCCGGCCGGACGATGGATCTTCCTGTTCGGTTTCTGGGGGGCCGTCTTTACCAGTCTGCTCGGCGTGTGGCAGAGCGCGCCGTACCTGTTCGCCGACTGGCGTTCGCTGGCGCGGGGAGATGACGCCGCGACCCGCGCGCGGCTCGATCTTGCCCAGACGCGCGACTATCGCCTGTGGTTGGTCGCGATGGCGATCGTTCCCCTCTTCTCGTTGGGCCTTTCGGTGAAGATGGTGCAATATGTGTACGCGGTGCTCGGCGGGCTCTTTATCCCGCTGGTCGCGCTGACGCTGCTGTTGCTGAACAACCGCGGCGACTGGGTCGGTCGCGAGTTCAAGAATGGCTGGTTCATCAATGCCCTGCTCGTGGCCACGCTCGCCTTCTTTGCATACGTTGGAATCGTCGAATTGCTCGAACAACTGACCGCCTGACCCCTCTGGATCGACCGAGAACGCCATGCAGCCGGTGACTTTTCTGACGGGGGCCTCCTCGGGGATCGGCCGCGCACTCGCTCCGCTACTGGCCGCCGACGGTCATGCCGTGGCCTTGGTGGCGCGGCGCGTCCACCTGCTCGATGAAGTCGCCGAGACGATTCGCGCGGCCGGGGGGCGGGCCTTGCCGATCGAGTGCGACGTCGCCGACTTCAGCTCGGTACAACTCGCCGTGCAGCGCTGCGAAGACGAGCTAGGCCCCGTCGATCGCCTGATCGCGAACGCCGGCATGGGACGACCCACGCCGGTCAGGAACTTTCGCTCGTCCGACTTTGAGGTCGCCTTGGCCACAAACTTCATGGGCCTGGTCTACTGCGTCGAAGCCACCCTGCCAGGCATGTTACGGCGCGGCGGGGGCCAGATCGTGGGCGTCAGCAGCCCCGCAGGTTGGCGCGGCATCCCCGGCAGTGGCGCTTACTCGTCGAGCAAGGCGGCCATGACCAATCTGCTCGAGAGTCTCCGCATCGAGCTGCTGGATCAACGCGTCTCGGTCACGACGATCGAGCCTGGCTTCGTGCGAACCGAGATGACCGACCAGAACGATTTCCAGATGCCCTTCCTGCTGGAGCCCGAGGATGCGGCACGGCGGATTCATCGCGCGATTCTCCGGCGGCGGCGCGTGTTCGCGTTTCCCTGGCAGATCAAGGTTTTGTTCAAGTCGACCAATCTGCTACCCCTGGCCATCTACGATCGCCTGTTTGCTCGTCTGACCCGCCAGCGGAATGCCTTCGCGGAGGAACAATCGCGCTAGCCCAACGTCGCGTCCGCGAACGCGTGGACAGGGCTACTGGCCGGTCGCGCCCATTCTCGATCGGGCGACGGTTTTACCGCTCCTTGGCGTACCTTTGCACCACACGTCGCAAAAAAATTTGTACCCGCGCCGTATACGTTTTGACGTATCGCGCGGCGCAACTGCGTTCCGAGCGACATGCTAGCAGTTGCGCTGGACGACAATCGGGCATTCTGCTGTCGCGCCTATCGACGCTCCAAGCCCCACGCTGTTTCCCAACGGACTTCTTTCCGGCGATCCGCGCAACCGTGGCAACCTGCGTGAGGCGCGAAGTCTCTGGCGCGCTGCGGACAATGGCTGTGCCGCGCAAGAAGCCCCGCCGATAGGTGCCAACAGCATCGTGCAGCGGACGCTCGTTTACGTCGCAATCCGAGACGGGACAACGGGCTGCATGTCGAATGAATTGACCCCGTGTCCACAAAAACGACACGAACAATGTCTGTCTCGGGGAGGGAATCTTCCATGCGTCGCCGCACAACACCACTTGCCATCGTGCTAGCTCTGCTCACAGCGCTAGCAACGCCAGTAGCAGCAGAAAGCGAGGAGAGTCGCGAGAAGTCGAGCCGCTCGCGGACCAAGGCCCGGCCCGTCGCGCGGCTACAAGAGCCCGTGCCCGAGATCCCTTTGCCTCCGGTCGAAGTTCGCCCGGAGGAAGAAGCCCCCGCGCCAGCACCGAACGAACCACGACCGCCGCAACGTGGCGGCGCGCCGAATCAACCCTCCGACACCGCGCCGGAAAGTGCGTCGGACGATCTGCTCCCCGAGCTGAGCGGCGCCGGCACGGAAAACGATTTGACTTCGATGTCGCAGAACATCGGCCGCAACCCGTTCGATCTTCCCTACAGCTATCCTAGCCTGCGCGAGCAGGATTTCGCCGGTCTGAATAGTGCCACGCGCGACAGCACGTCGCTCTTCGATAATCCGTCGTTCGCCACGATCATCGATCGCAGCCAGCTCAACGAGCGCGACGCATCGGACATGTTCCGCGCGCTGCAGTACGAAGTGGGCGTGCTGATGCAGGCAACGGCCCGCGGTCAGGCCAGCCCTTTCCTGCGTGGTCTGACGGGCCAGCAAGTGCTGCTGCTGGTCGATGGCGTGCGGCTCAACAACTCGACCTACCGTGCCGGACCGAATCAGTATTTCAACCTGATCGATCCCGGGATGGTCGACCGCGTCGAGATCGTGCGCGGCCCCGAGGGCGTGGTGTGGGGGGCCGACGCGATCGGCGGCGTGATCAACGTCGTGTCGCGCAGCGCCTCGCCGTTCCGCGGCAACTATGGCTTTCCGACCTTTACCGAGTATTTCGGCACCGCCGACACGTCGTCGTACAGCCGCGGCAATATCGAAGGCTGGGTCGGCAACAGCGGCGTCTTTGCCGGTGGCAGCTACCTGAACGTGAACGATCTCGACCGCGGCGGCTCGCTCGGTCGTCAGCCCTTCACGAACTTTCACCAGTACGCGGGAGACGTGAAGTATAACTACCTGCTCAGCTCCGACTGGATGCTGACGGCCGACGTGCAGCACTTCGAGCAACTCGACCTGCCACGCAGCGACCGGTTCCCGCCCTTCGTCTTGGGTCCACCGGCAAACACGCCGCGCCCCACCTGGTTCAACCCGCAGCAGCGCGATATGGCTTATCTGCGACTGCAAGGCGTGGCATACAGTGGGCTTTTCGATGCCGCGTCATCGACCGTGTCGTACCAGCGCAACAAGGAGGCCGTGACCGAGATTCGCAGTGCCACGCGCACCGATCAGGGCGAGTTCGACGTGAATACGTTCGGCTACGACCTGGTCTTCGCCAAGGATCTCGAAAGCTTCGGCTCGCTGACCTACGGCTGCGACATCTACTACGACCACATCGATTCGTTCCGCAATCAGATCAACCCACAAACGGGCGTTTCGGTCCCTTCGACGCCCCAGTTCCCCGACGGCAGCACGTACGATCGCATGGGGACGTTCCTCAGTTGGCGCGTGCCGCTGGTCGATCGTCTCGACGCGGTGACGGGCGTGCGCTACGAAAATGCCAACGCCCAGGCGGTGCCCACCGTGAACAACGTCCGCGTGCCCTTCAAACGCAACTACCGCGACTGGATTACCAGCGCCGGTTTGATCTACTCGGCGACCGACAACTTGAACATCGTGGGGAACGTCTCGGAAGGCTACCGTGCCCCGAACCTCGACGACCTGACGGCCGACAACACCGTGCTGCAGAATGGCACGGACCTGCCGAGTCTCGACGTCGATCCGGAGCATCCGATCAACTACGAAATCGGCTTCAAGGTCGATACGCCCCGTCTGCGGATGCAGGTCTTCCAGTTCTGGACCGATCTGCGCAATCAGATCTTGCGACAGGCGGTTGATGCCAACGGCAACCCCGTGCCCGACGTCATCGTCAACGGCGTTCGCGTGCCGGGCAGCTCGAACTTCGTCCGGGCGAACTTCGACTGCTACATGTACGGCACCGAACTGGCCGGCGAGTATCTGCTCGAAGACGGCTGGAGCCTGTACGGCAACTACTGGTACACGTACGGCCTCGACCGCTCGCGCAGCGAACCGCTGAGCCGCGTCCCGCCGATGCAAGGCATCGTCGGTTTCCGCTGGCGCGACGAGTACGACCGCAACTGGTTCGACATCTTCACCTGGCTCGTCGATCGCCAGGATCGATACGCGGCGCAGAACAATGTCGATTCGCGCTTCATTGCCGGTGGAACTCCGGGTTACGCCACGCTCAACATGCGCGTCGGCAAGAACTTTGGGGAATGCCTCAACCATCGCGTGAGCATGTCGCTGGAGAATATCACCGACAAGGCATATCGCGTGCTGGGCTCGGGAGTCGACGGGCCGGGCATCAACGCCGTGTTCGGCTACGAGTATCTGCACTAGTCCTTTGCGGGGGCTGCGGGGCGCCGTCGTCGGCGACGATCCGACGACGGCGCCGGCGAAATCAGGTTCGTCGAAGGATCTCTCGACGGCGTCACTCGAGTGCGGCATACTGAAATCGTGATCCACTTTCCCGTTCATCCTCGGAATCTGGCCTGGTTCTCAGCGTCGCTGCTGGGTTTGGCCATCATTATGGGCGGAATGCTTGCTGGTCCCGCCCGCGGCGACTCGCACGTCGCTTCGCCCGACATGGGGCCGCCCCCGGGGTTGGCTCCCGCACCCCACATGTTTCCCGGGGCGCCCTCTTTGCCAGCCGATGGATCGCCACCGTCCTCCGACGGAGCGCCCCCGCTCGTTCCACCGCAGGGTAGTCTGCCAGCGGGTTTTCCCCTGCCGGCGCGAGGGCAGCAGCCGCCGATCATCGTCGACGATCCGTTTCCGCCGCGACTGCTAAACAACGTGCCCCCGTTGTATCCGCGCCAAGCGCGGCGCGAGGGAAAGCAAGGCACGGTGCTGCTGCGGCTGGAAGTGATGGAGCATGGGGCGGTTTCGCGCGTGGAATTGCTCTCTTCGAGCGGCCACGAGATGCTCGACCTGGCCGCCATCGAGGCCGTCCGCGGCTGGCGTTATGCCCCCGTTCGCCAGGGTGGCAAGCCGATTCGTTGGGCCGGTCGCCTGCCGGTGAACTTCGTGCTCGACTGAGCTCGGGGGTCTCGCGTGCGAGGGGGTCTGCTTTGCGGACTTTTCTCGCGGCGAAAGCCCGTTTGCAGCGAGTGGCTCTTTCTAACACAATGGCACTCTCCACGCGTCATTCTCTGCGAGAGTTCGTGCCATGTCCGTCGCGTCGCGCCACTACGTGCTGTTGATCTGGGGAGCGCTGCTAGCCTCGTTCTGCGTTCGGCCCAGCGCGGCCGAGGGGTTGGCAGAAAAGTTCCAGACGATTGTGGCGCAGCCGGAGTTCCGCACCGCGCAGTGGGGATTGCTGGTGGCCGATCTCGAATCGGGTGAAGTGCTGTACGAATACCAAGCGGACAAGCTTTTCGCGCCGGCCTCGACGACCAAGCTCTATTCGGTGGCCGCGGCCCTGGCGCAGTTCGGCAAGGATTTTCGCTTCGAAACGCCGCTGGTGCGGCGCGGTGAAGTCTCGAACGACGGCCGCCTGGAGGGAGATCTCATCCTCATCGCCAGCGGCGACCCGACCCTGGGAGGCCGCAGCGTCGAGTCGGATCAGATCGCCTTCACCAACGGCGATCACACCTATGCCAATAGCTCGAAGAAAACCGAGCTGACGGCGCCCGATCCGCTCGCCGGCTTGAACGCCTTGGCCAAACAGGTCGCCGACGCCGGCATCAATCACATCGCCGGCGACGTCCTCATCGACGATCGCCTGTTCGATCTCGACGAGAGCACGGGCAGCGGGCCCTCGCGCCTGACGCCGATCATGGTGAACGATAATGTCATCGACGTCGTCGTGTCGCCGGGCGAAGTTGGCAAGCCGGCGTTCGTCGACTGGCGTCCGAAGTCGGCCACCTTCTCGGTCGACGCCCAGGCTCAAACCGTGGCGGCCGGTGGCAAGCTCGACCTCGATGTCTTCTTTGCCGCGCCGAATCGTATCCTGGTGCGCGGCACTATTCCGGCCGACTCGAAACCGGTGGTGCGGATCGTCGAGGTAACCGATCCCGCCACGTTCGCGCGAATTTTACTGATCGAGGCGTTGGAACGAGCGGGGGTGAACGTCAAGGCACGTCTCGCGGCGGCCAACGCCAGGGATCGCTTGCCCGATCGCGATCAGACGGCCCAGTTGCCGCGCGTCGCCCTGCTCACTTCTCCCCCGCTGAGCGAGGAAGCCAAGCTGATTCTGAAGGTCAGTCACAACCTGCACGCGAGCACGCTGCCACTGCTCCTGGCCGCGCGTCACGGAAAGCGCACGCTCGAACAAGGCCTACGCATCCAGGCCGGCGTACTTCATGAGCTGGGCGTCGACGTCGACACGATCTCGTTCGGGGGCGGCGCCGGCGGGGCTCGAGCCGACTATATCACGCCCCGTGCCACGGTATCGCTGCTGCGGCACATGGCCACCCGCGACGACTTCGACGTCTATCTCGCGGCGCTACCGATCCTGGGCGTCGACGGCACTCTGGCCGAGGCCGTCTCCGCCGACAGTCCCGCCCGAGGCACAGCGCAGGCCAAGACCGGAACCCTCTACTGGCGGAACAATCTCGACGGCGGCTTTCTGCTGCAGAGCAAAGCCTTGGCCGGGTATCTGACCGCGGCGAGTGGCCGTCGCCTCGTCTTCGCGCTCTTCGTCAATAACGCGTTGCTCGACAACGCCGACGGCACCGGTAGGATCGGCCGCACCCTGGGGAACGTGTGCGAGAAGATCCACGAATCGTATTAGCCGGCGTGGAAGCCCGGCGCGAGACGGACTTCGCGTCGTCGTCGTAAACATTAGAATGCGAGCTGCGGCGTGTCGCGGAAGTCAGCGAATTCGCCGGCCATCCGTGGGGCCGTAGTGTCGGGGCGCCGTCATCGCGTGGAGGGAGTCGACTCATTCCCCAGGAGAGTTATTTCGATCGGATGTTTCGCTGGCTCGAATGGGAGTCGGCCGCCGAGGCCGATGAGCTGGCCGAACGGCGCAAGCTGCGCACGCGCAAAACGGCCGAGCAAAGTGGCGAAACGCTGATCGATCTGGCGATCGAGGACCATCAAACAGGGCTGGCGGGCCGGCACCTCTTCACCTTCGTCAAGCGCAACCGCACGTGTGATCTGCCTTGGAACCGGCTGCGAATCGGGTCGCCGGTGGTCGTGACCCCCGTGGGCGACGACGAAGAACCCGCCCAGAACGGGGTCGTCAGCGCCCGCTCGCAGCACTCGATTCAGGTGGCGTTCGAGCATTGGATCTCGGGCAAGCTCTTCGATCTCGATCTCTCGGCCGACGAGGTCACGCGCAATCGCGAGCGCGCGGCGTTGGCTCGGGCGAGTGAAGTGCGCGGGCGGCAACTCGAGCTGCGTCAGATCCTGCTCGGCGACCTGGATCCGATCTGGGGGCACAACCGCCGCCCGCGGTTTCGCGGCGAGCCGCCGCCGCTGGTCGATGTCGATCATTTGAATCCTTCGCAATGCGAGGCGATCCAGTTCGCGCTGACGGCCGAAGACGTGGCGATCATTCACGGTCCGCCGGGAACAGGCAAAACCACGTCGGTCGTCGCTTTTATTCGCCAGGCCATCAGCCGGGGTGAAAGCGTGCTGGCCTGCGCGCCGAGCAACACGGCGGTCGACAACCTGCTCGAACGGCTCGTCGCGGCCGAAGAACGCGTCGTACGACTGGGGCATCCGGCCCGGGTAAAGGAAGCCTTGCGCAACCACACGCTCGACGGCCTGGTCGAAGCACACGACAACATGCGCGTGGCGCGCAACCTGTTGCGCCGCGCCGAGCAGCTTTTCGAAAAAGCCGACCGCTATACGCGGGCCCGGCCCGTCCCCGGCTCAAAGTACGAAATGCGGCAAGAGGCGAAGCGTCTCAAGCACGAGGCGCGGCAGCTCGAGCGCCGGGCGATCTTCGACGTGCTCGCCGAGGCCGATGTCATCTGCGCCACGAACACGATCGACGAGGAAGTGCTGGGAGACCGCGAGTTCGACTGGGTGGTCGTGGACGAGGCGTGTCAGTGTACGGAGCCCGCCACGTGGATCCCTCTCTTGCGCGGCAAGCGCGTGCTGCTGGCGGGAGACCACTGCCAGCTTCCGCCGACGGTGCGTTCGATCCCTGCCGCCGAAGAAGGGTATTCGCGCAGCATGATGCAACGGCTGGTCGAGACCTACCGTACGGCGATCACGCGCCAGTTGATCGTGCAGTACCGCATGCACGAAGAGATCATGCAGTTCTCGAGCGAGCAGTTCTATGGTGGCACGCTCGAGGCCGATGACTCGGTTCGCCGGCATGTGCTGGCCGATCTGCCGCATGTGGCCGCCACCCCGCTTTCCGAGTGTCCGGTAACCTTCGTCGACACGGCCGGCGCCGATTACGACGAGGAGCTCGAACCCGATGGTCTCAGCCGCCGCAACCCGTCCGAAGGGCGGTTGGTGCTCGCCAAGGCTCGGCAATTGATCGAGGCGGGGCTCTCGCCTCGTGAAATCGCGGTGATCGCTCCCTACGCGGCCCAGGTTCGCTGGCTGCGGCAGCACGCCGAGCATCGCGCGCTCGAGATCGACACCGTCGATGGCTTTCAAGGGCGCGAGAAGGAAGCGGTGATCATCTCGCTGGTGCGTTCGAATCGCGAAGGCGAGATCGGCTTTCTCGGCGATACGCGGCGGATGAATGTCGCCCTGACACGCGCCCGCCGCAAGCTGATCGTCATCGGCGACAGCGCCACGCTGGGGCATCATCCCTTCTACGCGAACATGCTTGACTACTTCCAAACCACCGAGAGTTATCACACGGTGTGGGAAGAGGACATGTGAACGCACTTATGATGTCGCACCACGTGCCGCTTCCGCACGCTCGGCGAGCTGTCTTACAAGCGGATTGCGACCAAGACGAATCCAGCGGATTGGCGGCAGGAAAGCAATCCGCGAGCTGAATCTCGTATCGTGGGCGAGTTCCATCTGCCGCGGGCCGTGAAAGTTGTGTCGGTGCGGCGTACGGGTTCTGCATCATGCCGGCAGCACGATCCGGTGCGAGTAAGTCTGTTTGGCCGGATCCACCTCGATCAGTCGTCCGCCGCGGGGCAGGTCGCCATAACCGCTCCAGCCGCTGACGCGGCCGTAGACCAGCTCGACCCCTTCCCACTTGCCGCTGTAGTCGTTCTCGTGATCGTGGCCGCTGAACACGGCACGAACGCGGTCGTTCTTATCGAGCGTGGCAAAGGTATCGCCCCGATCGCTGTCGAAGCAGACGCGTTCGCCGTAGTTGCCCTGTTGCAACTCGGCGGCCCGCAGCTTCTCAAACTCGATCACCGGGATATGGATCATCGCCAGCGCCGGCGCCGTGATTCCTTCATCCGCGTCGCGTTTCATCTGCGCCGCGAACCACTCGAGCTGCGCTGGGCTGACCTTGCGGTTCGGTTCGCGGAAGCCGGAATCGAAGCAATAGATCGACCACGTGGGCGCGTCGCTCGCGGGTGTTACGAGATCGAACCGGAAGGCGTACTCGTCGCGGTTGCCCGAGCGAAACTCGCCCACCGAAGCGTTCTTCATCGGGGCGCGCAATTCTTTCGTCGTCCGCATGCCATGGTCGTGGTTGCCCAGCGCGTGCGTCCAGGGAATTCCCAGCGAATCCATGAACTCGATCGCTTCGAGGCTCACCTTCAGCCCCTGATCGTTGTTGATGAAGTCGCCCGTGTGGACGACAAAGTCGATCTTCTCTTGTGCCACCAGCCGGCGCAATTCTTCGAAGCTGCGGGCGTCGTTCTCCTTGGCCTGGTAACCGACGCTGCCGAAGTGCGTATCGGTCAGTTGCAGGATGCGCAGCGGCCGCGGTTCGGTGGGATGGAATTCGAGCACGAAACGGTCGCTCTCGACGCGGCGCACCTCGAGTGCCGGGTCGGTGGCCTCCGGCGTCTCGTCGGCCTGCGCTTTTAGGACGAGGGGGAAACCCCCCAGCGTCGACATCAAGCCCGCCGCACCCGCCACCTTCAAAAAGCCACGTCGCTGCATGTTGCGAATCCTCGCTGAGTCGTTAGACATCGCCCCGGCCGCGAGTCATTATGATCCGGATCGCGGCGGCCTGAAAAGAGTCCCCTGCCAAGGCGAGTTGTTTTTTTCGAGCGTTCTTCATGCGATATTATCCCAGCCTGCACGGAATCTGCATCCGGCGCGGGAGCTGGAATGCCAGGTCGCCGTCGGTAGTCCGCAGGACATCGGCCAGGCATTTGTCGGTAAAATAGTCTCTGGTGGCAAAGCGACCACGGCGGCACATCAACTCGTCAAGGAGTGTTCGCCCGTCGGGGAGGGCGCCGCTTTCATCGCCGGCAGCGTCGGAATGCGCCGCAGCTTGATGACTTCTTTTTCCAGCTCGACGACGGCCTCGGTGGTGTGGTCGGCTGTCGTCAGACGATGAAGATTCGTCAGCGTCGATTCCGCCTGTGAAATCGCCTGTTCGAGCATGCTCTGTTCCGCGGTGGGCGCGGCGGCACTGTGCGACAGCGCTTCCCAGGCTTGATTCCACGCAGACAGTTCGCGCTCGATAACGCGTGACAGTTCGTCGATGACGCGTTGTAGCGTCCGCTGATCGACGCCATCCCGTAGCATGGGCAGGTGCTGTTCGATCCGGGTCAGCTCTTCGCCAAATTGCTTGGGGACCTCCTGCCACGCTGCGCCGGTACGACGTTGCGGGGCATCCAACCACCCGTTGGCGATCGCCGCTTGGTTCGCCTGTGCGTTTTCCTCGTCGGGTGCGGCCGGGAGCTCATCTCGGCTGGAGTCGGTCTCCGCGAACGGCGCCTCTTCACCGGCGTCGATGTCCACGGTCGAGCGGCATGTGGCATCACTCGAGGGGGGGGGTGCAATGTCCTCACCCAGCGCGAGCTCGGCCAGGAGCAGGGTCTCGCGATGGCGAAAGCCCCAATAGAATCCCAGGCCCAGATTGGCCAGTGCGATACAGCAGGTGTAAACGATCACGGACATAAGGCACGTGGCCCTGACCGGACAAGGTTGCGATACGTGCGGCGACAATCCGGCCTTGTTAGGCCGTTACTGCCACGCCGGTTTCTTTGAGTCCTACATCCACGCTCAGAGCACCCCAGGGCGATTCGAACGGAACACTAATCACGGTCACGCCGCGCGGAAAGTTGAGGATATGGCTCTTGCCCGTGATGACCGTCGGCAGGCCGATCCGCATCGAGAGTTCTTCGAGCTGCGCCTTGGCGGCGCCGGCCACCATGTTGGTGATCTCGCCGACGACGTCGATCACATCGGCATCGATGCTCGTCGGCCGGCTCCCCATCATCGAGGCAGTGGCCGCCAGCGCCGCCTCGCGGCTCAGGCTGACGACCACGGTGCCGCAGACATTGCCCTGCAAGCCCATGATGCCGCTGACCTCGTGCAGGGGCTGGCATCCGTCGCGCATGGCAGGAGTGGTGCGGGTAATCTCACAGTGCAGCATCTTCGAAAACACGGAGACGGTGGCGGAGATGAACGGATTGATCCATTCGGCTTTCATGTGGTGACTCGAACTCAACGCTGTTGTGCTGTAGTTTCGCCGGTGTGCGCTCGTGGCGCTATCGCTGCTTGCTCGTCTTCGGATGGCGTTTCTCGACCGTCGTGCCGACCGTCGGTATCGCGCTCGTCTTGGTTTACTCCGCCGCTACGGTTTCCACGGGCAGACGCTCCAGGGCGTCGGCCAGGTTGTCGCGGTCGAAGGGCTTGCAGACAAAGTCCGCTGCTCCTTCGGCCACGGCCTGCTCGAGCACGTTTTGCTGATTCAGCGCGCTGACGACGATGATCTTCGCCGCGGGATCATGCCGCCGGATGCCGCGCAAGGCGTGCAGGCCATCGAAGCCCGGCATGACCAGATCGAGCGTTACCGCCGACGGCTTCGTGCGCTGGTATTCCTCGATGGCTTGTTGGCCGTTGCTGGCCTCGCCGACGACGTGCCAACCGTTCTGGGTGGCCACGTCACGAATGATGACACGCATGAGCAGGGCATCGTCCGTAATAAGCAGGGTTTTGGTCATAGTGGGATTGCTCCGCGTCTACTACTACAAGTTGAGTTCAAA